>NZ_JBVBZF010000001.1:0-352560 GCF_057447755.1 Fusibacter sp. | reverse complement strand
GGTTCAGCAGCACAAACATTTACAAGTTTGGTCTCAGAGATGAACACAGATTTGTCTGGTACTGCAACTGCAACATTGGTATCTCCTGATGGACATATCCATATTGCGGCTGATGATGGTGTTAGCCATGTGACAATCATTCCTACCTCTACGGGTGGTACGGATATGTTAACAGTGTTGACTGACTTTGATTTAATTCTTGGTGGTAATATTGACGGTTTAACTGTTAATACAAGCGACCCGGATAGTGCTCATTATGGTCATACATACTTATACTCTTATGAAGGTAATAGTTGGACAGAAATTACTGGTCCAGCTGCAATTTCTGCAGGAGTTGGTTTAGCCTATTCAGGTAACGTGCTTAATGTTAATTTAGGTGCAGGTATTGTTGAATTACCTACCGATGAGGTTGGTATCGATTTGTATGATTCAGCAACTGGCGCAATTATTCTAACCTCTACAGGTTCAGATCGAGTTACAACAACGGGTGGTAAATTACACTTGTTGTTGAATGGTTCAACCTTGACACAAGGTGCTTCTGGTTTGAATATTTCAGCTGGTGGTGTTACTGGTACAGAATTGAATACTTCAGTTGCTGGTGCTGGTTTAGCTGGCGGCGGTGGATCTGCTTTGTCTGTCAATGTTGACGATTCTTCAATTGAAATCAACGTTGATACGTTGCAGGTTAAAGCTGCTGGAATTACAAACACAATGTTAGCTGGCGGTATTACTCTTGCTAACTTAGCTACAATTGGTGATGGTAATATCATTGTTGGTGCTGCTACAACTGGTGATCCTACCGCAGTTGCAATGTCTGGGGACGTGTTAATTTCCAATACTGGGGTAACATCAATTGGTACTGGAGTAATTGTTAACGCTGATATTAGTGCTTCAGCCGCAATTGATTTTAGTAAATTAGCTGCATTAACAGCTGGTAATATTATTGTTGGTAATGGTACAAATGTTCCTACTTCAGTTGCAATGTCGGGGGATGTTACTCTTGATAGTTCTGGGGTAGCAGCTATTGGAACTGGCGTTATTGTTGATGCTGATGTTAATGCTTCTGCTGCAATTGCATATAGTAAATTAAATTTGACAGGTTCAATTGTTAATGCTGATTTAGTTAACAGCTCAATTACATTAGCTGCTGATACTGGTACGCCGGAAACAACTGCTCTAGGTGATACATTGACTATCGCTGGTGGTACAGGTATTGATACAGTTGTTGCTGCGACAGATACTGTTACAGTTAGCTTGAATGCTGCTATTAATGATTTGTCAAATGTTACAGCTACAAGCACAACAGGTGGGGAAACATTAGTTAGTAATGGCACAAACTTTGTCAATCGTAAAATCTATCATGCTTATGATAGCTCAATGGTTTCAGAAGTTAGCACAATTACACCAGTTGCTGATGTTTCTGATAGCTTAGATGGTACATACTTTTTGCTTTCTTCAACAGGTGTTGATTACTACTTCTGGATTAATACTTCCGGTGGTTCAGCAACTGATCCAGCTCCTGCAGGTAAAACTCTAGGTGGTGAAATTGCAATTACAACCAACGATGGTGTTAACGCCGTAGCAACCGCAATTTATGGTGTTGTAAATGCTCATGCAGCATTCACTGCTGTAGATAATACGGGTAGTGTAACGGTTACTGCAGTTATTGAAGGTGATACTACTAACGCAGCTGCAGGTACGTCTGGCTTTACAATGGGTACAACAACAGAAGGTGGTAGCCCAGCTACTTCTCATGTTGTTACGCATAACCTTGGCCAACAGTATTGTGTTGTTACAATTGTTGATAGTACCGATCAGGTAATTATTCCTGAATCGATTACCTTCGACTCTACAACTCAATTAACCGTAACATTTAACACTGCAATCGACTGTCGTGTTATTGTTATGGGTGTTAATGCAGGCGCTTAATAACTAGGATTTAATATAGCCCCCTAATCTGGGGGCTATATTATAAATAGTACAGATTCAGCTTTTTTACGGACAAGGAAGCATTAATGAAAAATTATGGAGATATGGCGTTTCAAGCTTCTTGCGCGCCAATACTAGACTCAACAGGTGGGTTTCCTGAAACAGCAACTGCTGGTCGAGTAGTCTTCGTTAATAAGCGAGTATGGATTGCAGCTGAAATTAGTAGTGGTAGACCAATTTGGGTACCATTAACTAATGAGATTAATACATATACACATGTTCAAAGTGCGTCTTCAACCACTTGGACAATCACACACAATCTTAATTCTACTTCTCCCATTGTTCAAATTTATGATTCAAATTATAAATTAATTATTCCTGATGATGTAGCCATAACAAGCAATAACGTTGTTACAGTTACACTATCAACGGCTATGACTGGAAGAGCAGTTATAATGTATGGTGATATTAGTGGTACTTCAAAAGGTGCAGTATCATACGAATACCATCAAACAACATTATCAAGTTCTTGGGTTATCGAACATGGGTTAGGTTATTATCCGATTGTACGGGTATTTGTAGGCTCAGAAGAAATTCTACCTGCTTCAGTTGTTCACGATTCAGTCTTTCAGACTACGATTACATTTAGTACTACGAAAGTAGGCTATGTGAAATTTATTTAAGGAGATAGATATGAGTTACGAGCAAGCACGAGGACATAGACATTCGCAAACATCTGCATCGACAACTTGGACCATTACTCATAATTTGGGTACAAATGCTCCTGTTGTAGATTGTTGGGTGGATGTAGGTGGTACAATAACAAAAATTCTACCAACAAGTGTGGTAGCAACTAGTACAGAAATAGTTACAATTACATTTTCGACAGCACAATCTGGTGTTGCATATGTGGCTTAAGGAGATTATAAATGCAAACTTATGATCATGAACAAGTAAGTGGTAGCACTACTTGGACAATTAGCCACAACTTAAATTCAGATGCTGTGGCTGTTGATGTTTTTATTGATAATGGTGGTAACCTTGAAAAGATTATTCCTTTGTCAATTGAAGCAACAGACGATAATACAATAACAGTTACATTTTCAAGCTCACAAACAGGGTGGGCACACGTTATAGGTTAATTTTAAGGAGATTTTTAAAATGTTAATGGATACAATTACACTACTTGATAGTGCTGGTGCTACTAAAAATGTTAGTGGTGACGCTGTCCAAGGTGGTTTCTATGACGTCGCTGGTAGTACATTAAGCATGCCTACTGACGGTGCCGTATTAATGCGCTTGAGTGTTACACGAGCTTTTACATTACCTGCTAGTTTGACTGGTAGTTATGCAGAAAGTGAAGTTGCAACAACGGGTGCTGCAAGTTATCCAATCAAAATCAATGGTTCATCCGTTGGTTCATTAGATTGGGCATCTTCTGGTACAATTGCTACTTTTACATTCTCTACACAGCAATCGCTTGCTATTGGAGACATTCTAACTGTAGAAGCACCTGCAACTGCTGATGCAACACACGATAAGTTGTGTTGGACTTTGGCTGGCACACTAGCTTAATATTTTCAATTATATAGCTAACTTAAAGGGCACTTAGGTGCCCTTTTTGTGTTTTAACGTTAGGTAAATCGTTATAAATACATGAAATATTACCAGGAGATATTCATGAAATTAAATGAAATATTAAAGGAATCTGTTCAACCTCAAGCAGCTTGGATATTGGATGATGAAGGATTTCCACACGTCGAGGCTCCACCAAGTAGACACACGATGGATGTATTACAGTATGCTGAACGAATAACTTGGAATGAAGCACAACGTCGCGTAATCTCAATTCTTGACAGTACTGGAGAAAAAGATGCTTTTATGTCGTTTACGGCTTTCCGACATAAGTACGGTCGACCTCGTGGTAGTGTAATGATGTTCCAAGACGAGTTCCTTGCAATCTTTGTATAAGTTTTAAATTAAGGAGATACCAAATGAAAGAACCATTGCCAATCCATATTAAAGGTCATTTAAAAATTGAAGATGATCTTGGTAATATCTTGGTGGATAAAGACAATGCAATTCACCCCGAAAATATGTCTAGGGTAATTGCCCGTGCCCTTTCTAACGAAAACAATTTCTTTATACATCGTATGGGCTTCGGTAATGGTGGTACTGTTGTAGATGCTGCTCAACAAGTTACATTTAATGATCCAAACAATGGTGTAAATGATGGTGTTCAGTGGAAGTCTACTTTATATAATGAAACTTATTCTGAAGTTATCAATGAAAATATCAATGTTGGTGGTGCTGAAACAGAAAACCCAGATTTTGGGTCAGGTGCTGGTACAAACCCATCTGGAGACCCTTCATTTACTGCACATAACGTAGATGGTCCTGGTGTTGTTTCACGTCCTGTTGGTACACTCTCTGAAGTCCGTATCCAAGTTACAATCAATGCTGGTGAGCCTTCTGGACAGTTCTTATCTGAAAGCTCAGCTGGTACAAACACAGAATCTGCCTTTATGTTTGATGAGATTGGATTGTTTACATCTGGTCGCCCATTAAGTGCAACAGCAGGTTATCAAGATGTTGATATTGGTCAGAAAACATTATCATCAGATACAGGTTTATTAGTTAATACTGATTATGTTTTTCAAATTGGTATTGATGGTTCTTCGTTGTCAAATATCACTTTTAATACTGGTGCTGGTACTGGTGGTATTATCACATACACTGACTTATTAAGCAAAATTAACGCACAATTACCACCAAGCAGTTCAATAGCAGAATTGGGTAACTCTGGTGCAACTTATGTTAATCATCAAAAATTTCGTTTCCGTAGTTTGACAACTGGGGCTGCTTCTGAAATAGAATTGGGACACTATACTGCAACAGGTAGTGCTCCATACCCACTATTTGCAGGTGATCCTGGTGCTGCTATTCCTGGACTATTAGATTTTAATACGTTAGAAAATCCAGTGATGGGAGAAGATGCAGGTGTTCAAAATGATGCGTTAAATCCTGATCAGGAAGGTGAGCGTATGTTAACTCATGTCATTTTCAATCCTGTCTTGAAGACAGCAAATCGAACATTAACTATTAATTATACTCTAACAGTTAGTTTAATTTAAAGAATAAAAAAGGGGACTAAAGTCCCCTTTTTAAATTAAGCTATTTGAATTTCTTAAGCTTTTTTCGTAGATTTGCGACCGGTTTTTGGCGCGACTGCAGGTGCAGGTGCATTAGTTGGTGCAACTTTACGTTCCATAACAACACCACGCTGACCAGAAGTCAAGTCAATAATCTTACCACCAGAAGTACGAACTTTAACAAGTTGGTGGAAATAAGATAGTGCATTAACACCATTCTTTAAAGTGATGTTTTTCATCAAATCCCACAACTCAAACATTGTAGCATTGCGACTTGTAACAATTTCGACTAAACGACGCTTGTCAATATCATCTAATGCAGAAAGTGGGAAGAAAAATACATCATTATTAGTTTTATCAATTTTCATAACTGCACACTCAGTCATGACCCCATCATCATGTAATTCTAACCATTTAATGTGTGGGTAAGAGGAATCTCGCATTTGCATTGGTATAATCTCCAAATAATAGTGTAGCTTAATTTATTAATATTTACAATAAAAAAAGGCTGGGTTACCAGGAGTTAGGAGGGAATCCAATCAAATCCAGTCCATTCATATAAGCTATTAACTTCATGTAAAGACCCATCATCAAGATTTTCAGTTTCGGTTTGAGAAATATTAATTAACGTTTTGTTTGGCCCTGTTCGAATAGACGCAATAGCAGCAGGTGAAGTTGGAGCACTAACACCCGGGACTATGAGTACTGGACCAAAAATTGAAATATATTCTTCATTTATGGAATCGTAATTTGCTTGAATATCTGTAGTTGGCATTGAAACTAATGGATCAGTAGAATTAACTCGACTACGTAAAGATGGAATTGCATTAGTCCATCCAATAATTTCAATATTTTCAGGCGGTATTAATGATGGATCATACTCTTGTAAAGCATAGTATGTGTTATCGTAAGCAACACCACTTTTATCATTGCCCCAAATGTGTAATTCGACACTTTTAACATAAAGCTGATCTGTTGTATAATTTACAGTTCCAATAGGCTGTAAACTTCCATCTAAATCATTTGTAAGCCACTTACATTGAATTTGAGGTGTATGACTACCTAATTGTTTTGTACGAAAAAATGTACCACCAATTGTTAATCTTCCACGTTTTAATGTGTAAGATTTAATTCGGCATGGTGCAGGTCCAGGAACAAACTTAGGTTTATATTCGTAATTAGCCAATTAAAACGTCTCCACTACCTTGTACAATCATAGAGTTGTGACATGCTGGTCCACAACAATGGACAGCATGAGTATCAGTCATTCTAGCTGCTGGAATACCATTAATCAACACACTACCTGATCCTTTATCAATTAGAGTAGGTGGCCAAAAGCATGGTGGTGGACCATGCCCTGTTGTTGGATCTCCTAGCCGAGCTGCTGGAATCCCATTAATCATAACATCCCCACTGCCTTGGGCTATAAAATCACCATCAGCAAAAGGATCACCCATACGGGCTGCTGGTAAAGCTGCCATAAAGAACCTCCTAATTAATAAATATTTATACATTTAAAAAGGAGTTCAAAATGTCTAAATTTGATGATCGACTACATAAATTTCGTAAAATTATGTTGGCTGGTGCTGAAATAATTGATGCTTATCGCGTTATTCCACGAGCAGTTCTTGCTGGTTATAGTTACTTAGTAGGATACATGGTTTATATCTTCTTGTCACAGGGCAATGTTGAAAAAATTACATGTGATCCAAACGTATTAAAAGTACTCCTCGATCATGGTGAAAAGCTAGTTGAAGCCCAAGAAGTAGCTTGTCGTGTAATTGATATTATTGGTCCCCCTACATCTTTAACAAGTTTGGTTGGTGTCATTGTTGGTGCATCAGCTGCTGTATTTGGATTATACGGAAAAGGTAGCAAAGACTTTAGTCGAGGTCCTGCTTATTGGAATGGTAGCAAAGATAAAACTCCCCCTATACCCCCAAAAGAAGGAGATGAATAATGCCTTTAATTATATGTAACCCCTATATTGCTGCATCAACTGGTGGTGTAGATCCAAATACTGTATTATTAATACATTCCGATACAACGAATGGGTCAACGACATTTACTGATAGTAGCTCTAGTACGCATACCATTAATATTGACAATGGAACACCAACACATAGTACAACACAAGCAAAATTTGGTGCCACATCTATTAGTTTAACAACTTCGGATCAATTAGCAATTCCAAATAGTACAGACTTTCAGTTTGATACTGGTGCATTTACAGTTGATGGTTGGTTTTATTATACAGGTGGAGCACCAGTTCCTTTAAGTTATGGAACAAATTGGATGTTACATTTTCAGCCTATTATATACTTTGCAATCAATGACGCCTGGAGTTGGGGAGCTGGTACAATGTCTACGAATGTTTGGACACATGTAGCAGCAGTTCGCGATGATAGTAGCAATTTATATATTTTTAAAGATGGAGTATTACAAAATTCGTGGACTGGAGTGTCAGGAAATATTGGTGACGCTGGTGTGCCACTTCATATTGGTTATTCAGATGAGTATACTCGTGATTTTACAGGGTATATTGATGAATTGAGAATTCAAAAAGGTGTTGCTGCTTGGACTAGTAACTTTACTCCACCATCTACACCATATTAACATTATATTCAATAGCAAAGATAAGACTCCACCTACACCACCAAAGGAAGACGAAAATGTATGAATACAAAGCAGAATTAAAAAAGATTATTGATGGTGATACGATCGATGTTAGATTAGATTTAGGTTTTGATATTCACTTCGATGCTCGAATTCGACTTTATGGTATTAATGCACCAGAATCTCGTACACGAGATTTAGTCGAAAAAGAAAAAGGACTAGCTGCAAAAGTATGGTTAACAACAATTCTTGAAAATGCTGAGGAGATTATTATCAAAACTTCCTTGGATAAAAAAGGTAAGTATGGCCGCATTCTTGGAACTATAATGATCGATGGTGTTAACATCAACGAACAAATGGTAACAGAAGGACATGCTGTCGAATACTTTGGAGGAGCCCGATAATGCCACCATTAATTATTTGTACACCATATTACGTCACTGCAGGTGAAGGTGGCGGTGGAAGTACTGGAATTTATTCTGATACTATTATTGCAGATACCCCTTTAATATACTATCGTATGGGCGATAGTTCTGGAACTACCATGACAGATAGTTCAGGTAATAGTCATGATGGTACATATATTAGTAGTCCAACTTTAGGAGCTGTTTCTTTGCTTCCTGGTGATACTAGCGATACAGCTGTTACCTTTAGTTCTGGTGCCGATGTAGCATCTATTCCATCAGGTGTTTTTCCAACTGGCTCAGCAGCAAAATCAATTGAATGTTGGTGTAAACCATCAGCACTTCCTACTGAACAAATCATGGTAACGTTTGGTTACACATCACAACATCAACAGTTCTTTATTGGTATGGCATCCACTGGTACACAATTTCGATTTGGTTTTAATCAAAACGATTTAAACTATAGTACGACAATTAATATTGGTCAAACCTATCATGTAGTTATGACCTGGGATGGAACAAATCGTAAGGGCTATGTTGATGGTGTTCTAGTTGCTAGTGACACTCCAACTGCTGCAAACACAAGCGATCAGGTTGGTTACGTAGCACGTCATGCTACAGGTTATGATGGTGCACACTTTCAAGGCACAATTGACGAAGTTGCAGCTTACGACTTTGCACTGACGGCCGATCAAGTTTTGGATCATTATAATGCTGGTCTAAAGGAAGTTGCATTATTGATGCATTCAAATACAACAAATGGCAGTACTGTTTTTACCGATAGCTCTTTTAATAGTCACTCATTTACAGCTTCTGGCAATCCAAGTCACTCTACTGCACAAGCTAAGTTTGGTACAACAAGTATCTATTTTGATGGAAATGACTATTTGTATACACCTATTACAGATGATTTACAAATGGGCTCATCAGATTTTACAATTGACTTTTGGTACTATCCAACAAGCTCGGGAAATCAATATTTAATTTCAGCTAGTCAATATGGATCTGATGGTTGGGTTGTTGGCCACCAATCAGGATACATCTACTTTCTAACGCAAGGTGCAGGAGTAAATGTACTTGGGACAACAACAGTGCCTTTAAATCAGTGGAATCACGTTGCTGTAACTAGACGAGGAACAACTGCATATATTTTCCTTAATGGAGTTTTAGATACTTCTGGAACAGTTCCATCAACTATTACAGATACATCACGTACACATATGTCAATAGGTAGAGCAAGACATCTTACTGGAGATTGGAATGCTGATTTCTATACAACAGGATACATAGATGAATTGCATATCCTAAAGGGAGAAGCTACTTGGACTAGTGGTTTTACACCACCTACATCTGCTTATAGTGATCCAGTAGGAACAAGCGGACCTGGTACAATACAATTATTAGTACATTCTGACACCACTGATATGTCTACTACGTTTACAGATAGTAGTACAAACGGAATTACTCTAACTCCATATAATGCTAGCATATACCACTCAACAGAACAAGCAAAATTCGGTAGTACAAGTATAAAGTTTAATGCTGGTAGTAAAATTGACGGTTCGGACGCATTGTTTAATGTAGGTACAGGTGATTTTACGATAGATCTTTGGGTATACATGACAGCATCTGCAACAAATGGTGGATTCTTTGCCACAGGAACTGTTGGTACAACTGCAGGACTGTTGTTATCCATGAATGGAACAACCACACAGTTTGGTGTTGGATCAAGTAGTGGCGGTGCAGATTTATTATCGGGTCTCAGTATTCCATTAAATACGTGGACACACTGGGCTGTAGTTAGATCGAGTGGTACATTATATCAATTTAAGAATGGAATAGAATCCGGTACAGTTGCATCAACAAGAAATTTAACATCAACAACTTTTAGTATTGGTGGTCGATATTCTAATAGTGCATCGTGGATGCAAACGAATGCTTATTTTGATGAAATTCGTTTTACAGATGAAGCTGTTTGGACTGCAGATTTTACACCACCAACCGCAGCATACGCTTAAGCTTAACGACTTAACATCGGAACAAACAATTCTGCTTGTTCCGATATTTTCTTAAGTTCATATTTCCCACAAAACTTTAAAAAGTGAAAGTGGGAATATGAACCAGGATTCATAATACCTTCATCAATACAAGTATCCATTTTATCACGAATAATATCAGGTTGGGCTGTTAGATCCATCAACAATTTATTTTCTTCAAACAAATTCTTTACTAATACCTCATCACCATTTTCGTTAGTCCAAGTTTCATTCATTAAATTAACACAAAAGAAAGGATCTTCAAAAGCTTTTTTAATTTTAGCAGTTCGAAGTCTTGGATATGCACTTTGAACATTATCTCCTGAATCACCTCTGAAACATTTTTCAAAGATAAAATAATCAGCACTATTATCCCAATCTTCTAAAGTACGATCCTTACCGTTTTCAGGATTAATAAGTCGAACATTCTTACCACGAAGAAGTTGAATTAAATCTTTATCTGTACTGACAAGAATAATTTCATAATCTTCTTCATCACCAAAACGCTGTGCAACACCAGCCATTAAGTCATCTGCTTCTAGTCCTTCAGAAGCTAAACAAATAACACTAGTGTGTTTACGCATCATCTCTTCAAAATCACTAAGATGTTCCATAAATAACTCATATTTTTCTTTCTGGGCTTGTGTCATGTCTTGACGACGATGTCCTTTATATTTTCTCCATGTATAACAGTCTTCAGATTTGGTATAGATTTTACGCCAGTTTGGACGATCAAATGTCATGAAAATTTTATCAGGTCGAAAGGCTTTAAAGTATTTGTTCAAAGTTGTTAAAGCTTTGTGATGTGCTAAACCAGCAAGAGTTTGATCATCTTCACCCTTATGTGCAAAAAAGGTTCTATATAACACATTCGAAATATCAAATACTAAAAAACGTTTCATTATGTTCTCTTAAATGTATCAGGATACTCAGATTTTAAACCTGGACCTTCAATTTTAACTTTATATACAGGATGAATTTCAACACAATCGTCACCAGTACTTCTACGATATGTTCGTGATGACATAATAGCTTCACCGTGAGCAATTGCTTGTCCCATATCTGAGACGTCATACTCATAGTAACCATGTTTGACATATACTTTGACTTTATACATAATTAACCTTCAAATTCACTTTTACCTGTTTCCATTTGCTCAGCAATATTTTGTGCTAAGTGAGTTATGTAATATTGAACTACAGCATCATCACTAGCACCAGTATATCCATTATCTCGCAAGAAACGAACAAATGCATCATTCCAATCAAGCTCTATTCCAACACCTTTATGTGGATCAAGAACTTCACCAACAATCTCTACTCTTGGTATATCATCATTACGTTCTTCATCAGTTAATACTTTAACTTTAATAACACCTGTATCAAAATGTGTAGTATCAATTGCGTGATGGGCAATATATTTCTTTAATGTTGAAGTGTTTGCACTAACAGGTTTTAGACCTAGTGTTTTTAAGGTTTCAGCATAACTTGTAGATTTTTGAACAGCTTGTTCAATAGTTGTTTTATCTTTCCAATTAACTTTCTTGCTCATCTAATGCGTCCTTTAAGTCGTCGAGATATTTCATCTCATCTTCGTTGCCTTTATGGACATCAATACCCCAGACACCATTATTCTTAATGAAGTAAGCATCTGAAAGTGCAACACCTTCAAAAATTAGGGTATTGGGATCATGCCAATGAGGCTGATCGGTATCTTCAGGATCATAGTCTGTTTCAAAGATCCGAAATTTATCACCTTCTTTAAGATCTTCCATTCTAGCTACAACCCACTCTTCATCAACGAATTTTTCAATTGTTCTTAATTCCATCACTTACACCTTTGGAAATACCATTACATTTAGTCCATTAACATTATATCTTAATACACCATGTTGACCAATATCAAACGAAGCTTCTGTATCTTGTTTGAACAAAGATAATAGTGTCTTTATAGGGTATCTATAAACAAAAGTATCGAGGTCACCTTGTAAAACAGTAACATCATCTGTGAACTTAAATGAAAAAATATCATTTGTGCTATCAACCATTTCAAATGAAACACCATTTTCGTTACTAATAATAGTGACTAGGTCGGTATCCATTGCACTTTGAGCTTTTGACATCATCATAACAGCTTCTGGTGTTAAGGCAATACGATAGAGATATTCTTCACCGATCCCTTTTGGGGCTTCAATCTTCTCAGGATTAGCGCACGCAAAATCAACTTTCGTACCTTCACCAGTAATTTGTAGCGAATGAACGACATTAGTACCATCACGAAGACGTGCATCAATTGACATTTTATCACGTGTTTCTAAAATTGAAAGTCTTGAACTAAAAATATTTAAACGACTCAATCCCAGAGTTTCGAATGGAAGCTCTGGGATATTTTCGGTGTGACAAAGTAAAACAGTCTTATTAATATCGACAGCACGAATGCGGCCTTGTTCAATAATCATCTGTTCAATACCAACAAGATGAGCAGTTTTAACTGCAGATTTGATTAATGTGATTACATCATTATCCAATTTCATATTATTATTCTCCAGTCCTTACTATCTTACCATATCAGTAATGAATCAACTAACAAACTTTGTCTACTGGGCGGTTCTTTTCCAATAGCTTTTAAAATATTCTTTAATGGATTATCAACTAACCGTTCAAGTTGAGCATCAAAGTCGATTCGAGGAACATAATCATCAATAAACCATTTTGGAACAACTTCAATATCAGTTGGAAGAGCAATACTTCTAAATCGACCATCTTTCTGTTTTAGATAGTAAACTTTAACTTTCATACCTGAAGTTATTCGCATACTCTCCATGTCTTTATAAGCTTCCAAGTTTGTATTGTAGTTAATTGCTGCAGCCACGTGTCCAGGAAGCCGTTGTTTATCTCCATACACTTTTAGTTCTTGAGTATAATACTCAATCTTTTGACATCCTTTTGGTAGTCCAATATCAAGAATATGACTATTCATTAAATCTTCTTTGTACTCAACAATATCAACTTTAATATCGTCCCAAGATTCACCTTTTAATAAACGTTCAATAAAATGATTTAAACATTTCGATACAACTTTTGGTAATGTTGTTTTCTTTGTATCTAATCCCATTACTTTTAGTTTATCGACAGCTTCACCTTCATTATCAATAATATGAAGAATATAACGCTTCTTATCTACAAAGATACCACGATCTGAAACTACTTCTCGACCAGCAGCGATAATATTATCAAACTCCGGTGTACATAAAAAAGTTTCTTGCATGAATTTCTGAAATGACTGGTTTACTTTTTCACCAACTTCATCTGCAATTCTAATTGCATCTTCTCTGTTATCTGCTGGAATTTTAAAATAAGTTGAATCAGTATCACCATATAAAACAGACCATTTATCAGAATAACCATAATGATCTCTTACTACCTGAACACCACCATTTGAATGAGATTCATGACGTTTGATATCAGGTGTCATATACTGGTTATCTAATACTTTACAAGCTTCTGCACATTGATGAACTAGAATCATTCTTCCAGTACCAGTTGTGCTTTCACCCATTCTTAAATCATAAAATTTAAAATGTCTATTTGTTAATGCACCGTACAAACTATTTAACTTAATCTTATATACATACTGTAAACGATCATAGTAACCAGCTAATAGTTTATCATTATTAGCCAAAGCTTCTTTCTTCAGTTTCTGATAATGCTTTCTTGTAGCATACCAGTCTTCAAGAACCATTGGAATAATACCTTTTTCTTTTTGACTAAAAACAGTTCCATATCCACTAACAGCCCATCGAGCACCTTTCAGTTTATCATGCCATTCTTTTGCAGGCATCGTATGTAAAGAATGATCAGATTCAACTTCAAATGTTAATTCAACATCTGATTTCTTAGCAATCTCTTCAGTTGCTCGATTCTTTTCAAGAAACTGACCTCTAAGCATTTCTGGACTAATATTAATAGAACGAATTGCACTTGGATATAGAGAGTTAATATCTATACTACCAATCCAGTCATGCATCCCAACTTGAGGAAGTAGTACGAAAGCTCCTTGAATACTCTCACTTTCTAATGGTACATGTGTATCTGGAGCAATAACATTAAGTTTTTGATGACAATAGTTAACAATAGCTAACTCAGCTAACTTAATTGTTCCGGTGACATTTTTAAATTCACCAGTCGATAAATGATACATTTCGTTTGATAGAGCTACATATCCAAGCTTCTTTTCAAACCCTTCCAAACATTCCGTATCTCGAATGTTGTATCGTAAAAAGAAGTTGAAATCATTTCGATACAACCCATGCAATGTACCTTCATATTCTAATTTTGGTAATTCAGGAAGTATTTCGTTTGTGATAGCTTCTAATGAATATGAAGGTCTTTCAGCCATTTCATATTTTTTAAATAGAATCATATAGTCAATGCTTAATCGACCAAATATATCAACTGTTATGTCTTGCTTACCAAAACGTTCTACTTCTCTAAATTTTGGTGGATAGGCTCCACGAAATGACATATCAGGAAGTCTATGTCTTAATACTTTTTCTAATCGTTTACACACGTATGGAGCATCAAAGAAATCACTGTTCCATCCACACAATGCATCTGAATCTTCAATAATGTCTAAGAATCTTGTTAATAGTTCTCGTTCATCTTTACATATTTTGATTTTTGCAAGTTTGTGTAATTCTGGATCTAAATTACCATCCCAGTTAGGAGGTGGTACAGCTAATAGATATGTTTTCTTTTCCCAGAAGTTATGAATAGCTACTGAGTTGATTGGAGCATAAGGATTTTGTACTGAAGCAAATCCTACTTCTGGGTTGTAA
Organism: Fusibacter sp.; assembly: GCF_057447755.1. NCBI lineage: Bacteria > Bacillati > Bacillota > Clostridia > Eubacteriales > Fusibacteraceae > Fusibacter > Fusibacter sp. Next base: position 337,586 of record NZ_JBVBZF010000001.1, on the reverse strand, counting down.
TCAACCTCAATATCGTAAAATGATATGTGTAAATCTGGTGCAGGTTTATTGTAGTAATATTCTGATAATACTTTTTGAACTGGTGTTAAGTCAGATTCAAAAAGTTCAAAATTTGAATTGCGAAATTTGTCACATGCTAAATTGAATGCATGTCCTGTTTCAAAATCTAAACGTGTTAATTTGTGACCATAGAGGCTATTGTATTCACCAGCAGGATCTTCCACGTAAAAATAGTAGGGAGCAGCATATTGTACTGCTTCTCTACCATTTTCAGTGCGTTCCCAAACTGTCACAACATCTCTATTTCTTATAGCGGAAATATAAGACATGTAACTCCTTTGTTTGTTATTGTTTTATGTGTAGTTTACGAGCTACTTTTTCCTTCGACAAGTGTTTCGTACAACATTTCGAAGTCTTCATTTTCAGATTGCAAATTAGCATAGTTACGTTTGTACATTGTAGTTGCTAATTTGTTAATCATTTTCGTTTGTAAACCAAAAGTTTGTTTAATGTCAGTCGCAATTTCTTTTTTGTGTTCTCTTTCGGCATCGATTCGAGACATACTGTTTGTCATTTCAACAATCATGTTTTTAAGTTTTTTGCGATCTTCTGGACTGGAAGGAACTGTATTTGCAAGTTCGACAGTAGTAGTCATTGGGATTCTCCTATTATTATAATTGATTCTCGTCTAAAACGTCTTGGGCATTTTATATGTATAGAAGGAAAAGAACAACGGTTTTAATCGTTGTTCTTTCAGGGGATTAGCTTATTGATAAAAGATGTGGGAGCCGATTTGAGCTGTCTTTTGAAGACTTTTTCTCCAACGTGGATGTACGTAGGTGGCATGATAGTGCGTTGCACCATAACTTGGATCAATCACACTCAAATCCAATACATCTTTATTCTTCAAAATAAATGAAACCCAATTTTTAATATATTCATATTTGTCTTTGTTGTATGGAGTGTCGTACTTTCCATCATTTGTCCATGAAAATTGCGCAACCCATTTGTGGTATCGTTTGGAGTAATTTTTTTGCCACACAACTTCACAAATAGTATTTGGCCAACGCTCATCATCAACACGATTTAAAGTAACAAAAAATACAGCAAGTTGTCCTGCGAAAGGTTCATTACGAGCTTCATGATAAATGTTCATAGTTAAACATTTTAATTCTTTAGGATTTACATGGCTTGCATTAGCAGTAAAACTGATAAGAAGCAGTATGGAAATGATAATAAAACGCATAGTGTCTCCTTCAATAGTTAATACACTATGATACCCTATATTTAGGGTTTAGACAACATCATTAAACCAAGAACGAAAATCTCCAGGGAATTGAAGGGGATCGTACATATATGGAGATTTTGTGGCGATGTGCCACCTAACCTGCACCAAATCTCCTGCAAGTATCTGTGTGGTTTTATTAAGAAAATGAGGACCACTTGGATAAATGATTAAAGTTCCTCGTTGAGGATTAAATCCAAATTGGTGTTGTGGAAATTCCATCTTTCCTCCATAACATTCCCAATCTCCAACAAAATCTTCTTTATCATGATAATCCATAAGAAACAACATACAACTTAAATCATTGGATTTTAATCTTGTCCAAGTTCCATTAATGTATTCACTATTTTCACAAATAAATCCACCCTCAGCTCCTGCTGGGTACCACTCGAATAACATTTCCTTTGAAGCCATATATTGAACTTTGAAATATTCTTCAATTTCTGGAATTAGAGCTTTCATCTTATTGAAGATGATTAATTCAGCATTATCATTGTGTAAGTTTAACCAAGGAATAACGTTACCATTCTCATCAAAATCTGGGTAATTGATATTTAATGAATCCACAATATTTTCACATTGCAGTGGACTGAGGAATTCTTGATAAACTTTAAAGGGACTTTTTGGCATTTAATTGCTCCAACATTTCCTGAACATCTTTAACTTGTCTATTTAGTAAGTGGGACGATTGGAGTTGTTGTAACAAATCGAATGTCATTAATTCTTGACCATTGCTATTTGTAATATCCACAAGAATATCATCTACGGTAATTGTAAATTGGTGTTTGGGGGATATGGATCTTATATATTCTATAACGTGTAAAAAACCAAGGATATCGTCACTTACCATACTATTTTTCGTAATTGCTTTTTAAATTGAAACATGTCACGAAAATCTTCGGCCATACGATGAGGTAATTTCATTTTGGGCGACATGGCTTGATCTTCGGATTTGAAAACTAATTCATTTTCAGGATTTATAAGCATAATATACTCTTTTCCTTTCTCCAATTCAACGTCTGGATAGTATCGATCATGTAGTCTACGTAAGAATGAACGAACGTCAGAAAAGTTCCATTGTTCCCAATTTATAGCTTCAGTAAGAGAAATTTGGTCTAGTTGATCAAATGGATCAGTAAATTCAAAGTCTTTGAATTCTTCTTCAAGCATTTCCCAATCAATTTCATCATCAACTTCTTCGTTTTCGCGAAGTTTAGGATCAATTAAGAAACCACCTTTTTCTAAGATATTTTGACCAATTAATAATTTGTGGGGCATAGCACTTCTATCGTTTAAATTAATCATAATGTCACTAAGAGGTAAACCATTAACTTTAATATTAAACTTAACAACTGGTCGATACTCTACACCATTATCAGCTGTTTTTACAGCTTGTTTGTCCTGAACAGTCATCTTGTAACGTTTACCTTCAAAAACGAAACTAACAGAATCTGAATCCATACCATGTGAATCATTAATTTGAATATGTTCAGCATGTAGAGAAGAGAGTTCGGCACCTGTATCTACTTTACCTTGAACTGGCTGTCCACCATTAAAATTAACAAATATAACATCAGCAACATCACCAATTACTTTATCTTTGTGCATAGTTAATTTATTTTCATCATTCATAGCTTCACGGACCATTGCTTGATTTAAACGATTCTTTGGAAGGAATTTAACAATAGCAGGATGCATACGTAAGCGACTCATAAACCACACAAAGACAAGAAGATCTTGATGACCACGCAAATCATCTGCACTAGTGTGCACAGCATTATAAGCATCCATATTTTCTTTTTTGCGGTCTAATCGATAAACAATCAGAGCCTTCTTACCATTGATCATATCAATCATACTGTGAGAAGTACTATCTCTTAGAGTATATAAAACACCTCCAATTCGGATAGCATTTGGTAATGTTTTCATGCGACCATTCGTAAAGTCACGATCTAGGTCAGCAAGTGTTTCATATTCTAATTCCATATCATTTCCTTATCGTGAATGCTTTTTGTAAAAAGTATTTATTCTCTGCAAAAGAGGTTCGATGTAATCGTCTACTTTTTCGTGAAACATCATAGGCATTATTCCTTCTTCTACTGCAATTAGTACAACAAAATCTTCAATTAAGACATCAAACATTTCGTGATACATTAAAGCATATGCAGTACATTGCAGTTTATAATCAAAGATCATTTTGTCATCTTTATTATTATTTGCAGTTTTAAAATCAATAATTGATAAAGTACCATCATACTCTGCGACACAATCTACACGTCCAGCTGTTTTAAGTGTATGAGAATATAGAGGAATTTCTTGGGCACGAATATTATTAATCTTATTTAAGCGAAATTTTAATTGATTAAACAGTTTAATATTCGATGTCTTATGTCCTTTTGTGGGATCTTCAACATTATTCAAATAATGTTCAGACATTAAATGTACAGCGTCACCACGTTCACAGCAGCGTTTTGTTTCTTTATCGGCTTTCTTGGGACCTAGTGATTGTCTCCAATCAACAATAGCTTGCTTTGGTTCAGAACCAAGAATGGTTGTTACAGAAGCGTACTTTTCACCAGAGGGAGTTGTATACCAACGCTGCCCATTTACGATGGCAGCGTCTAATTCATCATAGGCAGGTATATCAACATGTGTAAAAAGCATTTATTATTTTTGTGGTTGCATTGGTTTTGGCTTTTTGCCACTAAGACGTTGATTCATTCTTGTAACCATACGACTAGTAGCTTGACGTTTTGTCACCTGTGTTTTACGGATACGAATACCCTTACGAGTACGAGCAACTTTACGACCATGACGAACACGTTTTGGATCTTTACGCTGCATACAAGACTTCGCATCAGCTACTAATTTACCATCTTTTGGCCCACCAACACAACGGAATTGTCTTTTTATTTCAGATCCCATACGACGAAATGCACGTTTTGCAGCTTCAAATAAGTCTTCTTCTGATTCAAATAGGGCACCTTCCAAATGGGCAATTGCTTCATAAAGAGTTTCTTCATCAAGAATTTCACCATCTTCATCTACCCAAACTTCTTCACATACGATGTCATCTTCGATTTCGACATCCCAATCTTCAACCAAAAATTCTTTAAATGTTTTCATAATTTAAGTTCCTTATATAGCAGCGTCATCGACAAAACGAACCCAACTTGTGCCATTCCAATATGTAACATTTGAATTGCTTGTATAAATTTTTGGCTTTGTGCCAATTGGGTGAATCATAAAACTATATGTTGATTCAAAAGTATCGCCATTTTCTTCAATAATATTATCTCTAAGTACGTCAAGTACGGTATCAGCACCAGCATACCCATAACGTGGTAGACTAACAAAACCAGTTAAATTACGGAATAAATTCTCATCACGAATAGTAACTGAACTACCTTGACCAACAAGATCACTTGTAATTGTTATATTACCAGCATCGATTGCAGCACTTGCGTATCCTGATAACGCATCATTCAAATAGTTAATTACATCATCGAATGTTGCAAGACTACCACCATTAGCATTTAGAAGAATATCCGTACCGTCAACATTTACTAAACCTGTGTATGTCTGATCAGTATTTACACCTTGAGTTGTGACCGTAATCGAAACACCAGTGCTAACATCAGACGCATCGACAACATCACCAGGATCAACGTTAGTTACTGTAACAATCGTTGTTGAAACACTAGCACTAAAAGAAGCACTACCATCAATAACAACTTGAACCTTTCCAGCAATTTGAGCAGGAGTATCTGTGCTAAGAATATCAACTTTCAAACCAGCACCACCAGGAGCAGGATCGACTACACCTGTAGCATCAACATCAAACCAAACATAGAATTGTGCACCTGATGCATGCATTAAAAAGTAATCACCTGGAGCAATAGTGTGACTTGTAAAATCAATATCAGTTACTTCTGCAGTACCAACAGTTAGTCCAGTACTATTTGTACCAACAACTGTACCACCAAAATCTACTGTATGCCATCCAGCAACGGAACCAGCAAGGGGAGCATCACCACCATAAGCTGTAAACAGAGTAGTAAATCGGGCTTTATCGGTACCACTAAGATCATCCCAAACAAGCAAACGCTCATCGGAACCGACCGTTTCAACAACAATGCACTCATACATTTGTCCATTGAACTTAGGATTTTTGCTTGCTAAGAACGCCATAAACTAACTCCTTAAAGATTCTTCAATTCTTGTTGTAATTCTTTAATTTTCTGCATAATGTCGTGTCGACGCATTGCAGTGTTTTTGTTACGATTCTTTTGACGCATTGCTTCACGACGTTGATTAGGATCTTTGATATCTTCAGGTCGAACATCAACTGTTACTTTACCTTCTTTATCATCAGTACCATCATCAAGAAGTTCTAGTAAGAAAGATCTAAATCTTGGCTTTTCGTTTTCTGCCATTTTTTCTTTCTTCTTCTCAGGCTTCTTCTCAGGCTTCTTCTCAGAATCCTTTTCAACTGGTTTCTTTTCATCTTTTTTCATCATTGGCTTTTTATCATCACCTTTTTCACTTTTCTTTTCATCACGTGACTTAGTTGATTCGATGGTGTGATGTAAGCGAGATTTTGTATCTCCACTTAATTTGCTATGATGAATTTTCATACTACCATGTTCGCCACTTGCACGAATGGTTGACATGACATTGTCAGTTGTTTTGTCAGAGATACCATATAGATGTTTAAGAACATGCTTTAGTTCAACACCACTATCTGATTTCTTCTTCATTGTTGTTTGCTCCCTAAGATTGTGATCGTAAATGCTTGTTAACGTAGTCCAGATATTCTTCTGGGTCCATTTCATTGTCAGTTAAGTCTTTCTCTTCTTCTTCCATCGCAGCAGTTTTGGATCTACGATCTTGTTTGATATCATGACGATACTTGGCTAATGATTGAAGTTTCTTAGCTTCTTTATCTTGTTTAGCCTTTGCATCATTATATGCTTCCATGTCAAGAACTTCTTCTTCAGCACGAATCTTGGCTTCAGCGGCCTGAGCTGCATACTTGCTATTCTCTGCATCAGCTGCAGCCTTCTTTGCATCAGCTTCTGCCCGTTGAGCTTCAGCTTGAGCTTTCATCATATCGACAACTTGTTGGAATGCAGATTTAGCATCGGCTTCATCATCCATACCTTCATCGCCCATACCTTCTTCATCGCCCATTTCATCAGCTGCCATATCACCTTCAGCATCACCTTCCATTCCTGGATCCATTTCCCCTTCGCCTTCACCTTCAGCACCCATAGAATCAGCATCAGCAACTTCTTCATCTTCTGCGATTGCAGGCCATTCAACATCAACGATATCGAATTTTTCACGGAGGTCAAAAAGGATTTCAGCAATTTCAGTGGTCGCATTTTCCATATCGGCTAATGCTTCACCCAATGCTTTTTCAAAATCTTCGGCTTGTTCAGAGCGAATGTAGACTTTTACGATATCTCCATTCTCATCCTCAAGGCCAAAAGCAACAGTATCACGTGTTACTTCTTCAGCTTTTTCAGCTGCTTTTAATTTTGTTGTGACATCAGCTACGTCAAAAGTAGGATCATCCTGCTCAACCATGCGACGAAGTAGGGAATTTTTTAAGGGCTTTTTCTTTTTCTTGTCGTCTTTTTTCGACTTTTTCGCTGCACCACCAAGGGGTTCACGAACTCCAGCCATATCACCAGCCGTAGTCGCCCCAGCCGCAGCATCTTCACTAAGAAGGGTTTTCAATAACTTCATGACGCAGTTTCCTCTATATAGAATCTCCCTTTATTTATAACAAGTTGTCCTTAGAGATAGAGGTTTTTAAGGTAGGAACCATATATAGCTACCACTATATCGGCTAAGTTGGAGGATTTAGACAAATTATTCTTCATAATTGCAATTTCGGTTTGGACCTCAGCAAATAAGAGAAGGGTACGTTCATGTATACTTGGTGAGTATTTTACTTCTTTTCCAGTTTTCAAAGTGAGTTTGTAAGATTTCCAATCTTGTTTATACTTAGCAAGAGCAGTACGAAGTTGCTCTTGGGCAGATGTAATGATGCGTTTAATATCAGCTTTTAGGATAATATAGTCTTGTTCTTTTAATGATTTTGTAATATTTGTGAGAGTTTGTTCCGGAGTTGAACCAATGTATTGTTTTAAGACACGTTTAATATTTGTTCGTGTACCTAATCCAGCTATTCCAAAACTATCTGCAATCTTATTCAGCATGTCGTAAAATATATCACCATCACGCGTTGATATATCAAATCTTGGGCAAAATCCAGAAGTTGCTTTAATTTCATTACGAACAACAAAATTAAATTGGTTAATAGTTGTATACACATCTCTATCAACAATCTTAAATTGTTGTAGGGTTTTGGGATCAAGCATTACCACACCTTCAATACCAAAATCTTCGTATTTGCTGACCTCTACTGTTCTAAGAGATGGTCGCAACTTGCGAACAATAGCATTAAGGATTTTTTCTTTAACAGGTAATTTATAATCTGTAAGAACTTCTTGTTGAACTCTTTCTCGTTCAACTTTAATTTTTTCACGTATTTCTTTTTTAATCTTACCTAAATGAGCAGTCATAACTTCCATATTGGTTAGTTCGGGTGCAATTTTATTTTTTGCTTTCAAATATGCTTGTAGACGCTTAATTTCTTTATCAAAATTAAGGTTATTAAAAGTCTGTGAATCGATAAACTGGGTTGATGTAAATCTCCATTCACGTTCATCCCATTCAGTAAGTAAGTTAGTCCCATCTTCTGTTATTACTCGTCGTGTATGTGTATAAACAACTTGCTGAGACATAATTCGGTCTAAATTAGCAATCTTAGATTGGTCGGGGTGTTCATTATTATCACCTTTCACCATTCTCAAAAACGCGATATACGAATTACCATATACAATTGCGTTAGGTTGGTAACCATATAACATCTCAATTTCGACGGCTTCACCACGTTTTAATACCTGACGTAGTCTAGAAGCAGATGCATTCAGGGCATCATGAGCACTTCGAAATCCATTATTGTTTGCTGTTAATTCATAATCATTATGAGTATAGAATCGCTTCCCATGTTTAGCTTGACGACTGGTATAGAATTTATACTCCATATCAAACCCAAAGACTAGATTAGCACCATCTAATTTCTCAGTGGCAATAAAATGACTTAAATTTTTAATAGCAGAGATAAATTCATCAACAGGAAGAATTTCTAGATGTGGAATACCATTACGAGGCTTTGCAGCCTCGTTTAAGGTATGGTCAGTATGATAAAATGATGAAAATGACATTACTTTTCAGCAAGTTGTTCTGGATGAAATTTCCGCCACTTAATATCTAATTGTTTGCCTGAGTGAGCCAACCAATCTTCTAATGAGAATAAGGTGTTCATGTGATGGTTAACATATAATTGATACTCGGCAAGAATATCAACTGCATCGATCTGATCTTGAGCAGATAAGTGAGTGATGTCGAGAGCTGTAATACAGGATTCTGGAATTACAGTTGGAATAATAGTACGATCTGTCATCTCAAGATTATCATCGATGTGTTTATAATAAGTGACGTGTGCTAATTCGTAAGCTTTCATTACTCAGCAACAACATCATTTGATGCTTCAACAACCTCAGTAACTACAGGTTCAACGACCTCAGTAACATTAGCAGCTTCTGCATTCAAATCTTCACGATGTTTGCGAACACCAGCAACAACATGATCGGTTAGACTACGAACAGCCATATCGATTTGCATTTTAGCTAAGTGAGCATTCTCTTGGTCAACTCTCCAACGATTCAAGATTGCAATAGAACGTTGCAATTCGACATCCAATTCATCAACAAAAGTTTCAACACCGTCTACTGATAGTACGGCACGTTCTTGTTCAGCCATTTGATTTCTCCTCTTTTTGACTTATAAATTTTAATAATGATTGATTATAATTCTGGGCTCCAAGAAAGTCAACTAAAATCCATTAAATCCAATAACGAAGTATTGCGCCCACTTTCTTCATCCTCTTCTTTTTGTTTAAACTCAATAGTCGAACCATTTTTACTATCTTGATCAGCAATTCGTAATGAATTACGTAACCATTTCAAATAAATTGTTTCGCCCACACCATCACTTGATCGTGTTTTGAGAAATTGCATTGCCATAATACCTTGAGACCTCATTACATCATTAAAAATAATTGAAACGTAAGTGTCTACGGTATTAACTTTACTAATACCACCAGCAATATGACTCTGATTTAGTTTATTATTTTCTGCTGCTTCAATCGCTCCACGATTTTGTTGTGAAGCAGTGATACCAATCATGTTGTAGTCGACAAGAATATTACGCAATTGTTCCGTTGCTTGCTTATCTTTTTCAAAAACATTATCAGCAGAAATACGTTCATTTGTACCCATTAAGTCAAGATAATCAACAATTAAGACATCAGGTACAAACCCTTTCTTCAATTCAAATTCTTTTAAATATGCCCTAATATCATTTGATGTAGTCCCTGCAGGCATATAAGTTATATTCAGATTTCCATTATCATAGTTCCCAATCATTTTTTCAATTTCGGGAATTCGTTTTCCAAATTCAGGTTTATTAATACCTGTAAACATTTGAATATATCGATCATCAACCATATCTTCATATAATTCTAAACTTAGATATAATACATTCAAACCTTGATCCATAAAATTGATACCAATGTTTGACATTGTGATTGATTTACCACCACCTGAGTTTGCTGAAAATAATGTGATTGTTCTTCGACTAATACCACCATTCATTCTAGCATCAAAATCTTTCCACCCAGACGAATAAACAACATCTTCATCCTGTCGATTTTCAAGTCTTTCTTTAATCATATCAAAGAAATCAATACCTAAATTTCGATGTAGAGATACCGTTAGTGCTTCTTTTAATAATGTTTCAATCTGCCCATAATCACCTTTCTCAATTAATGCAGGTGATGCTAGTACAGCTTCTTCAATTGCTCGTCTTCGACAAAAACTTTCTATCTCTTGTGAACAATATTCAATTTTATCTTTGTTAATTTCACGATGTTGTAGCTCAACACCAGACTCAGCAAGAATTTGATCTGTATCAGGAACTGTATTATACAAATCATAATATCTATGCACAAATGATACAGCTCCTCGTAAGTCTCGATCGAAATATGTTGGTTTTAGAATAGACGAACAAAGAGCAAAAACATCTGGTGATGAAATGATATATTCGATTAATAATTTTTGTTTAACTGTCTTCATATAATTATTTTAGTCCATAAGTTAACACTCGTATTATATACGAGTGTTTTGAAGCGGAAAACGGTTATAAGTAACGAATAGTTGGGTAGATTGTTTGCCACAATGAGTCCGAAACACTCATTTGACGATCTGTCACAACAGTAGTAGTTGAAGCAATTGCTTCAGTCATATCAGCAACATCAATAACAGCATCAAGAATTCGATCATATTCTGTATATGGAGCTTTAGTCAAGAGAATAAATGTATCACGATGAACAGGCAAATCAGTAAAATAAAATGCAGAACCATCACTTGGTAAATCGTTGATAGCAGCTGTACGAACTGTATATGCACGACCATTAATTAAAATTCGAGTTGTACCATACCAAGGAGATACATTACCTGGTTCTCCAAAAGGAGGAGATATGAAATCAAGTGTGATTAAATCAATAGGATCAAATGTATTGGCTGATAAAAATTGCACATCGTACTGAACAGTTGTACTACTATCCAGTGTAGCGATTGTTAAAAAACGATCGATAATTGTAGGTGATACAGTAATAGCCTCAAACGTTGAAGCTGCAATGGCATCGGCTGTTACAACTACATCATCTTTAGCAGTTGAACGAGCTATACATTGAGCAACACCTCTTTGTACATCATCAAATGTAATAGTTAAAGTATTTTCATCTACAACTGTAATTGTAGTTGGAGTCAGTGCTGTAAGGGTTCCATTTAGATAATCTGTATCATTTAAGTACACATAGGCCAATACTGATGGCTGGTTATTAAGATTATGCTTAATTGTCCAAGTTTGAGATGATAGTGGTTGTTGGTGGGTATAAAGTAACTTACGTGGAACCCAGTTATCCAATCCCTCTTCGTCAGGAGTAAGCTGACCAATCACATGATCGGGCTTAACTTTAACTTGATGTAATCGACCTTTACAGCCATCTGTAATGTTGCAGCGACCGAAAGTATCCATCCCTTTTTTATTTTGGGGAATATCAATCAGTCGCTTACATGTATCACATTCGTATTGAATTATTGCCATATTATTTTATTGCATCAGCCCCAGCAATTGCAATTCCAGAGGTGCTTTGCAAATATCCTTTTTCCAAATCGACGTTGGGTGCAAATGGATCTAAAGCTAAACTTGAACCACGAATAATAACATTAATTTTATCATTACCAATTAGCCAAGGTGCAAATCCTAAACGAACTTGTCCGGTTGAATGATCTGGCTGTGCCATTAATGCTAGTGGACGCTCAATCTCATAATCACCAGTTTTTTCACCTGTCACGGGGCTTGCAACTTCAGCTACAACCCGTGCAATAACTTCTTCGCCATTGATAAATTTAAAAACTTTAACATCGTTTCCCATTATTTTCTCCTATTTATATACCATTGAGTTCTAATTAAAATCGCATAAGAGTCCAATATTATAAAGAAACCATTTTGCCAAGCAAGTGGTTGGATATCAATATGAACCGCCATGACTAACCAGAGAATATGAGCAACTAAAAAACCGATAAATGGGTAAATGCTTAAACACATTCGAATAGAGATAGTTACCAACACAGCTGATAACATCAGAAAAGCATTTGCTAACCATTGAATACTTTCAGCATTTGCTAAAAGCCACTCATTCACTCTTGTAATCCTTCATACCAACAAAGCCAACAAACAAAGGAATTTTGACTTTTTGGCCTGGGCGAGGGATTTGGTTGTTGTTGAGCTCATTATATTGGACCATTAATTTATCCAATAAATCACCACTCATATTCATATGATTGTACTTACGAATAATTGCTTTAATTGTTTCATTTGCACCAAAAACATGTTCTGTATAATTAATAGCCATATTTTAACTCCAATTTGGACCAATAATAATATATTAACGTAGCAAAGTCAACAAAGTAGGATAGTCTACAGTATTTGCACGAACTGCATAATAGAAGGGAATATTATATAAAATAATCTCTTTTCGAGCTTCTAATCCTTCTTGTAGATTAGAAGAAACATAGTTGTATTTTAAAATCTCTTTTAGAATCTGAGTTGCATTATCTTCATGATTAAACTTTTCGAGAAAGATATCAAATGCATTTTTATAATCTTCACTTGAAGAATCAACATCTTGACTATATAAAAACTGATACCCATTTGTTGGAAAGATATAAAATGATTCTTGATTCTCTTTTAATTCTGGATCTTGTCCACCATAAGCAAAAATCGATCGTTGGACTAAGTTCGGGATATCATTTTGAAAAGCTTCGTTAAATGCTTGATCAAACTGGTCTTTTCTTTTACGATGTCGAATTTTTACCTTTTGAACATTTGCGTATTGATTTGTAAGGTTTTTAAATAAAGGGCTGTTTGTTTCACGCAGGAATTGCGCGCAATCATGTTTAATGATATGCAAATTGGGTAACTGAACTTTTGCTTCTCGAATAAATATATCAGATACGAGCATAAAATTTTCCTTTCGAGTATTTATAGCAAGGATTGCGGAGTTACGAATGAAGCATTATGGATTGACCCTTCCTGAAGGTTCCGAAATTGTCAACTTAACAGTACCTTCTGGTACATCATTTCCTGGAAGTGCAAATACAGGTGAAATGTTTTTGCGTACAGATGAAAATAAGGTATACATTTACAATAATGGGGGCTGGGATCCAGTATCAACAGAAACAAACAATCCAGCTTCTGGGTCAACATGGACTATCTCAGGTTCAAATATTTCTTATACTACGGGTAATGTTGGGATTGGGGTATCTGCCTTGGAAAGTTGGTCAGCTCCCTGGACAGCATTACAAATTGGTGGTAATACATCAATTATTGGCTTAACAGCTGCAGGTGCAAGTAGTTCTTACTATGTATTACAAAACGCATTATGGAATGGTGTAAACTGGCTATATCAAGATACAGATGAAGCTTCTTATATGTATTCAGGTAATGGTACATTTGTGTTTAAAGTTGCAGCAAGTGGAACTGCAGAAACACCTATTTCATGGATTGACACATTAACAATTAACAATGATGGTAGTGCTAAATTAGGAGCAGTTGCTGGCCAAATTTTAACACTTGATAATACCACTGCAAATAATGTCTCCATATCTAGTGATAGAAACTTAAATCTTTCATCTAGTGCTGGATATAATTTAACACTTTCAACAACAACTACCGGTAATATTTTCTTAAATCCTGGCAATTTCACAATGGTAGGTGGAGCAGTTTCTCCTGACGGCACATTGCATGTTCATACAGCTAGTGCTGGCGCTGTCACAGCAAACAGTACTGCGGATGATTTGGTAGTTGAAAATAATATGGATGGTGGTATTTCCATTTTTACTCCTGATGCTAACTATGGAAGTTTATATTTCGGCTCTCCTTCAGATAGTATTGGGTCATATTTAAACTGGAACAAATCAACGGGACGGTTTAGGATTTCTACTCACACAGCAGGTGGTTATTTATCTTTTGGGAGTGCTTCTGATGTTGATGCTATGATTATCAACAGTTCAGGTAATGTCGGTATTGGTACAACTTCACCAGACGGTAAGTTACACGTTTATGTAGGAAGTGCTGGGGCTATATCAGCCCCAGCTGATGCAGATGATTTTGTAATAGAAAATTCTACAACTGGTGGTATGAGTATCTTAGTTCCTGATGCCAGCAACGCTAATCTATTTTTCGGTTCAGCATCAGATAGTCTTGGTGCTTTTGCCCAGTGGAACTACTCCACTTTACTTTTTAAGTTGTCTTCAAGCTCGGCCGGTGCATCGCTGGTTCTAGGCTCTGGTAACAATACAGAAGCCATGCGCATCAACAGTTCAGGTAATGTTGGTATTGGTAATACTTCTCCAGATTCGAGATTAGAGGTCACTTCATCATCTTTCGATACACAAGTAAAAATTGGAACAACTGCTAACGCAACCGCTGTTGACGATATCCATGCATCAATATTGTTTGAAGGGCGTATTAATTCTGGCACTTTATTTGATGCAGCTAAAATATCAAGTGTGCAAGCATCATCCAGTGGCACCCGCAGAGCATCTTTAGTATTTCAGACAGCTGGACCAACTCCGAATGTTTTATCTGAAAAGATGCGAATAGATGACAACGGTATTGTTGGGCTTGGGGTTTCTTCGTTGGAAGCTTGGCATTCAAACTATACAGCTCTACAAATAGGCGGGAATTCATCAGTTGCTGCAGTAACAGCTGCAGGTGCTGGTGGGAATTTGATGTTATTTCAAAATGCATATTTTGATGGAACCTCTGCATACAAATATCAAGATACAGATGAGGCTACCCAATATATTCAAACATCAGGCACACATCAACTTCGAGTAGCCCCATCAGGAACAGCAGACACTGCTATTGGTTGGACAACAGCTCTACAAATTAACAACAGCGGAAATATCGGGATTAAGAACGTAAGTCTTGAAGCTTGGCATTCGAACTACACAGCCCTACAAATCGGTGGAACAGCTTCGGCTATTGCTACGACTACACCAGCATCAGGTCAGCCATTTCTTATTTCAAACAATGCTTATTATGATGGGGCTTGGAAATATCTATTAACAGATGCTGTTAGTCAATATTACCAACAAAGTGGGTATCATCGTTTTCGTGTAGCTTCTAGTGGAACAACTGATACCTCAATTAGTTCGTGGACTGAATCATTATTTCTTGACAATAATGGTAATGCAGGTTTTAGTAATACTTCACTAGAAACATGGAACACAGCTTATACTGCTGTACAAATGGGTGGAAATACTACGCTATTATCTTTAACATCACCTGGACCAAGTAGTAGTACGTATTATCTACAAAATACATATCATGATGGATCCAACTGGAAATATCAGGATACAGATCAGGCTAGTTATTACAAACAAGGTAATGGTGAGCATGTATTTGGAGTGGCTGTTTCTGGTACAGCTGATGCAAACATAACTTGGAGTTATCCTCTAGTCTTAAACAATGATGCTAATGTTGGGATGGGTGTTACATCATTAGAAGCATGGCAAAGTGCATATTCCGCATTGCAACTTGGCGGAAACTCTGCTTTATTTGCGAATACATCAAAAGCAGTTGATAATGGACTTCGTATCACACAAAATGCTTTTCTTGATTCTGCGGATTGGAAATACTTCCTTACAGATGAAGCGTCAATGTATCTACAGCGTTTAGGTGAACACACATTTCGAGTTGCTGCTGCTGGTTCAACTATTACAGCTGGTTCATTTGTTACATCAACAGAATATCGAATTGAAACAATTGGTACAACAGACTTTACTGCGATTGGGGCTGCTTCTAATACAGTCGGAGTCATCTTTACTGCAACAGGAGCAGGTTCTGGTACAGGAACAGCATCCGAAACAGTTATTACTTGGACTGATGCATTAGCAATTGCAAACACTGGAGCAATTACAACTTCTGGCAATTTAACATCTGGTGGGGTACTGTTAACAGATAATTTACGAATTGGTTCAACGAGTGATTATATCACAATGAACATTGACACTGGTAGTAATTATCTTAATATTTTTTCTCCTGATGGTACTGGTGCATGGACTACTCGCTTCTATGGTAGTACAGGTAATCCAGATGATATGACAGTTGAAATTTTAGATGGTAACTTAAAAATTACAGCTGGTAATGCAAAGATTGCAGGAACTACAATTGTCGGTAGCACATCGGTTACCCCAGATGGCACATTGCATGTACACACGGCAAGCGCTGGTGCGGTGACTGCGAATCCAGGAGCTGATGATTTAGTTATTGAAAACTCAACCAACGGTGGATTGTCGATACTCGTACCAGATGCAAACAATGCTAATATCGCATTAGGTACGGCAACGGATTCAATCGGCGCACTAATCCAGTGGAACTACACGTCGTCTGAGATGTATCTAGGTACCGATAAAGCTGGCGCATATATGCGGTTTTTAACCGGCAACGGAACCGAGGCCATGCGCATTGACAGCTCTCAGAATGTAGGTATAGGCATAGCAAACCCAGACGGTACTTTGCATGTTCATACTGCGAGTGCTGGTACCGTGACTGCTGATATAGCTGCTGATGATCTAGTGATTGAAAATAGTGGAGACGGTGGTCTAACAATTCTTACACCCAATGCAAATACAAGTCGTATCTATCTTGGTTCACCTTCAGATTCTTCTGGTGGTGTTATAACATATAACCAATCTTCAACGACAATGGCTATTGGTCCTGCTATATCTGGTGGCACATTACTTCTTCGTTCTGGTAATGGTACAACGGCTGTAACTGTTGATTCAAGTCAAAACGTTGCAATCGCTGGTGATACATTAAACATTGCAACGACTAAAACACCTTCAAGTGCTTCTGATACAGGTACTACAGGAGATATTGTTTGGGATAGTGGTTATGTTTATGTTTGTGTCGCGACAAACACTTGGAAAAGGGCTGCACTAAGTACTTGGTAATAAAAAGGGGCCGAAGGCCCCTTTTTATTTTAACGTTTAGGATGAGCTGTTTGAATATCATCAATAAGCCCATTTGCATCGTTAATGGCTTTTTTTGCTGCAAATAACGGACCACGCTGGATTTCGTCTATTAAATAGGCGAAATCAACTTGATACCTATATAAATCATTGGTCTTTCCTTTACGATCACGTAATGGTTTTTCCAAATGATCAGTAGCAGCAGTGAACATTTTCTTTAAATGCAAAATCGATCGATTAGCATTAAAGGTTCGTTCTTTATCGTGCTTCATACAAAGTCTCCGATTAAGTTACACAATGTGTCAAATGACACTCCTAGTTTTTGGACTGCTTCTTTTTTCCACTTTCTTGCATTTCTATAATAGTTTGCAAGGAGCGTTCCATGTCCGATACAATTCCATTTGCATCATCATACATGCTATAAACAAGATTTGGTTCAATCGAACGTTCATATTGTTCGACAAATTTCATTAATTGAAATTCCAAGTATGTAAGTAATGCTTCTTTCTCATGTAGATTCACAAATCATCCATCCGTTCAAAGAAAAGGTTTTTAGCTTTAGTATTTACCCCTTTAGCGATATCTTTCCATTCTACTCCATTCGCTTCCAGTGTATCACTCTCTTCTTTCAGGATATCTTGTGAAACCCATTTAAGATACTTTCCAATATTTTCAGGCACAAGATCAAGGTTTATTTCAGTCAGATACTGAAGACCTTGAATCAACCTATCATCATTTGCAACTAACTTGATGACTTCACTACGTTTTTGCATAACTTCTGGAGAAACGGAAGCAATTTTCCCTTTCTTATCATTACCCCTTTTGTGTTCTTGTCCTTTTGTCTTAAACCACAAATCACTATTTGTAGGATCTTCTAAACATGTCCATACAATACCTTCACCAATCCCTGAAATTCCAAAAAGTTTTGCGTAAGGACATTCCTCTTCCACCTGAAGTGTAAGTCTTTCCAACATCGGAACTGAATCGTTTGGTTTGTTGAAATCAATAGTGATAAAATTAACACCAGCATTTAATACGTTGAAAATCTTATAGGTATCTAATTGTGTTTCAATTGGTAAATGAACATATTCACCATTCTTATAAGCAGCAAAAATTACCCACTGTTTTTCAGGAAGATCAGCAATTGCTACCTTCTTTTGAATACCTGGTCCAATCCATTCACCAAATAAAGTAATATCATCAGTTTTTTCACCAATGGTATCAAAGAGTTGATGAAGTAATTCTCTCGGAACTTTGTCCAAATGCTGTGCAAACCCAAAATGATCACATGTACAATCAAATCTTTGACGACGAGTTTGGTAGTGAAAGGAATCTTTGAACCTTCTAATACCAATGTTCGTTCCATGTAATTTTACAGTTCCACGAAATGTTAAAGTTGGGAGATGGCCTTCGTATTGAAAACGGATTCGTTTTACGACATGTCTAAATGCTTCAGTGTCATGATATTTTTTCATGCAGAACCCTCCAAAAATAAATAAAAACGTCTTGTCAAAATCATAATACATTATTATACTATTCCACCTAAATTGGTGCAACAATAATAAAATTCACATCTACAATTATAAAAAAGGATAAAAAATGACACAATTTATAGATTCATTTTCGGAAGAGGTATGGAGAAGTACCTACAAAGATTTTAAAGATGAAAACGTAGATGATACATTAAAGAGAGTTGCTAAAGCAGTTGCAAGTGTTGAGAAAAGTGAAGAATTAAAACAGGAATGGGAAGCAAATTTTTACCAAATGCTTTCTGATTTTAATGTTACAGTAGGTGGAAGAATCTACTCTAATGCTGGAACAGAATGGGGTGGTACAACCCTAATGAACTGTTTTGTTGGTCCTCGCGAAAACAACGATATAGACTCTCTAGATGGTATCTTAACAGCCCTTCGTAACCAAGCCCAAACACTCAAGTCTGAAGGTGGGTGGGGTGAAAATTTTTCTTATATACGTCCAAGAGGTAGCTTTATTCATGGCATTGGAGTAGAAACTCCAGGTGCTGTAAAGTATATGGAACTCTTTGATAAATCATCTGAAATTATCACTTCAGGTTCTGGTAAAAAGTCTAAGAATAAAAAAGCAAAAGGTAAAATTCGTAAAGGTGCAATGATGGGTGTACTTGATGTATGGCATCCTGACATTGTTGAATTTATTACTGCTAAACAACAATCTGGTCGATTATCTAAATTCAATGTCAGTGTTAATTGTACTGATGAGTTTATGGAAAAAGTCATTAGGGCAATTGAAACTGGTCAAGATGAGCAGTGGGAACTTCGCTTCCCTGATACACAACATCCCAAGTACAAAAAAGATTGGTATGGTGATTTAAAATCGTGGTTAGATAAAGGCTATCCAGTTGATGTTCATAATACTGTCTCAGTATTAGATTTGTGGGAAATGATTATGAAATCTACCTACAATCGTGCAGAACCTGGTGTACTATTCTTAGACCGTGCAAACTATTTCAATCCATTAAATTATGGTGAAACCATAATGGCAACTAATCCTTGTGGTGAGCAAACTTTATCACCAGGAAACATTTGTTGCTTAGGTTCTATTAATTTAGTCCAGTTTGTTAATAAAGATCGTACAGGTTTCCTATTAAAGAAATTAGGAAAGATTACACAATGGTTAGTTCGATTTCTTGATAATGTTAATGCTCTATCAGATGCACCTTTACCTCAATATAAAGAAGCAATGCAATATAAACGTAGAATTGGCTGTGGTATATTAGGTTGGGGCTCTGCCTTGTTTATGTTAAAACAACGTTATGGCTCAGATGAAGCCGAAGCATTAAGAGATCAAGTTATGAAAGTCATAGCCCGTAATGCTTATATGGCTTCAATTGATCTTGCAATTGAGAAAGGTATGTTTCGTGAATGTAAACCTGAACTTCATGCTACACGACCATTTATTGAAAATTTAAAATTACCTAAAGATTACATGGACAAACTTGCAACTACGGGTATACGCAATGCAAGTTTATTGAGTATCCAGCCAACTGGTAATACTTCTATTTTCGCTAATGTCGTCAGTGGTGGTTGTGAACCAGTCTTTATGCCTGAATACATTCGTACAGTAATTGTTAATGCTATGCCTGAACATATTGCTGAAGTATGTCCAAAGTGGTATGAAGGTGAATGGAAAGAAACTTCAATGTTCAAGTTCCGTAAAGAAGGAGATGAAACTATTCTTCGTGGAGTTGATGAACATGGCGTTACTTATAAGATCGATGTTAACCGTGGACTAACAAAAGAAGTTGCGTGTGTCGATTATGGAGTTCGAGCTCTTGGTGATGAATGGGATCCAAAAGCTGATTGGGCTGCTACAACAACCGAATTGAGTGTGTCTGATCATATTCGTGAATTGCAAGGATTTGCTCAATATGTTGATTCAGCTATCAGTAAAACTATCAATATTCCACATGATTTTAAATTTGAAGATTTTAAAAATCTTTATTTGGAAGGATACAAAACTGGATATATTAAAGGATTAACTACATATCGTTCTGGAACTATGACTACAGTTCTATCAGCAAAAGAAGAAAAGACTGCAGATGCCCACGATGAAGAAATTATCAAAGAAGATGTAAAACTGCCAGACTCAGCAGCAGCCGTTGTTAAAACGTTGCGTGCTGAAGGTCGTAAGTGGTATCTAACAGTAACCTATCATGAAGATAATCCATCACGCCCATTTGCTTTGTTTGTTAAGACAAATGCTCATGAAAAAAGCATTGTAAGTGATGATGCTGTAGATTTGCTTACGAAGTTAGCACGTAAGAAACGCATTCCAAAACGTCATATAGACGACCAATTAGCTAAGATGACATCTGATACTAATTCAAGTAAGGTAGCACGTTTAATTAGTTTGTGTTTACGTCATGGTATTCTTATCAAGAATATTGTAGCTGTACTTGATAAAGTAGAGTCTGCTTATGTTGGCACATTTGTATTTCAGATCAAAAAGTATCTTTCATCTTACATTAAAGATGGTGAAGCAGTTGAAGATGAAACTTGTCAAGAGTGTGGTAGTACTTCAGTTGTATTCAGTGAAGGATGTAAGAAGTGTACAAATTGTGGTAGTTCAAAATGTGGATAGAAAGAGGGGGCCGAAAGGCCCCTTTTTATTTGTATGTTAATTTTAAGGTGGGTAAAATTTCAGAGGATAATGGAGTAGGTCTAGAAATAAAATAACCTTGAACATAATCTACGCCAATCTCACTTAACGTCTCTAAAATTTCATATGTTTCAACAAATTCAGCAATTGTTTTAATATTCATAGTCTTGCTAACTTCACAAATAGATTTTACCATTGCTAAGTCGAAAATATCTGTAAGTATGTCCTTGACAAAGTATCCATCAATTTTTAGAATATCAATAGGAAGGGCTTTTAGATAAGTAAATGAAGAAAGTCCACTACCAAAATCATCTAACGAGAATTTACAACCAAGATTTTTCAAAGTATGCATACATTCACTTGCCACTTGTAAATTATCAATTACAGCTGTTTCTGTAATTTCAAAACAAATAGAAGAAGGCTGAATATCATACTTACGAAATTGCTCTATAACAAAATCAACAAAAGTTGGATCGTTTAGTGAATTGCCTGATAAATTAACTGAAAAATTTGCCATACATTCTGTGTCTGCAATCATATCAAAGAGAGTTGAAATAACCCACTTATCAATACTAGACATTAAATTATGTTGTTCAGCAATTGGAATAAAAGCATTTGGAGAAACTAAATTTCCTTGATTATCTCTCATTCGAATTAGAACTTCATAATAGGGTTCCAATTCTAAATTATCAAGTGGAATAATAGATTGATAATACAACTCAAACTGTTCTTGTTTTAAAGCTTTTTTGATAGGCTCAATATCAGGTTGTTTGCAGGTTAAATGACGAATAATCCATCCACCAGTTAGTCCAAAGACAAAAGCAGCAAAAGGTTCGATCGTCATTTTATACAAATTTTAATATAAGAGTAGCAATTGATATGCCCAAATTTATGCTAAGCAGAACTATAAGGGTAATATGAAACTTTCTCAATTTATCAGGTGTAACAACTTCGTTACTGTACGATTTCATTTTTATTCTCCAAATGATTTAACACCAGCATAAGGGTCTGATCGACGAATTTGCTGTTGGGTTATAGTTAACTTTTCTTGTGCTGTTAATCCATTATGAACACAAAGCACAAGTAGATTATTGATATAATAATCCTTAATATTAAGCAATTCAAGCATAACCTTAATGGGAAAACCTTGACGAGTTATACGATCTTCTAAATATATCAATGAATCAATGTAGTCTAAGAATTCTAAACGACCCCAGAAAGTTTCTAATTTTTTCACACAGTGTGGATAAGGTTGTAAGATTTCAATATTGAAATCATATAATGTTTTTGTATTATCCATATTTTTTTAGTACCTCCTTTAACTCAGTTATATAAATGAGTTTACGTTCATTCTCGTCTGTGAGTAATTTTCTATAAGTTTTCATTAACATATTAGCTTCATCAAGTTTTTGCTCAACCTTAATACGTTCATTTTCAGTAAACCGATATACAGGCAAATCTGCAATATAATCGATATTTATTATATTCATACTTTCAAGTAATAACTTCAACTCTTGTCGAGATTCAACCTTCTTAGCAATACCACCCACATTCTTTCGTATTGCTGTAATAATATCTTTGTATCTTTGTATTTCTTTCTCTAGTAAATCTGCTAAGCGTTGATACCGTTTTTCATACCAAGTTAATCGCCAATCAGTGAATCGACGAATTATAGATATAAAATCAGTACTCCAAACTCGAGACCCATCTAAGTCTAATACATTCATATTCTCAGAAACAGAATTGATTAGACCTAAAAGATTTAACATATCCGTTCTATTTGTATCATCAATAACTCCTCGTTTAAATTTAACTTCAATGTCAATTTGATTTGAAGAGTTATCTTCAAAATCGATAATAGTCCCATTATCGAGAAGCTTAATTAAATTGTTAATAAATTTTTCATGAAGTACTCCATAAGGAAGTTTTGTAATAGTAAGTGTTGTACTATTCTTCTTTTTAAATGCACCATGAAAAATCCACTTGTTTGGTTCAATCCACTCAACAGCTGTACTATTTGTTGGAGCAAAATATGGAAAACGATCTTCAATGACTTTTGGTCGCCCACGCAAATGTTGAATTTGACATTCAACAATATCCAACAAAGATCTAGATAAAATATCACTAGCAAATCCAACAGCTATTCCTGATGTTGGGTTAAGTACAGCAATTGGAAGTAATGGTAAAAAATGAACAGGTTCCTCTGTAGTACCATCATAATTTTCTTGCATAGGAATGATTTCAATATCTTTGAATAAGACATCTTTTGCAAATTCAGAAACTTTGACACTTGTATAACGACTAGCACCATATTCGTTTGGACTAAGTAATGTACCAAATGCACCTATACCATCAAGTAAAGGAATATTATTCCCAAAAGGTGCAGCTAACGTGTCAATTGTTGTTTCGGGACTTGCATGAGGATGAATTGGCATTGTTGCCCCAGCAAGAGTAGCACTTTTATATTTCTTACCATCTCTTGCAGTCCACAATACACGACGAGCAGCAGCTTTTAACCCATCAGTTAAAGCTGGAATTGCACGCATTTGAAGTACATATAAACTGTACTCTTTACGTTGATCGTCTACATATTCTGAACTTTCAGGTTTCATTTAATCCTCATAATCAAAGTTTTCAGACTGCAAAGACTTCAATAATAATACTGTATCTTCAGGACTAGAAATTTTACTTGTTTGACCATTCTCATTTAGAATAGTTACTTCTAGATAATTATTTAACTTGTTATTATACATCTGTACTTTAATACGAATGTCTTTTATGGTACCACGATCTAGTGATGCAGCCCCACCATATCTTGCATTTATATATAGTACCTTATCATCTAATTCAAGCTCGTTACCTTCACGATCCTTAATAATAAGGTTTTCTAATGCTTTTAATTCAGCAGCTTTTTTATCCCACTTCTCCCATTTTGTTGGACCTTCATAGTCAGGTAAATAATTCATTCCATCAGAATGGAGACTACATTTAACTTTATTTTGTCTTCCTTCCCATCGAAGAATTACATACATTGAAATATCACAATCATAATATCCATCATCCTTAGTATGGCTTGACCAACTATTTGGTTGCCATCTAGGTTCAGTTTTGTTCCAAAATGGAAGTTCGCGGTAAGTTTCAGTAAATGACATATCCATTTGTGCAATATAAGCAATAGAACCTTTTCGTTCACCTTCTTTGAATTCTACGTAGACCTTTTCGCCTTTCTCCATTTTATGTGCAATTTCATCATACATCTTTCGATATTCATCGAAAGCATCTTTGGTTGGTGCATCTTTACGACGACTTAGAGATTTTCTTTTTATATTATCAGCCATTTATATCTACACTTATACAAACATTCCACAACTAGCCTTAACGTCATATCCAACTCGTTGAATAACTTTAACTCTACCCTCGTTTCCAAGCATATCTTGTAATAACCCAGCATTTTGATGAACATATTTTGATTCTTTACCTTGATTACTCGAATAAGGATTGTATCGTACAATGTTTATTCTTGGATTTTTAAACTTACGAACAGCATAAGCAAGTTCTTTGACATCTTCAACACTATCATTTTCATCTTCAATAAAAGCCCAATGAAAAACAATATTTCCACCCTTATCTTGAAAATCTTTTAATAATTCTAAAGATTCATTAACATCTTTTGCTTTTGGTAACCAACGTTTCCTAAAATGTGGATCTAAACTATACAAAGAGTAGTAAATGTAAGTATCATCTAATAAGTATTGGTTCAATGTTATAATACTTTCAGGAATGATTGTTGATAATTTGAACTTAAATTCAAAGTCATTCCATCCATATCCAAAACAATAATCATCAACTATATCAATTAGGTTACGTCGTAATTCTAACCAATGGTGAACATGTGGGTTAACTAAGGGCTCACCACGAGCCATAAAATTAAAATATATAGCTTTTTCTGTCATCTCTTCAGTTGGATAAGTACTACGATAGTGGTCTAATACAACTCTAGTCTGATCATGAAATTCTTCAAGTGTTGTTTGATCAAACTCCGTTTGTTTTGATTGCGTTAGATGACAAAAACGACAAGAGTATTGGCATCCATTCTGGGATGACAAATAACAAATAAAGTAATCATCATTACGTTTTACAAATCGTGATTCGATGTTTGATTTGTTTTTTGGAAAAACAAAATTGACTGAATTATCCTCAAGAGAATTCATGTGTTTAAAATCGTGCATTTTAACTCCTAGCGAAAATCAACTAATGCTTCAAAGCGTGATCTTCCAATTGTTTTATGTAGTTCTAGTAGATTAATTGGCGTGTAGTCGATAACTTCAACACTAACATTTATATTTTGAATGTTAGCTAAATTTTCATTGTTATGAATATGACCATGAATATTAATCATGGGTTTTGGTAGATTTTCCATTGGATAGTGTGTGAAGACATAGTCTATATCTTCAATTGAGAAATAATGCAATAAATGAATTTCATCAAAATGAAGTTTACGTAATTTCTTTTTATTGAAATCATGATTACCAACAACTAAAATTTTATAGCCATTTAACTGATGAATAATCTCATTTAATAGTGAGTCAGCTTGAAACCCAACATCACCAACCCAAATACAAACATCATCAGGTTGTACTACAGATTGATAGTTTTCAATCATAGATTGAGACATAATATCAAGGTCAGTATACGGGCGATCACAAAAACGAATAATATTTTTATGACCAAAATGTTGATCACTCCACACCCAAATTTTTTCTTTGGGGAATGAATGTAAATCGAAAGGTTGATTTTGGTAAGTAGATTGAATTCCTTCCCAAAGATGAAGATGTCTTACCCTTTGTCGAGGATTTTTATCACCGTAAGTAACAGTTTTACCTAAATCTTGTAGATATAAATCACGTAAATTTTCCATCTTTCTTATCTTGCACCAGTTTTTCATATTCATTAATCTTATATTGTCCTCTATCTACTCCTTCAACTCCACACTTTTTACAAATCCATGGATATTGGGGAGGAGAAGACATTAAGGTAGTACCTGAATACACTTTATGGTGCTCACATTTTTTCTCTTCTAAATTACTCATTTATAATTCCCATTTCAACTTATGTCGTCTTATCATTTCTGGTGATGGATTATCAAATAACTCAATCCACTGTCTTGAGTATTGTACTAGATCTAAAATTTCCTCGTCAGATAAACGAGGAATAACTTTTAATAAATCTTGCGCACGTTCTGGTCTAGCACCAATAATATTATATATGGCTTCAAAAAGTTCTGTTAATACCGACATACTGGAACCTGTAATTTCTACCCAACTTGTACCATCATATATGTAAACACTACCTGTATCTGTACACATCATAGTGTCTCCAGTATTTGCATGTGTTGGTAGTTGTTTTGCAGTTTTGACTGGCGATTTCCAATTCATCCCCATTGAAACGGCATTAAGATTTGCGGCAGATACTGTGCTCATACTTTCCACTTTATTTTATGTAAACGTGTTAACTTTTCATCTGGGTCTTTAATCATTTTAATAGCCCCTTCTGCAACTACTACAAATATCTTAGCAGCTTCATGAGATAGTCCTTCAAGTTGTAGTGAACGAGTATTTCGATATCTTTCAACATCTAAAATACTATATGTTAGTTTATTCCAATCAGCAGGATATCGTGAAATAGATTCAGTAATAGCCTCAACTATCGCCACTTTTTCTTCGTGTGTAATAGTGTTTGGTAGCTTAAACGCATCACTATAGACTAGGGCTGATATAGCATATCCAATAGTCCCAGATAGCATATGTCGATTTATAATATCCATTTCAATTTATGTCTTTTCATTTGTTCATCAGTAGGAGTTGCAAATGCCTGAATAGCAACAGGAGAAGCTTCAATCAACCTAAAAGCAACTTCATCATATAGATGTAATGGTAGTTCAATTAACATTTCTGGACGCAATAAGGACCAAGCCAAATCTTTTTTGTGTTGCTCAACTTCAACTTCCATAAACGTTGTTAGAATAGTCTTTCCAACAGCTCTATCTAAAATAATATCGAGTAGTTCCCAAATTGGTAGGTCAGGAAAATCAGCTTTACATGATTCTAAAGCGTATCTAAAATCACTAAGATCTGTAGATAAACCAAACAAACTACCATGTGGATGCTGCATTGGTTGAACACCAACCAATTCCGTAGCAAGTGTCCGTGGCATAATTTGTCTAATTAGGGGAAGAAGTACTTTCTTCACGGATTTGCTGTTGTCGTTGTCGCTCATAATGTTCTAATTTCTTTGCAACTCTTTGTTGTTTTTCATATATTTTATCTTGAACTAATTCTTCACCATAAATGTATGCAAGTTGATGGCACATTAATAATACATCAGCAATCTCACTGACTATTTCTTCTACAGGTGCTCGTTTTGGTCGAAATCGAATTCGTGACAAAACTTGAATTAATTCACTTGCTTCTTCGATTGTCATGTGGATTTGAGATTCTTCTCCCCACATATCTATGCATCGTTTTAAAATGTCTGGGTCTATATCTAACCAATGTACCATTATAATTTCCAAATAAGTTTTTGAGCTCTTAATTGTTTCTCAGTAGGATCAGTAATAACCGATATACCCAGTGGACTAGATTCAATAATTTTAAGAGCAATATCATCATATTGATTCAATGGACAATCTCTTAATTGATCCATCGGAATTTTAATATCTTCATGGTGTAGTTGAACAGGTGGAAAATTAGACCACAATTCAAGATTTTCAGCAATTAATAGTTCAACTACATCCTTAATAGGCTTGAACATGGAATGCATTACTTCTAAATCGATTTCTTTTTGAATCTCAGCAGCCATTTCAACAGCAAGATTATCTTCAAAGTCAGCTATTGATTTAAGATCATCTATTGTTGAAATAGTCCATGAAGCTTGTAACTTCCTACCCATTATTTCCAATCTCCCATCAAAGATTCAAGATAAGCAACTCTTTTCTCCAACTCTTCAACTTTCTTTACTCGTTCTTCTAGTTGTTGTAATTGCGGAATTACTCCAGGTTTTTTACCATCAGTAATTCTACGGTCCGTTCCAAATTGTTTGGCTTGTTTCTGCATGTATACCTCTAACGTGTGTTCACAGTATCCTTCAGTTTGTCCACACACTGGGCAATTTCCATCTCTGCAATTATCATAATGTCCCATTTTTTTTACTCCTCATCTTGTAACCACGATTTACGTTTATTTGCATCGGGTCCAAATAGTAATTCTAAAGTTGTATTGAGTTTACCATCATCAATTATTGGTATCAAGGTATCTGTTTGTCCATCTAAAATCATTTTCCAATCTTCTTGAACCATACTACCAAGCCCTTTATAATAGCTAATCTCATATCCTTTATACTTATGTTTTACTTTTTCATAGTCATTTCTTGATGTGAAATGAATACGCTTCGTACCCTTAACGGCTACAACATTTGGAGCAATAAGTCGATGAACGATTGGTTCATAATCTTGATCAAACAACTCAGGCCAAAATTGGAAAAAGATATTAACTAATAATGTAAAAATATCATTACCATCATAGTCTGCATCAGTTGCAATAACTATTTTTCCATACCTTAAATTTCCACGCAAAGCTTTTTGACCAGGAACTAATCCAATAGATGTTAGTAAGTCAGTAATTTTTCCTGCTTTTAACAATTGAGCAACAGTCATCCCATAAACATTATTCACTTTACCAGTTAATGGAAATGAAGCAGTAGTTGCAGGATTTCGGACTGATGTAATTGAAGCAGCCGCAGATTTACCTTCAGTAATCAGCAACTGACAATCAAATCGATTCTTACTTGTTGCATCATTTAGCCCAAGAATCTTTTTACGAGATTGTTTAGCCATTTCTTTAACGGCTTGTTTATTTGCAGTAATATGATGCCTATCACATGCACGTTCAAGAACATCTTCTAACCACTTCTTATTCTTACGAGCAAATGAACTCCACTGATTATCAATATAATCTTTAAATTCTTTTCGTAGATTTGGACCAGTTAATCTTGTTTTACTTTGAGCATCATATTCTGGGTTTGCAATTTTCATGTTGCCGATAACAAGAAGATTTTGTCGAACATCATTTTTTGTTACCTCACATTTTTGTTTTTTCGCTGCTGTGGCTAAATGGTCAACAGCTTTGGCGTAGAACGCATTAAGAAATTGTGTATTACATATTCCTCCGTCGAAAAGAAGAGACGAATTTACATATGTGAAGATTTGTTCATCTATATTTTTGTTTACATCAAATATAACAAAGAATTCCATATCGTCTGCTTCAAACTTGAAGTATTGGTTAGACATAGATTTAACAATGTCTTCAAACCCTTTCTTGAAGACAAACTTCTCATCATTATATTGAACCTGAATACCTGGATTTGTGGCAGCAATTTCTATTGCTCTATTACGTAGTAGGACATTGGGTAATTTAATATCTTTAAATACGGAAGGATCAAGGGTAAATTCTACTTGTGTTCCAGTTTTTGCTTTTGGACCTGTTATAATTTTTGGTTTGAATGTTTTATCTGATAAGAATCGTTGGGTATACTTTTTACCCTCCCGATTAATAGTAACGTTAAATTCCGTACTACAAATACGAGTCAAAGATACCCCCATACCATTCATTCCAATAACCCCGGCTTGACGATCGTCAGAAAAATTTCTTCCTGACCTCAAAGAATCAAACACAACTTCGGGTGTATACTTACCTGTTTCGTGCTTACCTATTGGAACACCTCGACCAGCATCTTGAATTTGATAATACCCAATTTGTGGATCAGCTAAAATCGTTATAAGTGGTTTTTTGGGCATATGTTGAGTGTATTCATCAACTACATTGTCCAAGCATTCACCCACAGCTTTATAAGTTGCAGGAACAAACGTAACATCTGTCACACTAAAAGTATCATTATATAGTGGTATTGTATATGTTGCTGGATTATTACTTCCAAGGTATACAGAAACACGTTTTTTAACGTGTTCGACATCACTAAGGACTTGTATATCAGTTTCGTTATATGATTTTTTTCTCATAATTCTTTGATTTTTCCAATAAACGGTATTGGAACTACTTATAAATAGTTTAAACTAATTGGAGGTATTTAATGGCTAATCAAATTGACACACAAGAATTTATTCGGCGAGCAACACAAAAACACGGTACCACATATGATTATTCACAAGTTAATTATACACACAATAAAACATGTTCTTGGTCACTTAATGCTTGAATATCTCTACCAGTATAATCGTCTTTTTTCTTTGTCATAATTTTTCCATTATATATGTTTACATTTCAGGAAACAACTCGTATACTTAAATTTTTAGTGAGGAATTTAGTATGCAAAAACAAACAATTGTCGAGGTCAAAACATCAAATGGTGGAACAGAACGTATTTTAGTTGATTGTGATGTTGTTGCTAAGGCAACAAAAATGGCCGTAAAAGTTTTTCCTAATGGTGGATTAGGAGTATACAAAATTGATGACAAAATTGTTACTAATCCGAAAAATAAAGATGGCAAAAAAAGGAAATCTGCACATGGACACTCGATAAGTTATTACCTATATGGTAAGTCTCATTTACGTAGACAAAAAGGTGCAAGCAATCGTAACTTCACTCGTGAAACCTTTGGTATTAATACAATACCTAATACAATACCTAATACAATACCTAATACAATACCTAATACAATACCTAATACAATACCTAATACAGCTTCTAAGTTAGTAACTGTGACACTTAATGGTCATCAAATAACTGCGACTGTTGAGGTAATTCGTCAACTTATTAATGAAAGGTAAATCTCTCGAAGAAGTAATTCGTCAATATATTCCAATACCAGCCATGCCCACAAATCAAGGTTGGTATCGTGTACTCTGCCGAAAGTGTATGGACCATGGTCGTAAAGGAAAGAGAGCAGGGTTTCGTTTTGATGGAGATGTCGTTGGTTATCATTGTTTCAATTGTGGGGCTAATCCAAAATATGATCCTCATGAACAGACTAAAGTCTCAAAACAAATGGAAGAAGTTCTAACAGCTTTTGGGGTGCCACCTGAAGAACTAAATGCTGTAATGTTTAAAGCACTTCAAGAACGAGGACAGTCTACAGATCATGTTCCTGAATCCACTCTCAAACTTGAACCTCAAGAAATTGAACTTCCATATCATTTCTATAAATTAGGGTCAAAAGAAAATGACAAATATACAGAATTAGCTGAATACTATCTTGAAGAAAGAGGCTTAGACCCTTATGCATATCCATACTATCTCTCTGATGGTGGTAAAGAAAAATGGAATCAAGACTGGAAAGCAAGGTTAATCATTCCATTTTACAAAAACAACAAATTAATTTTTTATCAAGGTAGGGATCTCCTTGATTCTCGTACAAATAAGTACAAATCTGTTGACGTTTCACGTGATAATATTTTCTACGGTTACGATCAAATCACTAAATACTCTCAAGATCCACTCTATGTATTAGAAGGATACTTTGACGCTAATGTCGTTAGTGGGGCTGCTTCTCTCAGTAATGAGCTTACAGAACATCAGCTTGAAATCTTACGACGTTCACCACGTCCAAAAGTAATCATCCCAGACAGACATGGAAGTGGATTTGTAATGGCTAATCAGGCAATTCAGGAAGGCTGGAGTGTCAGTATTCCGCCTGATCATGACTTCGATGCAAAAGATATTAGTGACGCCATGAAGAAATATGGTAAATTATATGTTTTACGTATAATTAAAGAAAATATTGTGTCTGATTTTGAAGCAAAAACTAGAATTCGTCTTTATTTAAAATAAAGATCCTGGAGGTTGATTGGAATCAACCAAAGAAAATGGAAGTATGCAAAAAGTAAGTGTCAAATATGCACGAGCTAAGATAAAGGATCACATACGAAAACGCGGAGAAGAATACTGTATTGACATTTCGAAAGAAATGGTTGTATTTTGGTTTCGTTATCTTAACGCTGCAATATTCAATAACAAATTGGAGATGCCCCAATCTATTACCGTCTTCCAACCACGTTATGGGGAAGATGCTGCTCTTGGGTATTGTCGGTACATTAAAAAAGACTCATATCATATGGGCATCTGTAGTGAATTTGATGATAGAAAAACTTTCCTTACTGTGCTAGTGCACGAAATGGTACACTTGTGGCAACTTCAAAAACGTACTTCTTACCCTTTTATTAAACGCATGACACACGGTAAATCTTTCTATGAATGGGAGGATAAAATCAAGAGAACCATAGGGTTACCGCTGAATGAATACATAGACGTTTGGTAAAATCTTCATATATATAGTTATAACGATCATACTTTCTTGGTCGTGTATGAGGGTACTCGTGTGGAAGAAAATACCGAACAAGAAATTAAACCTAATGACGAACCTAGAGCCTTTCAATACTATGAACAGCCTCTAACAAGTCGTCTTCATACCTTTTATCTCACTGGTGAAATTTTAGAACCACAACACTACATTGATATGTTTCACAGAATCAGAACAGCCAATCCACAAGATCTGATTTACATTATTTTGAACACTGGTGGTGGTGTTCTCGATACAGGTGTACAACTTATCAACTGCATGCAAAACTCACCAGCTAAATGTATTACTGTACTTGAAGGTGAATGCCATTCTTTGGGAACAATTATTTTTCTTTCTGGTGATGAATTTATTGTCAATGATCACGGTTTAATGATGTTCCACAATTTTAGTGGTGGTGTGTTTGGAAAAGGTAATGAGCAAGTTGCACAGTTAGAAGCTACTGTTAAGTGGTTCAGTAAAATGATCAAGAAAATCTACTACCCCTTTTTGAGTGAAGATGAAATTGATCGTTTGTTAAAAGGTGAAGATCTTTGGATGGATTCTGATGAAATTAGAAAACGTTTGAAGAATATGATTAAAATCTTAAATGAGCCAAAGAAGCCCGCTGCTAAAAAGAAACGGGCTCCTCGCAAAAAAGCTACTCAGTAAAACCTAGAAAATCATCATCAGTAGTAGGACCTTCATATCGTAAACGTCCTAAGTCTGTCATACATTCCTTGTAAGCATGACGTGCTGATTCTTTTCGATTAAAATTACTGCGATAAATGTCTCGAGCAACTCTCATTCGAACAACTTTTTCAGATCGTTCAACATTTACTCCAGCTTCAATTCGATTAAGGATTGTATCAATTGGTGTGCTAATTTTCTTATCCTGAAAAACAAAAGCACCAAACATACCATAATCAAAACAAGCATTAACCAACTGGTCAAGCTTATCGAGAAACTCATCATTGTCAGGTGCAACAATTAATAATCGATATTCCTTGATTGGAAAATTGTACATTTCACCAGGACCAGGAACTCGGAAGACCATTGGATAACCAATATCACGATGGAAGGCTTCACGTTGTTGATGAAGCATTTCAGGAGTTAACCCTGCATGAGGGTTTACAGGATCGGCAGCACAAGATAGTGTAAACAAACTAAAAAATATAAGTGTTAAAAAACGCATTACTATTCCTCGAATTTTCTGACTATACAACTTACCTGTCGTTCAAGCCACTTAATGGCACTTTCAGAAGTCGAAAGTGTTGTGTTAGTCTCTTCACTTCCATTTTTTAGAGATACTTTAAAATTGTTTGTATCCTGTTTTTGTATATAATATGTTATTTTTCCAACTGGAGTAGGGATAGAACCAGACTGAAATATTCTCATTAACGCACTCTCTCATATGTAACAAAATATAAATCTTTTTCTTGACGACCATCTACAATTTTAAAGTTTTTTCTCAAATAGTCAATTTGAAATTGCTTATTGCATTGGTAATCTTTATCTATAATAGTTATATATGCTGTTTCGATAAATGGAAGGGTCTCTAAAAATAACTGTGCACCACCTATGATAAAAACTTCATCCTCTTCTTTATGATCATAAAGAGCTAACCTCCAATTTTCATACTTGGTTGCAAGTTTGGGTTTGTAATCAGGGTTACGAGAAACAACTATACTCTCACGTTTTGGTAAAAGTGCTTTTGGTTTCTTAGCACGTTTCAGAGTAATTGATTCAATCTCCTCATACGTCCTTCGTCCCATTATGAGAGTTTTATCTTTTGTAACATTTTGAAAGTGTTTAAAATCAGAAGGATATTCATTCTTTCCATTTTCGTCCACCCATGGAATTCTACCATCCTTACCCATTCCACCATACATGTCTAAACAAACAATAGCTGATAATTTCATTTAATTACACCGAAAAAGGACTGCATTTTCACCATTAAAAGTAGGTATTTTAACATCCTCATAATCAAAATAAAGGATAACACAAGTTTCATCAAACTCTGTTTTGATTACTTTCACTTTAACAACCGTTTCAAAATCAAATTCCTGAGAAGAAGATACTTTTCCAAAGATTGATTCAAAGTGTTGATCAGCAAATTCGTTTTCAGCATCAACATCTGCTTGCACCTTTTCGATACCAAGCATACAAGCTGTTACTACAAGAATTATTAATAATATTAAATCTTTAATCATGTTGCTCCTCACTATTAAAGAAATGTTGGTAAGCTAAAACTTTTTTCTGTAAGAAAGAACCCAGATTTTGGTTATCTTTTAACATAATCTGGAATAACCGAAATACTGGATAGTTTAAAAGAACAGCTATAATAGGTGCAAACCAAACTGTAAAAATGTAAGGAATTAAACACAAATTACCAATACCAACACCAAGTAAGTACATATTGTAATACTGAGCATTTCGATGATAAAAATAAAGTTTTTGAACTACTACTTGTTCAAATTCTTCCACATCTTTTTCAGACATTTCTTTTTGATGAGGAGCGAATCGTTTAACCCACTCTGTCAAAAATCGTTGTGCTGAATAAATTTGGAACCAACAAGTAATAGCTAAAATATTGAATCCGATAAAGATTAAAATCACTCCAAGCATTACAACATACCTTTAAGTTCGTCAATACCAATAACACTCACTCCCTTATCACGAGCTTTTTTCAATTTACCTGAATTGCTGTTTGGATCTTTAGCAACAACTAAAGTTGTTTTTCCACTAAATGCATTTTGAATTTCACCACCAGCTTCTTCCACCAAAGACTGTAGCTCTTTGTCACGAAAACCAGTGAATACTACTTTTTGACCTTCCATATTACCTCCAGATTTCTGGTTAAGATTAGTCACTTGAACCTGAACATAATCAGGTAATTGATTGTAAAAATTGTAATAACGTGGAGCACCTTCAACTATCTTTTCAGCAGATTTCATTTCAAATCCTTCCACAGCAGTTATATACTCTACATCATTAATGATATGTAGGTGCAACTCCTCAGTTCCATATGCTTTTTCCAACTTCTTAAATTTGCGACGACCGATTCCACGACCAAAATATGGTAAGGAACCCATTAAGATATGTAATGGGATATTTGATAGTTTATCTTGTAAACCATCATAAATGATTTGTCCTTTTTTACCAATCACTAACTTCCAATCATTTTCAGTAAAGTTTAGGATCGATAACAGAGCATTTGTAAAACCATTAGTGTTACATCCTTTGTACTCTAAAGCTTTTCGTACACTACCTTCTTTAAGGTGTGGAGCTTCAATTGATGCAAAAAAATCAATAAGTTGTTGAGCCATTACTTCATCATGTTCATGAAAATTATCCATAATTGCATCAACACCAGTTTCATTCCAATGCCAATCTCCATCAGGCATTTGTGCTGTCGTACCTTGAATAACATTTTGGATAAAAGGAATAACGTCACCACTTCTTGTGATTTCAATTATTGCTCCAGGACCTATATTATTATCCAATATAAACTTAGCATTAAAACCAGTTGCATTTCTTACAGTTACACCAACAAGTTCAGTAGGTTCAATGTTGACTTGAGGTTTCCAATAACCGTGTTTGGAAATATTCCAAGTTACACCTTCACATTCAACTCTTGCTATATTGGAGGCATCTGCTACTTTATACTTAATAGCATATTCAGGATTGAGAGTCTCACGAGTTGGATTCATTCTATTACGAACTCCAACACTATCCACTTCAATTACAATTCCATCGATTGCAAAATCTGATTGTTCACGTCGAAAATCAATATGATTTGCTAAAATTTCATCAGTTAATTCATTACCAAGCAGTATTGTATAAGGAACAACATTAAAATTATTTCGTTTTAACTTTTCTAACTGTGCTGACTTCGAAAGAGAATTTTCACCCAAAACCTCATAAGCAACTACAGACATGTAATCATAAACAAATTCTGGATTTTCTTTTCGATTCATCAAACCTGCAACCATATTACGTGCATTTTTGTATTGGTCTTTTGAGGAATGACGTGTAACTTTTTCACGTACTTTTTGGAAATTGGTTTCATCAACTTCAATCTCAGCTCGTACAACCATACGACCATTAACTTGTTGAGGAACATTAGCAATTTTTGAGATGTGACGTGAAATATCTGCTCCTTCAGTACCATTTCCACGAGAGTAAGCAATTTGGAATTTGCCATCATTATCGTAAACTAATAAACAACTAATTCCATCCATTTTGTCAGACACAACACATTGTACTTCTGATAAACGATTTTTTGTAACCCACTCTTCTATTTCACCAATTTGAATTTGGTTTAAACTTCCCATTTCAAATGGGAGTTTAACTTTACCACCACGAACGTCACTACCAACTCCAATTAAGTATGGATTGGTAGGATCGGATAATTCAAGGTAGCGACGAAGAGCATCGTACTCTTCATCTGTTAGAAAACTTTCATCGTCATTATGATACTGATCATCAGCAGTTTGTAGTACTTCCACAATATCTTCGGAAGGATGATTTTCAAAATCAAGAAAAATATCATATAAACTGTTCATTTGACACCAATAGTAATTTAAGTTATATAACTACTATACAGTGAAATAGGGGGAGGGTCAACAGGTTAGTTTTTTAATCCTACACCAAAAGTATACACTAATTTGGTGGTATTTAAACAGTGAGATTGTTTAAACTCAATATTGAGGGTGTATATAGATTGAGCAATCATTTCAGGAGAGTTGTTTCTTTTATCACTATAAATTTTCCAATGATCAATTTGTCCTTGAGATTTATGATCCTCCATAACAATATCAATGAACTCCAAAGACATTATACGAATTGTTGGATCTTCCCAATTAGCTTCTTCAGAAATTAATTCATCAATTACATATTCATCTATAGCTTTTACTAATGTTTTAGAATTTACATTTTTGTGTTTAGTTCGAATCATTTCTATACATCTCATATAGGAGTTCTGTAATTGTTAAACAATTTGTTTGACGAAATCGAACAATTATAGCAATTAGACCATTGCGTTGTTTGAAGTCTTCATTATTATTGCGTTGGTCACATATGATTTGATAAGCTTGAATTTTGTCATGAGCAAGTAAGTCTTCCATATATTCTGTAATCAAACGAGTTACATTTTGAAGTACTGGATTATTAATAACCCCAACAGTTGGCAAACGGCTTAGTCGTTCATGGATCATTCCTTGAACTCCACGAACGACATGCTTTCCGTTAATGTTTTTCTTACGAAAAACAATAGTATATCCTGGTACTTTTATAGGGCTCATACCCTATTTATATTAAGTCACACAGAAACTTGGGCTTTTATCGTACCATGACTTACATAGTCAAGAATTTGAAAATCTTCAAATTTAAAATCATCAATTTCTGTAACATCTTGATTTAAGTCAAGAAAAGGTGATGCAAATGGTCGTCGAGTTAATTGCTCAGCAACTTGATCAAGATGGTTGTGATAGATGTGTACATCACCACCATTCCATATAAATTCACCTGGCTGTAAATTTGCAATTTGGGCTAACATGTGTAATAAAATGCTATACTGTGCGATATTAAAGGGAACTCCCAAGAACAAATCACAAGACCGTTGATTAAGCATTAACGACAATCGCCCATTCGCAACATAGCACTGAAACGTATAGTGACAAGGTGGTAAGGCTTGTTTACCGTTTGCAACATTTTCAGCAAAGGTTTTATCGTCTCTGGGTACTAATGTAGGGTCCCAAGCAGTTACGAGCATTCGACGATCATCTGGGTTATTTCGAAGTAGATAAATTAAACGAGCTAATTGATCAGACTCTTCAAACTTAGAATGAAGTAATACCGATGGAGGATCGGTTTGCCAATCAATCTCTGAATCAACCTGTGTTAATCTTTGCCAGTGCCTCCACAATACACCATATACAGGTCCAAGATTACCATCTTCGTCAGCCCATTCATTCCAGATACGGACACCATCTGCTTGTAGTTGTTTAATGTTACCACCATCACAACCACGAATATACCACAGCAATTCGTGAATGATTGCTTTGGTAAACATTTTCTTTGAAGTTAATAGAGGAATGGTACCATCACTTAAGTCAAATCTCATTTGTTGACTAAAGAGACTATACGTTGCAGTACCTGTTCGATTTTGTTTTAATACACCTTCATTCTGAACTTTCTGAAGAAGATTCAGGTATTGTAGATCGTGGTATTGTGTCATTATTATTCTCCTGTTCACTGTGATATTCTTTTATATGTGCTTCAATATTCTTTACACGAGCCCCACACTTCATACATTGAATACAACAAGGCATGATATGTTTTACTGATGGATCTCTATGACAAGCACAATGACACTCATCTCTGCCCCAACTCATCATGATCGTAACTCCGCAAAATATTGTTTAATCTTTTTCTGACGAAATATAGTAAATCCAAGAAGTGCACCCATTATAGAAGCAACTAACATCCAACCATCAGATGGTAGATGTGCAAAGACAGTTAGTACAGCATAAACTCCACACCCAAACCAAAGTGAATCCATCATAAGTCTATAAACAAAACCTAAGAATTCTTTACCTAAATTAGACATCATCTTCCTCTTGTTCAATTTCATATAACTCATCCATGCGAACCCATTTAGTCCATTCACCATCATTTCGGTTGGCGGGTTTAATTTCGTGTTTGATATCATAAGTCACAATATTTCCTTTGCGTGACTTACGAATTAATTCACGTTTAGCTGTTTGACCAGTCAA
Organism: Fusibacter sp.; assembly: GCF_057447755.1. NCBI lineage: Bacteria > Bacillati > Bacillota > Clostridia > Eubacteriales > Fusibacteraceae > Fusibacter > Fusibacter sp. Next base: position 298,295 of record NZ_JBVBZF010000001.1, on the reverse strand, counting down.
AACAACCTCAACTGCATCATATACAAAACGTTTAGTCATTATCCCACTCAACATTAAATTCTTCTTCCAAACGAAAACGTTCACGAAGTTGCATTAAAACTATACCAAGATTATTTTGACCTACACCTCTACAAACACCCCAATAAGTATCTCCCCAGGTATTTCCTTCGATAAGTTCAGCATCTTTTGTGTCTAACAAACGTTTACGTAAGTAAGCATTCTGGGTAAATTTAGCCAAACATATATCATACATAAGTTGAAACTTAATTTCATCCCAATCAGGACGCATTGTTACTTCACGACCAGCTCTTTTTGCTTGGCCTGCAGATGGTGCATTACGAACCATTTCTTGCTCTGCAGGAATAAGTGTTTTCAAGGATTGATAAGCATGTTCACTTGTTGGATAGGTAATACCTTCAAACATAAATTTACTGTAGTAAAAATTACTCAGAAAATCATATTCACCATTAAAGCGATCAATAACTGGTCTATCTTCAAACACTTGCATCATCTTGTTCTTCCAATAGAAACTTCTCAACATAATTTCTTTGTTGAGTAAAGATTGGGATCTGTGCATCAATTCCATACTGATGTACTCCTGTCCCTCTTTTCTTCCATGTTTCAAGATCGTTCCAATTGACATTGTGTTCTGCCATTAACATATCTTGAACTTGACTGACGTTTTTATTATTCATTTGGTTATGTGAAAAATAAAAACGCCCAAGCATTTGGATGCTGTTACGTGTTGCGTCTTGTTGACGCCAGATAAAGTAGTTTGTCACCTCCTCACGAGGAATGTTGAACACGCGAGCATCAAACAATGCTAATGAGAAATTGTAGTTTTCATTTGTTACAGCTTGATTAAAATAACCTGTTGCCATACTAGCCGATACACTTGCCATTTTCTGAACTTTAGCATCAAACCATTGATCAGTTTCAAGTTTCTTCCAATCATTTAAGAGAATTGAAATTTCATCAGATTGGGTGTATGCAAATACAGCATTTTGAATATTGTTTAGTAAAGACTGGGTAGTGTATGTCATAGCCCAATGCATAACATCACTAAAAGGTCCTTCACGTAAAGAAGCATCAAAATTTGGAAGTTGTTTTGTCCAAGTATGAAATGCTTTACCATCAAGTCTAATTATAACTGGTGTACGACGAAGTAACTTACTTTGACTTGTTGCTTCGTAACCTTTCATTCTATCACCTAGTGTAGTTTTGTCCATCCCAATTACCTTGTAAATTCTCATCACTATATTCAACCCGAACAGAATTTCTACAATTATGCCCAGGTTCGTTAACTTTACGCCAAACAAACTTATTGGCTATTTCTGCACCTGTTTCATCATTAATAAATGATTGTACAGATTCTATACAACATTGACCACCATCACCATGATAATAAACATTAATAAACATTGGCTTTTCGCGAATACGTTCAACATTGTTGATGAGGTGTAATGATCGTTTCTCAATAATTTTGATTGGCAAGTTATGTTCTTGCATCTTACCAATCCTGCGAGACATAGCATAAGGAGTGTCATCAAAATTCTCATCAAGCATTTTAACTTCCACATTAAGAGATAAACCTCTTAATGCTTTTTCAATTATCTTAATAATAGTCGATTTGCCAACAGCAGCATCACCTGATACAGTTATCTTAATCATTTTGCTAACCCATACTTGCTCATTTCATCGATAAAGTCTTTTTCCCATTCTGTAAGGTCTTGGTATTTACCATACACACAAACATCTCCATATCGACCACCATACATAAGAAACCATCCTTTATCACCATATGCCCAATCCGCACGATTCTCTCGTTTTTCTTGAGCAGTTTCATAAATTCGTTCAGGTAATATGATTCCAATAGAAGTTAGAGCACCATCAAGTGCATCCTTACCTTCATTAAAGAAAGCCCAAGGGTATGGATTTTCAGGTACGTTGAAAAAATTATTCATCAATTCACGAATGCTTTCTGTATATCCACCATTTAAACAAATAACGGTTTCGTGATTGGTTGCCCAATCATATATTTGACGTAACATTGGATTATCAATCCAAGCACAATCGTCATTCATCTCCATATATTTGGTGAATAAACGACTTGTAACATGTAAAGGTTGAATACCTTGCTGTATTGAACTTAAGTACATGTTTGTAAAATAATATGCACGCATATTTTTCTCCTAATTATTCAAGAGAAATTATACTATAAAAGAAGAGGGTAAACTACAGTTCAGTTAAATGAGGTCGTTTAGAATGTCTTGGGTGTTCATATTGCATTACAATTGGCCAACCTGATAAACTCGACCAACTCAAATAACCCATAAAAAGAGTATACCAAACATTGAGAGCAATCATGACATCCATAACTAATGCAACTAGATCAGGTAAGCCAAAAAGAATTACAGTACCTGCAATTCCCCCAATAATTGATAACCATAAAGCTGCATGGTCTGAAGATCTTGTTTCATACCCACAGCTTTTAATTTTACGAATGATTTGAAACATGCCTAATGCAGATATTGCACTCCATGCAATTAAGATACTAGTCCAATAACAAAAAATGGTTGGTAAATATGGTATAATACTATTCATGATAGTGTAGATTCTCCAGATCTTTTACACGTTTTTCAAGCTGTTCAACTCGCAAATTGTGAGCTTGTATAAATGCTGGAGTTATAATGTTTTCTCTAGCCACAATACCAATTATTACACCTACAACAACTACAATGGATAAAACAAGTACCCAAAAATTTCTGCAAGCTTCTTTGATAGAGACACGTGTATTCATGTAAATTATTTATGGGTAAAAGGGTTTTTGAATAAATATTCATATGCATAGACACGACAATGACAACGATACACGCGTCCGAGTACCTGCAACTTTCTCGTTAAAAGACGTACTTACAGCAATAGCCCTTGTTGCAACGGTTGCTGTTGCGTGGGGGTTAGGTAGTGCTCGTTTATCCTTTATAGAGCGTGACCAAGTGGCATTAAAGCAGCTTGTTGAACGTCACGTTATGGAAGATAAAACAATCGCTTTGCAACACGAAAAGAAACTTCGTGAATTAGAGAAATTATTTACACACCGAGAAATTGAAGAAATTCAACACATTAATAAACTAAAACAACAAATTCGTGAATTAGAATTTAAGTTGGAAAAGTTTGAAGCCAAGAAAAAGTAAGGGGTATTTTAATATACCCCTAACTCCTCACAAGTTTCAATCCATTCTTTGACCAAACCACTACGAACAATATCGTGTGTTGTAAAACGGATATGTGCAAAACTGTGCATAGCTTCTGTGACTTTTAAAAATTGATCCATTCCTGTTTGATCACTTAAGCGACGATTCAAATCTGTTTGAACTAAATCACCCGTAAAGATTAAACGAGAGTTATTCCCAATACGTGTCATAATAGAATTGATTTCATGCCATGTCATATTTTGACCTTCATCAACAATTACAATTGCGTTATCCCAAGTTAACCCACGAACGAATGATGTGGTCATAAATTCAATAAGACCAGCTTCTTTCATGTCATCATATGTGGTTGGACGGTGAAAAAGTTCACAAAGTACATCACGATAAGGATTTTCATAATGCATTTGCTTTTCTTCAAGTGTGCCTGGTAGGAACCCTTGTTCACGGGTTGGCACAGCAGATCGAACTATTACTATTCTATCTTTTTGATCTCGTTTGTCGAGAATATCCATCATGGCTAGATAAAGAGCCAAAAATGTTTTACCTGTTCCTGCAGATCCATATACAGCTAATTGATTTCCCTGAAAATATGTATGAAACATATCTTCTTGTTTTGCGGTCATGGGCTTGACATTTGTCTTAATGTCATGCCGCGTCCATTTTTTCTTTTTTGCTCCTTCGCTCATGGCTCTCCCATTATTTTTTATAACTTCGTTTAAAAACTCAACGTCTCGTTGTAAATTCCTTTTTGTTGTACTGCCTTTCTTTTTGGACATGATATTCACCCTTCGTAGGAAAGTTAAATCTAATAAACGCAATTAGAAGTGAATTGTTGTAGACATATCACGTCTCCTCTGTAAATTGTAGCTGTTTATTGGATGTCCAGAGCATGGACAAATACAATACCGAATTGGTAATTTGGACAGGAAATTGTAGGTGTATATTAGTTATATTGTATACTCGCATAAAGCGGTCTAAATCCTTGTTTTTCTGAATTAATAAAGAGAAAATCCATTTTCTCTTTATTTATGGGTCAATCGTCAAAATGTTCCAATAAGCATTTATCTTCAGTTGCTTTGTAGACTGTTTTGACTTGATCATTTATATCGACCGATTCGAGGATAATATCATGTTCCCACAATCGACGTATGTGCTTTAATGTTTCATGTGTGCTATCCAACTCAAGTGGACGTCTATTGTGTTGATAATGTCTTAGTGTTAGTGAACGATCACCTCTACGATTTACATTGTAAATCTGAATGTTAGGTAAATTTTCATTAACATTATATTGCTCAGCTAATATATCACGAATCATTTCATACCCTTGACGATTGTGAATAGCTGTAATTTCTAATTCCGTATCTTCATCATCATCTATAAAAGAAAATAGTTTAAAGTCACGTATTACTTTTGGTGATAAGAATTGTTGAACAAAACTTTCATCTTTAAAAGATGCAGCAGCCCACTTAACAATTTTAACCCAATCACCAGACCCAACCCACTCTTGACCTCTAAACCATTCACGATCTTCTTCAGTGGGATTCATAACAATACGTTTAATATCCATATACATTGCAAACCCAAGAGCATAAACATTGATACCACTATAATATGGACTATCATAACTTGGTTGAGCGGTAACACCAGTATGCGATTCATAGAATTCTAACATATAACCATCAGGAATTTTTCCTTGGGCATGTAATTCATGAACTAACTGATAATGCCAAAAAGTTGCACAACCTTCATTCATTAACTTAGTTTGCATTTGAGGATAGAAGTATTGAGAAATCTTTCTAACAATACGTAATATTTCACGTTTCCATGTTGGCATGTGTGGTGCATGTTTTTCTATGAAGTATAAAATATTTTCTTCTGGTGAAGGTGGAAAACGTCTTTCTTCTTCCACATCGTCACGATTGTTTGAAGTTGGTACAGTTCTCCACAAGTCATTCAGTGACTGTTGAATATAGGCTGCACGTTCTTCCTGTCTTGCTTTTTCTTCAGCCATTGATAAAGGTGCAGGTCTTTTATATCGATCAACACCATACATTTGAAGAGCATGACAAGAATCAAGAACTTCTTCTACTTCTCTTGGACCATATTTTTCTTCACAATCCATAATGTATTTCTTAGCAAATACTAAGTAATCAATTATGGAATCTGCATCAGTCCATTGCTTAAATAAGTAGTTTGTTTTAAAGAATGTATTATGACCAAAACATGCATGAGCCATAACAAGTATTTGCATAAGCATTGTATTATCTTCCATTAAGTATGCTATGCAAGGATTGCTATTAATAACTACTTCATAAGCTAACCCCATACGACCTCGTTTGTAATGTTCCATGTTAGAAACAAACGACTTACCGAATGACCAGTGATTGTACATAACAGGCATTGCAACTGAACTATATGCATCTAACATTTGTTCACTTGAAATGATTTCTAATTGGTTTGGATAAAAATCTATTCCAAACTTATTAATTGCAATATCTTCAATTGCTGAATAGTATTCTTCCAATAACTCTTCAGACCATGATGCACTTTCAGAAATATATCCAGTCTTTTTCTTTTTTCTTCGAGTGTATTTGCGCTTTTTCTTGGGCGCTGTGGCGTTTGCGGTCATATTAACCTCTCTCTTTTGAAAATAAACCTCTGAACACTGGATAGATATCAGAAGCATCAGTTATTTTTGCAATATCAAAGTTTCGATGTTGAGAAGCGATTGCTTCATAATGAGGCCAAAGATCACCTTGATCTCGATTACTAACTTCAACATATGCAAAGTATTGGCAAATTTTGAGTATCTTGTTTACACACTCAACTGCAGTTTTTGTGTCATTATCCCAGTTATCACCATCAGAAGCTTGACAAACATATACATTCCAAGCATCGGTCGGATAACGTTCTTTTTGAATATCCATTAAAAGTTGAAGAGCTGGTGAAACTAACGTACCACCCGTTTCTCTTCCACGAAAGAATTCTTCTTCATCAACTTCTTTTGCTGAAGTGTGATGACGAATGAACACAACATCTATTTTCTCATAATTACGGTGTAAAAACAAGTACAACAACATAAAGAAACGTTTAGACATTTCCTTGTGCCATTCTTGCATAGACCCTGATACATCCATTACACAAAACATAACTGCTTGTGTCGTAGGTACAGGATACTTGACAGTATTATGGTAACGTAAATCAATTTCATCAACAAATGGAATATTTTTTAATTTACGTTCAAGAACTTCAATTTCTTTTTTGATCTCTTTAATGCGGTCACGCTCAATTGTAGTTTGATCTTCAGTCTTACCAATACAGAATGCTTCAAGTTGTGCTAGTTCTTCTAACAACTTCTTGAGTTTTCGTTTCTTAGGATTTCGTAAAGCAATTTTACGAGCCGAAGCATTTTTCATTGAACGAACTAAATGTAAGCGTCCAGGATCACCATCCGTAACAAATCCAGCTCGTTTCCATTTGTACTCTTCAGTTGTGGCTATATTCTTTTCTTCCATATCAGGAAGTTCTAGATCTTCAAAGAAATACTGAAGAAATTCTTCGCGAGTGATAGTGAATTCGAAATCGTCTTCACCTTCACCTTTATCAGAAGCACCTTGACCAGCACCTCCACCCCCACCACTAGGTGGTCTTGGAACACGGTCACCAGGAATAAATTCTTTGTTACCAGGTAGTACACGTTTAGTTACACCACCATGATCGTGTCGAAAATTTGGTTCGTTGATATCTTTTGTTGGGACGTTAACCTTCTCTTTTCTATCTTTAACAATATCAGTTATGTTCCCATCTTGAATGGCTTTTTTAACAGTTTCTTTTGTTCTTCCTTTAACACGATCTAAGAATTTCTGTCGGTTTGTAGCCGACTTGTTCTTAGTCGTTTTTGTTCTGTCTATGATAATATGTGGCATTAAGTTTCTCCGTTAATTTTAACTATCAATATGGTAAAAAGAGGGTAGTAATCTGATCCATCAGAAACTTGAGGTTACGCCACCGACCAAAAGCTGTCCTACCACTCTGAGGAATAGTCACGATCATCGCGACTTAGAACGCTTAGCTCGATTTGCTGTAACGCATATACCACTCAACTAACAAGCGAACTTGTTTTGGGGTATAACCTTTCTTAACCATACGATCAACAAACTCGTTATGTTTCTTCTCTTCATCTTTGGATTTTTTAGATCCAAAGCTAATTACAGGAAGTAACTCTTCGGTTTGTGTAAACATCTTCTTCTCGATGACGTTTGCAAGTTTAGTATAACTGTTCCATGCAGGTGACTTACCTTCATTGTTAGCACGTTCACGTAGAACAAAGTTAACAACTTCGTTACGAAAATCTTTTGGATTTCCAATACCAGCAGCCTTTTCGATCTTTTCTAACTCAGCATTTAGAGTTTCACGATCGTAAATTTCACCTGTATCTGGATCACGATGATCTTCATCACGAATCCAAGAATCAGCATATGCTATGTAACGGTCGAATAAGTTTTGACCATATTCGGAATATGATTCCAAATAGGCTTTTTGTAATTCTTCACCAATGAACTCTGCGTATTTAGGAGCCAAAATTCCTTTGATGAAGGTTAAGTAGTTTTCTTCAACTTCACTACCAAACTGTTCATTGATGATAGTCTTTTCCAAAATATACATCAAATGTACTGGGTTAGCAGCAAGTTCATTTGGATCATAGTTGAAGACCTTTGATAAAATCTTATATGCAAAACGAGTAGACTGACCACTCATACCTTCATTAACACCAGCATTTTCACGGTATTCAGAAAGAGATTTTGCTTTTGGATCTACATCTTTCAAATCTTCACCATTATAGACTTTCATCTTAGAGTAGAGATTTGAATTTTCAGGTTTGAATAATCGTGATAGCACAGAGAACTGAGCCATCATACGTAATGTACCTGGAGCAATTGGTGCATCAATCAATGAACTATTACGAAGAAGTTTTTCATAGATGTGCTCTTCTTCCTCATAACGTAAGCAATATGGAACCTTAACAAGATTAACACGATCCAAGAAAGCTTCGTTAGTCTTGTTATTGCGAAATTGTTCCCATTCAGATTCATTACTATGAGCTAAGATAATGCCCTGGAAAGGAATCGCACCGAAACCTTGTGTTCCATTGTAGTGACCTTCTTGTGTTGCAGTTAACAAAGGATGCAACATTTTGATTGGGGCTTTAAACATTTCCACAAATTCCAAAATACCTTGACTAGTGAGGTTTAACCCACCACTGTAGCTATAAGCATCAGGATCATCTTGAGAAAAGTCTTCTAACTTACGAATGTCGACTTTACCAACCAACGATGAAATATCTTGGTTATTTTCATCACCAGGTTCAGTTTTGGTAATTGCAATTTGCTTCAAAATTGAAGGCCATAGTTTAACAACTCGAAATTGGTCTACATCCCCACCCAATTCTTCCAGTCGTTTAACAGCCCAAGGTGAAGCGATACCTTGCAAATAACGTGCAGAGATACCATATTCTTCTTCAACAACAGGACCATCTTCAACAGCATCGAGCAAGTTTAAAGGTGATTCAAAAATTGGGGAAATTTCTTCTTCGCCAGTTTCTTTGTTGATGGCTTTAATTGTATAGATAGGGAATTTTTGCATTAACTCTTTTAATCGTTCTGCTAATGATGATTTACCACCACCAACAGGTCCCAAAAGATATAAAATTTGTTTGCGTTCTTCCAACCCTTGGGCAGCATGTTGAAAGTGAGCAACGATGTTTTCGATCGATTCTTCACAACCGTAAAACTCTTTGAATGCTGGATAAACTTTAATAGTTTTATTTAGAAAGATTCGAGACATTCTGGGATCTTTCGAAGTGTCAACCAATACAGGCTCACCAATAGCAGCAAGCATTCTTTCTGCTGAAGATGCATAAGCCATATGGTCGGTTTTGCAAAGGTCTAAATATTCATCTAGGGACATTTCCTCTTTAGCGTGAGTTTTGAAACGTTCCTTGAAACGATTACTTACAATTGACATTGTGTGGCTACTCCTCTTAAATGTAAAGTATTTCCTTTAATTGAAAACTAGCATCCTTTTCTAGTCTATTTGTTACCATAAATTCAATCTTGTTTTGGATCAACGGTTACTGCAGACTTTTCTGTTCTCATTTCGTGATGTCGGTCTACTGGGAATTGTTCAGCTTTATCTTCCTCAAGTTCAAAAGCAATCATGTCACCATCACATGTTTCAAAATGAACTACGCTTGGTTCAACACTAACACCTGTGTGACCAAACCCACCTTCACCTCTTTCTGTTTCAACAAATTCATCAACAACTTCAAGTTCTATTTGTTGAACAGGAACAACAATCATCTGTGCAATACGGTCACCAGGATGAATTGTTTGGGCTCTAATACCTCTATTCCATAAAGATACGAATAGTTGACCTTGATAATCAGAATCAATAATACCAGTTAAATTTCCCAACACCAAACCATGTTTATGACCAAGCCCAGAACGAGGTACTAACATTGCCATATAGTTTGGATCTTCTATATGAATTGAAATACCAGTTGGAACTAATAATACATCATCTCTCACAAGTTGAATGTCTTCATCTATACATGCACGCAAATCAATACCTGCTGAACCATCAGTAGCATGTTCAGGTATAGGAAATTCATTACCAATACGTGGATCTAAAATTTTCATTTGTACTTTACGTTTCATTTTAACCTCTATTTGCTTTACGTGCTTGTTTTTGAATTTTACGTTTGTGAATACGTTTTGCTTTTGGTATACGTTTCTTAGTTAAACGTAACTTTCCTCTACGAATACCACTTTGCATTAACATACGCAACAGTTCTGGATCCATTGGGGCTTGTTGAGCTTCTTCTTGAAGATTTTCTTCTGTCTTTTCAATATCATCCATTGTTCATCTCCTGCTGTTTTTCATACTGACTTTTCAGTTTTATTCTATCTAAGATACCAACCTTATCAAGAATTGTTTTACCAATTAAATGATCAAGTTCATGTTGAATAATAATTGACATGACACCTGTAGCCTGAATTTCAAAGTCAGATCCATCAAGTTTATGAGCTTTAATAACAATTGCAGGTGATCGTTTAATCATTGTAAAAATACCAGGAACCGAAAGACAACCTTCATCCATCTGTAGTGCTTTTTTACCTACAAATTGTGTAATGGTAGGGTTGATAAGATAAAGGGGCTCTTCAATAATTCCCTCAATTGCTCTAATAACAATTAACTGAAGATGTCTACCAACTTGTACAGCTGATAGTCCAACAGCATCTGGATGTGCTTCAATCGTTTCAAGCATATCAGCAGCAAGTATTCGAACTTCTTCCATTTCATTCTCATTATCAATATCAATCAAACGAGATTTAGCAGAAAGATTTTTGTTTGGGTAAGTAATGATGTCTAAGACGGACATTATCTACTCCTTATTATAGTTTATAGCTATTTTAAGGATACAAAATAAATTGGGAAAAGAAAAGGTTTATAACGAAATTAAATAGTCTATTCGAAGAGATAACTCATCAATCTCTAAAGGATTAATTTCTGTATTTGTATCTATATGACGCATAATATAAGATAGGGCCCGAAGGCCCTATTGTTATAAGAAACGACTGTTCTTGTTCTTGATTTGAGATTTCAAGAACTCCATTTGATCAGTCAGTACTCTACGGTTTTGTAGTAACAAGTATTCACTACGACAAGGTGTGTAAGGAACATATAATAATTCCATTCCACACTGATCTAGTAAGTAATCACTCTTACGACGATTACAAGGACCACATGAGGTTACACAATTTGTCCAAGAATCCTTACCACCCTTACTTTGAGGAATAATATGATCCTTTGTCAACTTGGAGGTAGGAAATTCTTGACCACAATAAGCACAAATATTTTGGTCACGACGAAACATTGCATTACCATTGAATGCCACATCTCTGTGTCCTTGTTTAGCTTGTACTTTACCTCGAATTGCAATAATCGAGTTAAATGTTAGTGAAGATTGTTCACCTGTCAAACTTGAAGTACCACCATAAACAGTTACAGTATGTTCAGGCATAGCCCAAGCTACTGCTCCTTTTGCAGTGTAATAGCAAGCATCTTGATACGTGATCCAGCGAAATGGCTGACCAGCGATATCAAGTGCTAGAATTCTAGGAATTTCTTCAAGCGAAATGTGCTGGTTGTTTAAGATTGCCATTGCCATTTTCCTCCTCGGTTATTTGAGTATTTATACCCTTCCATAGTTTTAGACGTTTCAAAATTGATGGTTTTTCATACATAGGTTCAGTAGATAATGCACTGTACCCCATATTCCACCAAGGTTCATGAAATAGTTCAAAACTTATACTATTATCTCTCAGTTTCGATGCTAACTTCAACAATTCCTCCTCATTGGTTATTTGACACAATACAAGGTGACATGTTTCGTTAGGACGATCAAAACTAAATCCACTTTCAAGAGCAGAATGACAAGCTTGAACAATCTGATGTTCAAGCTTGATATCTGTCCTTACAACGACGTAAACGTAAGGAATCTAAGACATTATGCAGCCTCCTTATTAGCTTCAATACGTTGTTTGTACACTTCACATACCTGTAGAAGCGTTTCAGCTGTAATGGTTCCACCAAATGGTGCCATGGCACTTGTGATATAATCTTTATATTGACGCTCCAAAGCACGCATAAACCAATCTACAATATCATAATATCTATGAGGATTTTGTCCTGGATAGAGTTTACGTTTTGCAGTTACTGGTGAAAAACCGTGAAATGGGTCTCGACCACGAAGAATATTGTAAATTACATGATGGTGAGCTCGAATTAGACCTTTTGCATTTACATGCTCAGCCCACATTTTACGAAAGTATAGATAATGATCTTTTGATTTGAAAAATTCTTTAGCGTTCATTTTAAGTCTCCTAATAGTTAAATGTTAAAAGTTGCTAAATGGGTAAATTTAACAAACTATTAAGGGGGACTTCTGTTAGAAACCTATGTCATGGGTTATCTCCTCTTTTGGTAAGTTTATTTATTAAATTATAAAGTTGGTTTTATCATTAAAACAAAAACCATTTGGAAGGCAATTTTTATCACCTTCCATTTGATCTTTAAATTTTTTCAATCTTTCTTGAAGTTGTTCTTCAGCAGTTAATTCTACACTTGCACAATTAAAACTACAACAACAGCCTGCATAAGGTACTCCAGGATGTTCTTTGTGAAAATCACAAGTAGTTTGAGTGATAACAGTTTTAATTGGTGTGTACGGAATTTTCATTACTGCTCCTTATTTGTTCAAGAAATCAAAGTGATTTGCTTTTGGTGCAACTGTACCACTATTTACTGAATCAGAAAACATATTTTCGCGTTTGTTACACATGTCAAACTCTTTGTCATTGCAAATTACTTTAAGTTTCGTAGAGTTCTCTGCAACAACTTCTTCATAGGCTTCAGATCGTTGTTTCAACTCACCAATATCTTTTTCGTGAGACATAACAACTTCTTGTGTTCCCTTTAAGTTTTCGTGTACTTGTTTGACAGCAACTACGGTTTCATCCATATTTGCATCAACCTTATCATTTAATCGATTAATATCGATGTTTGCTTTATTTGCTACCTTCTCTACTTCTTCCACACGTTCAGATAGTCTCATCTTACCATCACTTGTTGCAGCCCGTTGAAGAGCAATTCCAAGTTTTTCGAGATCAACTGCTTGACAGTTGTTACAATCAATATATTGCATAGTTAAACGTGCTTCGTTTTTCTCAATTCGATCACCACGAATTTTCAATACCATTCCCAATGTAATGTTGGATTGCTGACCACAAGCTTTATCATTAGCAGGACGAGCAGTTGTTCGAAGATTACAGGGATCTCCATTCCAAGAACCTTGTGTGATTACATAAAATTTTTCAGGAAGAACATTCTCCTGTCCAATATAATGGAGTGTTACTCGATCTCCAACACTTGTTACCATAAAAGGATAAAGGTTGTCATCTTCACAACCTGTTAAACTGAACACTAGGAAAATTATTAGTAATATGGTGGGAAAAACATTTATACTGAAATATTTAAAACAGTTCATTTCTCTCTTCTCTCTTTAGGGTTATAAAATAAGTGTCCGTAGTAGGAATCGAACCCACAACGCAGAGGACTAGAATCTCCCGTTCTACCATTGAACTATACGGACATAACAGATATTATCTGTAATTTAAGGTTGGAGGACAACCTATTTTTTGGATTGTTTTTTAATTTGTTCCTTAAGAATTTTCAACCAAATTTTTTCTTCTTTGGAAGCTTCACCTTGTTGAATTTTCTCTTGAATTTGAACGACTTGAGATTCAAGAACCTTCATATTTGCTTTTTGTTGAGGTGGTGGTGCTTCTTCTGCACAGGAAACACTAAACCATAAACTAAAAATAATGAATATTAAGAATCGCATTACTCTTCTCTCTTTAATTCCTTCAAACTTTCAATACGTCTTTTATAATGATTTACTAATATTACATCAAAATCACTTCCGTGTCCAGATGTAACTCGAAATTCGATTTCCATCAAATCATCTTCATATTTCATAATAGCAACGTCAATAGCTTCACTACGTAACATATGGACATCTGATTTGGTTGCTACAAATTCCAAAAATCCATACACCATACTTGCAAGGGTTGCAATAAAGGTAAGTACAGCAGTTGCAGTTTTGAAAGGATTCAATTTTGCTTTTTGCCAGAAGGTCATTGGAGGATCATCTTGTCGACGATGAGGGTGACTTCTGGATTGCAATTTACGTCGTTCAGGTCCATTGTGTGACATACATTTCTCCAAAAAATGTATTTATTTGAATGACCTATAATTCCCAGGTAAGTTTATGTAAGCGAGTTTGTTTTGGGGTTGGATTTGTGATGTACTTATAAGCAAAATCGTAGATTTCGATAGCTTGTGAGGCATAGGCTGGATCAGCATTAAGTTTTAGTCCATCAAGTAAAGTTCCTGTAATTTGTAATCCGCCATTTGTGGTGTGATGGAGCGAAAATCTTGAATTACACTCATTACAATGATAGCAATTTACTCTACCCATAAACACATAACCGTGATCTGCTTGACAAGTTGGACATTTCATAGAATATGGAAATGCCATTAAGAAAGAACAGCTTCAACATCTTGAAGATGTTGGACAGTAGTACTTTGTGCACCACCTACTACACCATCAACATTCTTACATGCTTTACGAAAAGTATACTCAATCTTGTCTGATTGGGTCATTCCTTTCTCTAGTTCGTCACGGTAAGTCGTTGGCATTACACGTTTTTTGAACTCATGTACTGATTTATTTTGTGATGACATAGGCTACCTTTTATGAAGATTATTTAATATTTATATTAATTCCAACCTTTTACAAGTGAAACTTTATCACAAATTGCTCCATGTTGACAAGCGTTATTCCATTCCATCCCAAATTTCGTTTCGTACATCGAAATACAGGTATCTTTATTTGGGCTAAAGGTTGTGAATAGAGGACCAAATCGTTTATCGATTATAATCCAACCCACAACCAATGCTTTGGTTTTACGGGGTTTTTTAGAATTCATATTTGTATTGAAGCAAAAAATCTCTGTTGCTGTGAATGTTTACTTTGAAAGTATGGTGATGCACCGTCCACTTCAATGTTGGAAGTTGGGTCTGTAAAACTTTCAGTTTTTGATATAAATGATCTTGTGTAATATCAGGATTATCTTGGATTTTTTTATTCAAATCCTCAACATCATTTGCATAGGTGACAAATGGAAACATTAACAAGATTGCGAAAAATAGCGTTTTCATAGGTTTATTTATGGTTAATAGGCTGAGATTACACCATTAGTACTTGTACCTTCGATACATTATCCCAATAAGTTGCGACACTCTGGGTTCTTATCTTATCCACTTTTCCGAGAAAAGTCTACAAGCATGACTGCCTTTTTTAAGGTGCGGCGATTCACCTATCATAATATGCTATTCAAGTTTCCGTCTACCGTCTACCTTGCGAGCAGTAAAGGCTTGCGAGCCACCGTGCGACTTTCACTTAAGATTTTCCACCTTGCGAGTTTCCAATCTCCTTATTCACCGAAGTGTAAGGAATTAAGCCATTTTCACATATTACTGAGTACGACTTTGCGTTTTTTAAAAAGGTTGGAATCGAACCAACTACTTTCTGCTTTTGAGGCAGACACTCTACCAAATGAGTTACTTTAGTTACCTATCTCGACGAGCGTACTCAATGCTTCATAGACTTTTGGTCTACAAAATACACTCCGCCGAAATACCTTTCTTCTGCCGAATACTCAGTAATTCTTCAAGATTCTGGGGTTCGAAAACCTCAGCGCCTTTGGAATTGAATTACAGCTCTTGATTGCGAGTCTCGAACCAATAATTCTACCTTTTATACTACCTATTCGTTAGCTGGTTTAATGTAGAGGTCAGCACCACCTGTTACTCTTCTTCGACTTGTGTTCCCAACGAAGTTGGCACTTAAGTCAAAGCTCTTTCCTACATAACTAACTTCATAGTTATTTCCACCGCATTTATAAGTGAAAACTCCCTCACGGGAGGTATTAGGCTTGTTTGGATGTCCAACCGAAGTTGGCGACAGCTATAATAGGATCACTGCCCTTTCACATTCTTGCGAATGCTTATGTGTCCCAAACGACAAAACTATTATACGGATCTATATATGATAGTCAACGAATTTTTTAATAAAAATTAAGGTAATAGAGGATCAACAAAAACCAATTGTGGACCACCCGCAGAAATTCGGGCCATTGCGTTACCTGCATGCATATCAGCATGATGTTCATCGAATAGAGGTTTTAGCAAAGTTAATGCTTGACGTAGTTTTCCATTAGGTGAACGAGACATTAACATATCTCGACCTTTATGATAGTCTAGTAATGAATACAATTCATCAAATTGACGAGCTGTTGAAAAAGTGTCAAAATTCATTGCTGCTACTTCACTAATTGCAGAATTATGATCTGTTGCAAGGACTTTGTACACATCTAAAAAACCATCATTAATCAATTTGTGCAATAATGCTTCCTGAATTTTTGGTTTTTCAATATCAACCAGTCTTTCCATCTCTGTGATTAACCATTCCTTCCCACGTCTTTGTTCATCATTTTCTACAGGTTCTTGAACTTTCTTAGCAGTATAAAACTTTGGGAAAAATGGATTGTCTTGATGTTCTAAACACAATTGAACAAACTCAACATATGTGTGTTCACGAAACGTATCTAATCTTGTTCTTTTGACAACAGTATTACGTTTAGGGTGGGCATAAGCTGTGCTTTGAATACCCCTTCCTAAACGATTTTCATCATCAGGCCAACGAACATTACGCTTTAATTTGCGTGAATTTTTTGGCATATCAAGAATTTCATACAATTTCATAAAATTATTTATGAAATATTCCAGAATACGTCCATGTTGCCTCGTAATACTTTCTTCAATGAAATCTTAGTGTTAGATTGGTGGTCAATAATTTGATCCTTTTGAAAACAATAGGTTCGAATTTTGTCACCTCTCATACCAGACCCCACTTGTTCCTTACGAAGTGCACCAACTGTTAAACCTAGTTCATTTGCCTTCATTTCCTCTAGTTTTAACAGTAGTGCAGCTTTCGCTTCACGTAGATTAGTCTCACGCTTACGCCCTTGACGTGCTTCCATAAGCCCAGTTGGAATGTGATACATTCGACAACTATTTTGGTGCTTATTTCTGTGTTGACCTCCTTTACCAGTTCCAGAAAACCACTCTATACGAAAATCATTTTCAGATAGGCGATCGTAAAGAGGATTGGTTTCCACTTGGTCATCAATTACAGCTACAGTAACGGTTGAAGTATGCACACGACCTCTACGTTCGGTCGGTGGGATCCTCTGGATGCGATGCCCACCCGTTTCTGAGTTAAGTACGTTTAAATTGTTGCCTTGGATTTGAAGAGATAGAAATCCAGAACGGACTTCTATACGTTTAGACTTTCAGCCTAACTTGAGGAATGTTCGTTCGTAAATTTCTGCTAAGTCGTTAACAAACAACTTTGCATCTTCTCCACCTTCGGCAGATCGTATTTCAAGTGTCTTTTGCATTTTACTTTCTCCTTTGGTTAATAAAATTGAACTAATATCTTCCAGCCATAACGAAGGAAGATCAACATATTTATACAGATTCGTCTTGCATTCGAAAATTATCAATGTCAAAATCAAACATTTCCTTTACAGCATTATCAGCACGTATTTTTGCATAGTAACTATCTTCACCAGCTCGAATCGCTGCAATATATACCTGTTGCCAAAAAGCAATTGGACTTAATGTGTGATCACCGTTTTGCATCATTTTCATATCTCACTATATAAGTACTAGGATTTGCTCGAACTTCTTGTTCCAATTCATCCAACCCCAGTTCAGCATCTTTTAGTAATGCTGTTTCGAAATCTTGATCATCCTTAATATCTTTTCGTGATAAAAATCTTCGTTTCAATTCTTCTTTGGAAACATCTAACCAAACTAATGCTACATTAGTTTGACCAAAGCAATCAACTATGGCTTGAACAATTGATAATTGTCTAATTCCATCAATAATCACATTTCCTTCGACTTCATTGATTTGTTTGATTATTTCTTCAGCAATTTCTTGATCAAGATGTTTTGTTGTTCCTAATTGTGAACGTGTATCAAATTGACTAAGTTGTTTCACAATAGAAGAAGTAATAATATGTGTACGTAGAGAAAACTGTTTACAAAAATGTCCTTTGCCTGAACAAATTTTTCCAAACACTAAAACTATTCTTTCATTCACTTATCTTCTCCAACACACAACCAAAATACTTTTCGTCCAATTTTGAAGTGTGTAAATTCTAAATCTTCTAACTTTCTCCACAAGTCCTTTTCGTTTGGATCAACAATTTTCTTACTTGTAGATCTGTCCTTATTTAATCTTCGAATTTGGCTTGTAGATTCAAATAGACCTACTTTTACTAGTAAATTGGGAAGAAAGACATCACCATCTTCATTTCTAAGTTCATCAAAATTAAAACGAACAGTTTCCTCTTCAGAAAGGATGTCAAGTTCTTCCTCTGAACATACTGGAGTTCCAATTATGATGTTATCTGGTGTCATTATACTTCCCATTTTAAATTGTGTAATCTCATCATTTTTGGAGTTGGATTAACTGACTTGATCATCATTGGTGATACTGGAATAAGAAATTCCACAACTTCAGGACTTTTCTTAATCAAGTCAGCTAAACAATATTCTGTTGGATTTCTCATTACAAATCCATGAGATAAAGCAATGTGATAACACTCAGCAATTTCCACAGTACTTAGATTCAGTACAAGGAATTCAAATAAAGAACGTTGCATTTTTTCCCACTCCAAATAAATCTCATTATCTTACAAAGGGTCACAAAAGTCAACGGTTATCATAAATAATAACATGAAAGACATTCTTGTAAAAATTATCGAAAAGGTTGGTGACTTTTGGATCATGTTAGTTAACAAACTAACAGATTTCAAGACATTGGTTGTACTTGCATTCATTGCAGGGGTATTGAATATAGATCAAATTCATGCACTGATGAAGTCTTTCAGTGTCTTATGTAAGTAATCTAAATTCCAAACTCTAACAACTGAGCAATCGTATCTTCTGCAGAAGTATGAAGAATTCCAATCCCTCCTGCTTCTATCCATGGTTCAATGGACTTCATTCTGTCATCAATCAAAACAGATGTTGGAGTTGCCCAATTTGCTTTAAGTTTTGAAGTGTAGACATAATCAACTTGAACATCACCAAAATGTTCTTGTACCCAACATCTTTTTTGTTCACGAAATTTTTCTGGCTTGACACTTGTTAAAAAAGACACGTCATAGTCTTTAACATGTTCCCACAAGTCTATTGCTCCAGGTAATAATTCTAATTGCATATAAAACTCATCGTCTTTATGAGCACTACTAATTCTCAAAATAATGTTTTTGTTTACAGTGTTGACAACGAAGGTGTCGATCGATTCGAACTTCAGGTTTTTCTTTTTCATCATGAAAGTGAAGTTCTTGTTCGTGTAATTTCCAATCACACATCTGCCGTTCGCCACACTTTATACACTTGTGACGACGTATCCCATCAGGTCGAAACTCATGGTTGCAGGACATTTGAATACTCGGTAGGTTGTAATTAGATTTATTTATTATCCGTATACTTTATACCAAGATCCACTATCTTTTATATGTACTTCTTTGGGTAATTTCCATACACCACTGTCTTTTATAGAAGGCTGCATTACTAATTTCCAGGTTCCTGCATCTTTAACGTAGATACCCATGTAAGGACTAAAGATCATTAGTGTTGTACTGTTTGTCATAACCTTTGTCAATCCAGGACGTCCTGGATTGTAAGTTTGACTACTCACTACTGTATTAACAGATAAATCAGAAATCCAATCCAAAACCTGTGCATGGGTGAGTGTTGGAAACGCTCCTAACAATTGAGCTAACATTCCTGAAACATTTGGAGAAGCCATTGAGGTTCCACTCTTTTTAATCAATCCTGTTGATGATGCAAAGTCAGCTCCTTGTATATAAAATCCTGGTGACCATACATCAATGCGTGAACCATAATTTGAGAAAGAAGCAGTCTCATCAGTTAAAGGAGGAGTAAGATATAAGTAGCCTGTCGCCCCAACACAAATTGCATTATCAGCACCTGCAGGTGTTGCACGATATAGATAATAAAAAGTTGTTTTGCTAGGATCAGTTGGAGTAACATAATTACCACCAGCATCTGTCCAGTATCCATCACTATACTGACTATCGATAGTATTTGCAATATAGTGAGAATCATTACCAGCTGCAGCCACAAATACTATTCCATCATTAACCATTGATGTAATTTCAGCATTGACTGAAGAAACAGAATATGGATGGTTAAAATCTGCAAAGTTAGCATCAGGATAATTACTTGGGTATTGCCAATAATAACCCCAACTATTGTTACAAATTGTAGGTCTTCCAGCATCAGGTCCTGACTTAGCATTATGCCAAGCATGAACTAACTGTAGTGCCGTTAATGCACTAGTATAATCATCATAACTAGTTATATCTAAATGAAGTTTCATCACATAGATTCTTGCTTTAGGTGCCCAGCCTTGTGTTAATCCTGCAACAGTACTTGCAACGTGTGTTCCATGTCCAACTTGATCAGTATAAAAGTTGGGTTTGGATGTTAACATTCCTGCTTCCCACTCTATTTGTTGGATACGAGATACTCCAAATTCATCTTTGAATTCTTCGTGATCTAATCGAATACCTGTATCAATAATTACTACATCAACACCATCACCTTCATGACTCCAACGAAATGTTGTATTGGTATTAGCTGTTGTAACATTATAACCAGTTCGTTTGGTACATCTTTCAAAAGCCCAGTTATCATGAACCGGATCATCGTAATACATTGCTGGCGTAATTGTACGTGTATCATGTAGTTGCATTGGAACGTTTAAAACATGATCGTAATCTTCAACATCCATAACTCTTGGATCATTGCGAAGTTTATCAAAATCTTCTGGGTCAAGATCAAAGACCATATTAACTTGGCTATGGTGCATATGATCAACACAACTACAAGGAGAAGCAATTACACCATACCCATCAGCTTCAAGTTCATGAAGTAAGGCATGTTTGTCAATGCCTGGATGGACTGTGATAATAACTTTCATACTTTATACCAAATATCCCCATCACTACCACCTGATGGGTCTAAAGTTGAAACTGTTGTTGTAGGACCACCACCTGTTGAAGCAATCTCTAATTGTTCATTTGCACCAGAATTAAGTTTAGTAATAGTTACATTAGCCCCTGCAACAATTTTACTTTCCAGATAATTTGTAGTAGTATCTGTTGCTGACACTTTTGCATTTATATCAGAATGTAAAGCACTATTTGATATATGTGAATCAATTTGAGCGTGAGTATTTGTACCTTTATTTAAAATGTTGGTGTGATCAATACTTGCTTCTGTAAAGTGAACAGTACTATCCCCAATGTGAGTATCAATTTGGGCGTGAGTATTGGTACCAATATTTTGAATTAACGTGTGGTCAATACTTGCAACTGTAAAGTGAATACTTCCTGTACCGATATGTGAATCAATTTGGGCATGAGTGTTAGTTCCTGCACCACCAATATTATCGTGAACAAGGTTTGCCTCAACAATATCAAGATCAATTTCATTATTGCCAACATCATCCGTTACAGATAGTTTATTACTGCCAACATTAATGTTTTTAAATTCGAGGTCAGTTGTAGTTTTTTGTTTGAAAATACCTACTCCACCAACCCCAACATTACTTGCTGTATTGGCTTCACCTACTGCTGGACTAGTACTAATTTGAAATTGTTCATTTAGTCCTGGATTTAACACTGAAAAAGTGATATTGCCACCAGCAACCAATTTATCAAATAATGAACCTGGTGCAGTATCATTTGAAGAAGCTGCAACAGCATCATTAGCGTGTACAACCGTGTCAGCAATGTGAGCATCAATTTGGGCATGGGTGTTGGTACCAACGTTCATGATATTATCATGATTAATTGTGCTTTCGTTTATGGTACCACCATCAGCAGCAATCCAACTAGCCCCATCATAAACATATAACCCTGCCATACCAGCAGTTAGATAATATAGTTCACCTATAGATGGGCTTGCAGGGAAAGCAGTTCCTGATGCAACCTGCATGTTTACTGCAACAGATTCTTCTGTTAATTCTATTCCGTCAATTAGCATTGGGAGATCTCCATGAATTATGGAGTATTTATCGGAGGGGATTGGTACAGCAGACGAGGTTCGAACTCGCAAAGCCTTTCGGCACTAGGTTGAGAGCCTAGTTTCTTTAACCATTTGAATACTGCTGTATTTAAAGAGAATCGTCTCGTTTGCTATGCAAATAATAAATTGGCATATTGAGACTTTGTGCATATTTAATTTCAGCCTGAACACCAGTTGAGTTTTCCCAACCTGGGAGCATTAACACCCAAAGTTCACTAGCGTTGTTCAACATTCCCAGACAATAGTTTTGCCAAAAATCAAAAGTTGCAGGTAAATGGTGCATCATAGCCAAATGATGGCAATGTACAATCGGTGAAAAAGCTAATAATCCGTCATTCATCATTTGTGCAATTTGAAATTCAGCTTCTTTGTGGCGTACCGATTGTACAAAACCACTTTCATCACTATAGGGGCTTGCAAGATATACCATTCCTTTACCATGAAAATGATTTTCTACACGAATGATAAATCTTTTAAGTTTTAATAGAAAGTTCATGAAAGCATAGTTTTAGTTAAATCACTAGCAACCTTGCCATCATATAACCCTTTATGGTTTTCTTTCAAGAATTTCATTACTTTACCCATTGATCGAGCATCAGTCAAATCTTCTTCTTCAATATAGGCTTGAATGATAGTTGCTAGTTCATCATCAGTATATTGGTGAGGTAAATATGCTTCTAGAACTGTCCTTTCATCAATAGCAATCTGATATGCTGATTGGTTTGGATCGATGTGAGAGAGTGTCTCATTAATGTTCTTAATAAATTTTTTGATGACTGCAATTACTTCATCATCTGTTGATTCACGGTTACCATCATTCTTACCAACCATTTCAGCTTCACCAATTAAAGTTGTTAATAGGGTAGCCTTTGCACGATGATTTTCTGAACGAGAAAGTAAACGGAGAGAACGTTGATCAAATTTTATTTGTGTTAAAAGGGACATAGTAATCTCCAAAAATTATATGTTAATATCATCTGTTGAAAGATGTATAGAAACAACATCAAATTCAGCATTTTTACCAGGGTGTTTTGTATTAACCCAATTAATAAGCTCAGTCCGATATTGATAAGCCATTCGTTTTGAAAAGAAAGAAATGGCAGCAGAAAGTGACTCTTCTTGTAAGAGTTTAATTGTGCCATTAATTAAATCAGTTTCATTTCCGACATAATTTTCACGAATAACAGAACCGTCGGCTCTTAGTGAGCGACCTATAATAGCGAACTTTTCAACCATTAAGTGATAATTCCAATGATATGTTCATCTTTGATGATACGATATTCAACACCGTCAACTTCAACCATATCACCTTGATGTTTAACAAACACAATTTTATCACCATCATTTACAGTAACTGGAACAAGTTGTGCATCGACATATTTGCCTGGACCGTGGGAAATAACAGTACCTGTTGCAGGTTTCTTTTGGGCTTGACCTGGGATAATTATTCCACCTTGAGAAATTTCATCAGCTTTATCTTCAAGGACAACAATTCGGTCATGTAGTGGGGTTAGTTTCATTATAATCTCCTATTTTATCTAGTCTATTATAATATGTATAGAATAAAAAACAACAGAAAATTTAAGAATTGGCGGAAGTGGTGGGATTCGAACCCACGGACCCACTTTCGTGGGTCGACGGTTTAGCAAACCGCTGCCTTAAACCAACTCAGCCACACTTCCAATTTGGAGACGAGTAACGGAATCGAACCGATACCTGAAGGGTTGCAACCAACTGCACTACCATTATACGAACTCGTCATAATCGTCTTTATATTTATTTAATGCTCTACGTTCTTGCATAGTTAAACGGTCTAAACTACTTTGCCAATCGTTACGTCTTGGATTACAACAACAGTAACATTTCGTAACTTTTGGGGTACGAGCAACCATACCAGCAAGTTTTGCACACATATCATTAGTTCCCATCTCAAGTTGTCGCCAACCTTGATATCCATAGCCCCAATGATTCTGACGTTTCTTCATAACACGACGATAATCGTGTCTACGTTGAGCACGAGAAAATTTAATAACCATATTGTTACACCTCACTTGTTAACGCCCCAGCAAGTGTTGACTGGGACTACATTATGGGTTGTAACATATAAGTCTCCTTTAAATTCATCAAATTATTTATTGGTAGTTCCAAACAGAATCGAACTGTTAACTACACCATGTCACGGTGTCGTGATACCTTTTCACTATGGAACTAATGTAATCCTTTACACTAACAAACTGTAGTTTGTTGAAACTTTCGGCACATCCTTTGCAATCACACGATATCGATCGGTTTCATAAACAGATTTACCATTCTTTTCGTATGAGAGATCTTTGATACGAACGTAGAATTCGTCATAACGTTCTTCCAACTCTTCATCTTCCTCTTCCATGTGACGAATTTCAGCTTCAGTAAAGTTACGTTTGACTTTCACTTCACAATCCCAACTATTGCTAGTGGGCTTGGTAACAAAAGGTGTATCGTGAATAACACGTTTTTCGTTTGTTGCCAAATCGAAGACTTCTAGAACTTCCATCATTGCAACAGTTTCTTGACGTGTGTCAATGTTCAAGTCATCAACGATATCTTCAACATGTTCACCAAAACGAATATGTTCTTCAACAATGGATTGCAACATATCAAAACTAAATAGTCTTGAACGACGTGATAGATCAACAATCTCGTCAACAATCTCACTAGAAACATTATGATCTTCACAATAACCAGTGATACTTGCTTCATCCAACTTTTTGTGACGAATGTGGTAATATGCTCGACCAGGACGACCCAACATAAATTCACTAATATCCCAATCACTATTTTCTGTGAAAATAGATAGACGTTTTGTTTTATCTACACCATCCATTAATGATAATAAATCATTTTGGGTAGGACCTTCGGAATGTTTCGAATTTGAATACATCTTACCAAACTCATCAAAAATTAGAACACATTCACCAATGTTTTCAACAAAATTTGTGAAATCAGAACCAATATATGGATTTTTGATTAAAATAACAGGTAAATTTAATTCGGTGATAGCCTTATTTGCTATCAAAGACATTAACAAAGATTTACCAGTACCTTTGTCGCCAGTTAATAAAACTCCAGTTGCTGCATCACGGTCTTGATATGAATAAAGAATTTTTTCAGCACGTTTGTTTGTGCGACCATAAATTTTAGCAGGAACTTCAAACTGATCTTTTACAATAGACAAATAATAACCTAGTAGTTGAGCAAATTCAACTGAATAGATTCGAGCGGGTAATTTGTCGAGAGCAGTTTCTTCATTAATTTTGACGATTCGGACGGAAGCACCGTCCAACATATATTTAATTTCCAATTTCTCTTCCTCTTATTTTAATGTGTAACACTGTACATCATCTTTTTCAAAATGTGAACACTTTACTACTTTAAATTTCTCATCCATTTCGATGGAAGGCATTTTATTGAAATCAAAATTTGAACAATTATCTTCAAAGTGTGTACAAACAATACACATTGAACCTTTTGGAATATATTCCCACCCACCTTTCGGCTCAGGAAATTTTTTCTTCTTAGCCATCTTGTACCTCGAATTGGTAGTTCCAGTTGGAATCGAACCAACGTCTCCGCCTTGTAAAAGCGGTGCTAATCCCCTCAGCTATGGAACCATTATTGGAGCGCCTGACCCGACTCGAACGGGCAACTCATGGTTGGAAGCCACGAATGTTACCATTAACACCACAGACGCATGGGGCGGTTTATCACCGCCCAACGTTATTCAAGAAGAAGCTTCGAATCAACACCATGATTAATGGCAATTTTTCGAGCTTGTTTTTCTTCAGGGAGATGTCTACGTAACTTAATATGTAGTAAACCATCTTCCATCATTGCACCTTCAACTTCAATATATTCATCGAGGTTAAAACGTTGTTTAAATTTGCGTTGAGCAATTCCTTGATGTAAATACACCAAATTTTCAGAAAGTTTATCTGAGGTATCGCTTTTTCCAGTTACTGTAAGTACACCATCTTGAAGTTCGACGTCAATATCATCCCTTGAATATCCTGCAACGGCAAGTGAAATAACATATACATCATCACTATTTTCAAGTTTTACAATATTATATGGTGGGAATGATTGATTTTTGCGTAGTTGACTACTTAAACGATCATATCCAATAGATGTGGAAAAAAGTTCATTAAATAAACGGTCTAAATCAGACATGGTAATATCCTCCTAAAAGCAATATAACTGTGAATCCCTTTTGAGGCGATTCGAGTTTATTTATAATAGAAAATAAAATTTTTTTCAACGGTTTTATTTAATCACCAAGATCAGTTTCTGGTTCAAATAAAACCCAATGAAATTTACCTATAAACAACATTGTTTTTATCCAACATTTGTTGTTAGATATTTGAGCTTTATAGCCACGACTCTCGGCTAATGTTTTTAATTCATTTACATTCATTTTGATTTAACTTTTAAATGCCAATCACCAAACGATCCATGCACAATAAAGCTACCAACACGAAAACCATCTTTCATTAAATCATCGCCAACTTTCAATGAGTCAGCAAATTCACACGAAAAAGGTAATTTTACTTCTTGTTTGTTCATAGCATCTTTTGCATGCTCCCAAAGGTCAAGGGTAAAATGAGATTGTGACAATTCCAATGTTACAACTTTTTGACAGTCAGCGTTTGCATTAAAAGATAATGCAAGTAAGAAACCTAAGAATGCTAATTTTTTCATGTTTCACCTCTAATTGGCGATAGGGGTGGGATTCGAACCCACGGACCCACTTTCGTGAGTCGCTGCCTTTCCAAGACAGTGCATTCAACCACTCTGCCACCCTACCATTTATTCATAAATTTTTTCAATCCAAGCCCACAATTCATCTGTACTTAATGTATTGTGTCGATCAAACTTCTCTTCTGGTGTTTCATCAATAGGACATAACACTTTTGCAGTTGTATGTTCCGTTACTTCACCAATCTTAATAATTGTTGCAGCCAACCCAAACCACATTACATCATGAAACATAAAGGGTGGCATATACCAAGTTTCACCTTCATTATACATTGAATGATTAACAGATTTAGCATCATACGTATAATTAGATAGTTTTGTCATCGGTTCTTCACGTTGATTTATTGCATAAGGTATAACGTGATAGATATGATAAGCATCACCTCTCAATAAGTTATAATCAAAGTTAGCAATACTACCTTTAATAACTGTACTTTCAAAACCAAATGTATGATCATGAATATGAGCAGGATTCTTTGGAATCAAGTCTTCATCGGGCCATACATGCAATCGATGTTCTTTATCTAAATCTAATTGAATAAATCCGTTTGGATGTATTCTGGGACCTTTTTCTAATTTTAACAATTCTTCAAATTTAGGTAACATATTAATATTTTAATTTGTTGGTGACTATTCGTTGACCATGCATCCAGTGTTTAACTGTATTGATATGATTTTTACGAACAAATTTTCCAACACAAAAACGAAAATCCTTCATAGCAAATGAATCAGCTAACCTCATCACATAACCTTCATGTGATCCATGCATTGCATCATCCCAAAGATTCTCTACAAGAAGATCATCAAATGGACCATCATACAAAACAGGTACGGTTTCTATTTCAAGTATATCAAAAAATTCTAAAGTCTCATCCCAACTCAAACAAATATCATTTTCCCAAATTGAAAAACCATAAAAATAACTACTTAAGTTATCATAATGAATGGAATGTTCAGCAAACATGTTTTCGCCACATATTCGCCAATTATCAGGAATCTCATAACTAATGTGAGACCAAAAGTTTTTAACCCAATTCCTACTTTCGTGGTTTACACTATCAATCGATCTAGCATGAATATGGTTATTATACATTGTTGTATTTTCACCATCCATTTTTTCTGTAACAATAACACGTTCACCTTTAAACATGTCAGTGTTAGGCATCATTCGATCATCATCGTGCATACCTTGAGACCAAGGTAAATGATATGTTCTTGGATATTTAATATGAGTAGTAAACAGATCTAAAACTTGACCTCTACCAAGAATTTTTTGAATACTTTCATCGTAGAATAATTCACCTTTTAGTCGCTGACCGTTTGGTTGAATAATATTTCCCCATTTATCGTAAATCTGATCATCATAAAGATGAGGTGGTAAGATAGGTTTTATTATTCCACAAAGTTCACGAATTTTTTCAACAGAGATTGTAGTCATCTCACACTCTAAGTGATGAGTTTCACAGACAGATGCACCATTATTCAAATAATAACCACCATCGGGCCATAAGCGACGTTCGAGTATATGATGAGCATCTTTTGCAGGTTGACCACAAACAACACATCTATATTTGTCTCGACTGAATACTTGGGTGCGAAATTGATCTCTTGTAAGCAAACTATTCATTCGAATAGTATACAGGAAAAGAAACTATTTGTCAGTAGGTTCAAATAATTTTTTGATCTTTTCGAGATAATCTTCTTGGGGGTCAAGAGCATTCTTCAACATTTGTTCCTGTTCAGGAGTTAATTGTTGGTCTTGGCGTAACCCTAATTGGGTTAGGACTTTTATTGTTTCAGCGTCTTTTTTCTTCATGGAATTGGTAGCGGAAGTGGGATTTGAACCACACGATCTCCGAGTTATGAGCCCGGTGAGATAACCTCTTCTCTATTCCGCGATTGTTGGAGCGGGTAGAGGGAATTGAACCCTCACGAAAACCTTGGCAAGGTTCCAGGCTACCTTTACATCATACCCGCATTATCATCTGGCATTTCGTCAGACATGGATTGTTCACCATTTAATTCAGCATCCAAAGCCTGTTCAGCTTTACGAATTAACGCACGCATTCTATTAAGATTCGTCATAATTCGGCTACGATGCTTACGACGATCTGCAGGATCACGCAATTTATTTGCGATGCCCAAACCACGACGTGCTGCATCGGCTTGTTCAGCTAATTTAAACAAAGTATTGTAAACTTCATCACTACCAAGACCTTCATCTATTTTGTTTGAAGAGTCAACACCTGCTAATTCTAGTAAACGATTTCTATCCATAAGTTTATTTATGCAATTGGCGGAAGAAGTGGGACTCGAACCCACACACCTGCTCATCACAGGCCCTCTGCTTTCAAGGCAGTCGCCGCTAGTCCAACTCGGCTTATTCTTCCAATGTTTGGCACCCCCTGCAGGATTTGAACCCGCAACCTCTCGGTTCGAAGCCGAGTACTCTATCCAGTTGAGCTAAGAGGGTAGTAATTTATCTTATTCCTTTTTGATTTTGCATGAATCTAATACGATTATTTAATCCTTTGCGATGTTCTGCAGGATTTTCTGTATAAAATGGATCTGTAATTACCAATTGTGGCCCAGTTCCAGTTAATCGTACCATAAAATTATTCAAATGTAAATCAGTAGCATACTTACTCATTAATGGTTCTAACAATTGTAATGCACGTTTGAACTCATCGTTCGTTGATACAGCCATTAATCGTCTACGCCATCTTGGCGATGAAAATTTTGCTTTTAATCGTAAAGTTTCGTGAGAATCAGCTTCACGTGTTCCAAATAAATCTCTCATGTCAGCCAAATCTTTTTCTGATATTCCAATAGATTTCAACAATTCATCACGCATGTGAGCTACTTTTGGATGATTTAGTGGTATTAACTTTTCCATTGTTACAACCAAGTTATAGTCTTCATCCTCATATTTTGGATTACTATGATCATACAATTTAGCTGTATAAATTCTGGGAAAAAAGATATTATCTTTGTGTTGCTCTATCATCTTTACATAATCAACAAACCCATCGTGTTTAGGATTACGAACAAATGCAAACTTGACAACAGTATTCGATTTCTTTGGGTGCTGATATACTTCAGCATCAGCCCCTGTCCCCAATTCATTAGGATATAATGCTTTACGATCTAAGTGTTTTGTTCTTTTTTGAACTTGTTTTAATTCAGACAACAACATTATGCATACTCATCAACATTTTGACCTTTTGGGTCGTCAGGATCTTTATCTTTCTTATCCTTTTTGATTTTTGGATACTTTTCGGTTGGGTTAACTTGCTCTTTACGTCTACGTTCGATTGCTTTGTTAACAATCTTTAAGAACCTTATTGGATCCATTTCAACACTTTCGTGTATACCCATATCATGCATGATTTTCATTAATGCTTGTAGTTTATTGCTACCCATTCGAGAAATAGTTTTACGAATATCACCTCGCAATTCTTTTGGAATCTTTGTACGAATTAGTTCATTTACAACGTCTTCAGCACTACTATTTTGTTTTCCAAGCAAATTTTCTTGTTTAACTTTCTTAATCTTCTCAGGACGTTTTGCCATTCCCTGAGTTTTTAAGTCAGTTAGCTTGGTTATAAATCTGTCATAAGCATTTATCAAACCATCAGCAGCTGATAACAATTGCTGACGAGAATTTTTATCAGCTTGTGATGCAAGTCCACGTAAAACGTTTGGTAATTGTTCAGCAAGTGTATCTAAATGTGAACTACGTGATTCTTGATCTTCGTTGGCTGTTTGAGCATATAGTTTTAGGTTTGCAAGTTTTTTTGCTGTACTGCTTTTAAATAATTCTAAAGTACCTTGAATAGTAGATTCTTTTCTACGAACGGGATAATTAGCTGAAAACCATCTACTTTTTTGCGATCCCAAGATCATTCGAACTTTTTTCATATCACCATGACGATCATAAGCGTCTTGAGCAACACGAACTAATTGTTGAAGAAATGTAGTCAAGTTACGTGCATGACTAACAATCTTCGTAATATCCGATGGTGATTCAAAAAGGTCTTGTAATTTCATAGGATTATTTATGTGATTGGGGTGTCCAACGAGACTCGAACTCGCATCTTTCTGATTCACAGTCAGAGGCATTATTCCAATTATGCTACAGACACCATAGATATTTTTTTGGCGGAAGAGACAGGATTCGAACCTGCACGTGTATCTCTACACAACCTATTTTCGAGGTAGGCTCCGCTAGTCCAAACTCGGATTACTCTTCCATTATTAAATTGTTTTCTTTAACGAACTCACGAACAAAGTCTTCAATTTCAGGATGAAAATAACGTATAGCATCAGTTAAACACAATACTTTTTCAACTTGTCCGTCGAACTCCCACATTCCAGGAAAAATATGGTCATTCCATTTTAATCTTCCGTTTTTGAATGTTGCAAAATTACCTGCAATCATTTCAATCCATGTGCTTGGACGAAATTTTCGTCCATCAACAGTTACACCTCTAACTATCATGAATTTCATTCTTTATATTTGGCACCCCATGAAGGAATCGAACCCTCGACTACGAGCTTAGAAGACTCACGTCCTGAATCCACAGGATGGGGCATTAAATTTGTTTAATATCTGCTTTAAGTGGATGCCCATAATGCTGAGCGATATTATTTACTTGAGCAACTCTTGTTTCGGCTATTTCCTTTGTATAAGAGCCAGCTACACCTTCACCTTTGTTGTGAATGTCTAACATGATTTTATTAGCTTTCTCAATTGGATGATTAAACAGTTGAACTAAAACACTAACAACAAAATCCATTGGAGTAAAATCATCATTAATTAAAATGACATTATAGTTACTAGGTGGTTTTAATTTTTGCTTTTCGGTTTGTTTCTCTTTAACAGTTTCCATTATTCAAGCATATCTCTTAAAATTTGTGAATGGGCTTCAAATTTATTTGAAGGCTTTTCATTTTTCTCATATTCAGAAATGACTTCGTTCAAGGCATCAATTTCATTATGAGCATGAAATAATTGACTTTGCAGGTCTTCATTCATTCCCTGCAAATCTTCTACTTCACTTTCCAGCGAATCTCGTTCACTTACGATTTCTTCGTATTGTGTTTGTAAATTTTCGTATGAATTCTGTACATTGTACAATTCAGTTTTTGAATTTTCCAAATAATTTTCAATACCTTCTAGGGCAGTTTCTAGATCACCCATATCACGATCCATATCTCTATAATCAATACTCATTTGTGAAAATTCCCATCAAAACAATGTTTAACTTCATGACCTAAGTAAGCCATGTCCTCACCAATATATTCTTGAGGATTTAATGTATGAATTATACATTCTTTTGTTTTTAGATTAAACGTTGCACAACCATGATATTCAAAGAATTTGTTGGGTCTGGGAGCAACCTTTACACATGCTTTTTCAAGTTCAAACAAATCTTTATGACGAACCCATTTAATATGGGTTTCATTATTAATAGGAGTTGGATCTACTAAAGGTGTCGAACAACTAACCAATAATATCAAACTAAGATATAAGATGCGCAATTTGTATCCCTACGATAAACATATATGGTATGCATAATAGGGGTAAAATCAATTCCCTATTACACCATTTGTATCTACCATCTCCATAATGATAGACGTACCATGTGAAACCAATTGCAACAAATAATTTTACTAATAGAAAAGCAAAAGGGTCATTATTAATGAATAACCCCATAATTGGATTTAGTTCATAACCCATTCCTGCTTGGATAATCATAATGGTCATTAAACCATCAGTTATCCCTAAGATAATGAGTAGTATAGCAAAAAATGCAGCAACCATTATCTTATTTACTGAAATATTGGCAGACCGTAAAGGAATCGAACCTCTGCCAAGTAGTTTGGAGCTACTCATGCTATCATTACACCAACGGTCCATAATTAGGGAACTCTATTCCAATCTAATCCTTTTGGAAAAGATTGTTGATCCTGTTGTTTTTTCTTCTCTTCTTCTAAACGTTGCTTTTCTTTTTCAGCCATCGTTGGATGAAATTGCCCAACAAAACAGTGATATAATTCATGACCAAGATATGTCATTAATACACCTTCTTCTTGTTTGGGGTCAGGTTCGACAGCATGTATCGTACAAGTGTGACGAACTAAATCAAATGTTGCACAACCATGAATTGTCCAAGTTTTAAGCAACTCAGGATCTTCATCTGAACCACAGTAATTGTGCACAGATTGCAAATTTTGATGCACAACCCAGTGAACTCTGACAGACATTTTATTCGGTCGAATTTCTTCAAAGGCATCAATTACAACAATTAACCCTATCGATAAAATCATAATAATAACATTTTTAATCATAAATGCATTATCTACTAAAATTCAGTACTTGGGAAGAGAATCGAACTCTTGCTAACCACCTATCTAGTGTTCAGGGTTATAAGCCCCGTCGTGCTTCCAGTTACACCACCCAAGCATTTTATTTTGGTAGCGACGGAGGGGTTCGAACCCTCAATCCCGAAGGCACTAGTTTCTAAGACTAGCGTGTATACCAAAGTTCCACCACGTCGCCATTGTTTGTACTAATCCGATAGCCAGGATTCTGTCGAGGTGTATCATTCATCTAAGCCACAACCCGACCTCATAGAATGGAACTTATCTCGGTCTGTTTGTGTTGCACACTCCCTTTCGGTATCAGTAGTAAAACGGTTTTAACCTCCTACAGGTTCCGAGTGTGTCCTGAGCTTCCTCTATCTTTCGATAGCGATACACTAGATTAGTTTGGTAGATCAGGTCCGAATTGAACGGACATCTCTCGGGCTTCAACCGAGCGCTAAGACCACATCAGCTACTGATCCATTAATAACGTTGGACCGTCATATACCAGTAGTAGATGATATATGTTGGCCCACTGTCGACAGCTACTACCCTGTCTAAGCTATGTAACGAGATTCGAACTCGTGCTTTCGACTTCCACGCCGACGTGCTATCCGCTACACCATACACAACATTCTATTTGGTGGATCTGGAGGGACTCGAACCCACGACACCAAGCTCTTCAGGCAAGTGCTCTACCAAAAACTGAGCTACAGATCCATATTGGAAGGCCCACCTGGAATCGAACCAGGGGTTCAACGTTCAAAGCGTTGTGTGTTACCATTACACCATAGGCCTATTGGCAGGTCTGGAAGGAGTCGAACCTTCGCTTCTTGGTTCAGAGCCAAGTGTTATTCCGTTAAACTACAGACCTATTTAAAACTACTTACATAATCAAAACTCAGCTATTCTTATTCTGATCTTAGTCAACTAGTATAACCACCAAGCGACAATCAGTTTAGTTTAATGGTCATGACTCCATTAAGTACAAACATCTTGCATGTAAGTAATTGGATAAGGGGGTGGGCTTCGAACCCACAAACCTCTGCTTCAAAGGCAGATGACTTTACCAATTTGTCTACCCCTTACTATTTGTTTTTACCAGCAAATGTCGCTGTCTGACTGTGGCAATTTGGACACAACATTCTTAGATTTTCTAATCTATGATCAGTACTATTCCCATTTATGTGGTCAAGTTGAATAGCGATTGGTTTGTTATTCCAGATATTAGTCAATCCACATTGTTCACAACAATTTTTCTTTAAACCTTCCTTTAAAAGGCGTTGTTTTAGATGGTAAGTTTTGTATTGAGGATGTTTCCCGCTTAAAATTTCAGTTAAAGGTATAGTGTTTTTTTCGTGTAAAAGCTTCAATCTAGAACGATATGAATCAAAATGAGAAATATCAATTTTATGGTAATCAATCCATTTCTTTAATGTTTCATTATTGCGACCAACAGTTCGTAATTTTAATTTAATTAATACATCGCTATAACAGAAAGAACTTTTAATAATTTTCTCTAAAAAGGATCTATTTTGCCAATCTACTTTTTTCATCTAGTATCTCCTTGCTATTACATATTTATGCAAGGAAATCTATAAGTACCCATAAAAAACTGGTCACGAAACTAGGTTGTTAATCTAGATAACCTCCTCCTCACGAGGAGTGCATTACATTTATGCTATTTCGTGTTTGGAATGGCATCCCCGACAGGGTTCGAACCTGCATGTATCCAATTAACCTTTCGACACGTTCGTAGCGTGAGGGTATACGAGGATATTGATTGTTTCATTTATCAATTTTATATTTGCTAATTCGTCACTTTCCGAAACGGTTAAAGTATTGGCATGAACTTTTCGATGACAGTTAGCACGGGACATTTAGAAATCTGCTGCAAAATCATAGAATGGATCAATTATTACTAATTGAGGACCAACACTTGTTAGTCGAACCATCCAATTTTGGGTATGTAAATCAGAACCAAATAATCGAAACATTGGTTCTAACAACCTCAAGGCTTGTTTTAGTTGAGGATTTTTTGTTTTAGCACGTATCTGACGTCTCCAATTTGGTTGGTCAAATAAGTCATTACTTAACTCTGTTTCACCTTCAAATCCAAGCTCAGGTAGTAATTGCTTAATAGAATCAATTAGTTTAGGAGTTGCAGGATGTAACTTTTCCATGTGAACTACCAAAAATAATTCACCTGGAACAGTACGAAAACGACCTTTAGTACTTGGTGTACGATAGGCTTTAACACTATAAATTGTTGGAAAGAAAGGATTATCAACTTTCTTCACTAATTTTAAGAAATTAACGTAGGGATCAGCCTGAATATCACCACCTGGAATACGTACTTTTTTAATAACAGTATTTGATCGTGGGTGAGGAACAACAACAGCCTGTTGACCTTGGCCCAATGGTTTGCGACCTTTCAGTAAACTCATAGACTGAACATTCTTTGGTTCTAAATCCAAAGTCATATCAGTATTTTCAAACAATTCCTCTAATTTCATAGAGGTATTTATTGGTAGCGATGGAGAGATTCGAACTCTCAATCCCGAAGGCACTAGTTTTTGAAACTAGCGTGTATACCTATTTTCCACCACATCGCCATTATAAAGTCCAACACAATTTTTGGACTCTTTGCATTTCTTTTGTTGGGTTGTTTATATATCCTATAATTTTTGGATGATGAGGTATCATCTCAATAACATATTCTGGATAATGTTTACAAATCCAATTAAAAGTATCTAATATTTGTTCATCTGTAACGATAGTTTGATATGCTTTTACAACCTCAAAATCATGTTGAGTATGACTAAGCAACATTAGTAATTTGATTACTTTAATTGGATACTGATAATTCATTTGTAGCCAATCTTGGTTTACTTTTAACATATCACCCTTTTGAAATAAATACTACTTTACAAGGAGAGTAGTATGAATCGTTATTTCTGGAATATTTTAGTTTCAATTGACCAATTTTTCAACACGGTTTTTGGTGGTGATCCTGACGAAACAATGTCTTCACGTTTTGGAAAATGGTTACGTCTACCACACAACACATGGAAATGGAAAGTTGCATATATTATTTGTCGTATCCTAAATCTTTTTCAAGATCGTCATTGTGACATTTCAATTGAAGAAGATGAAGGTGATCGAGATTTATTAAAATAAACGACGAGTCAATGGTTGTGCTAGAGGATCAATTCTAGTGCAACCATCTCGCAAATAAGATCCTAATACCATACTCTCTTATTCACCGTACCCACTGTATCGCTCGTCTAGGTATTCAAAGTTTCCACTTTAACTTGTGTAAACGTTTTAATTCTTTAGTTGGCTCATTTAAGTGGCTAAAAGCATATTTTGAATTTTGGATAACATATTCTTTTAGACCATTAATTTCTTGAAATTTATTCCACAACTTAGTATAAATTTCTTTAACTGTTTGACATTGATCCACATTTAATTTACCAATTGTAAAATCCAAATAAGTGTCAGGATCTTTATTTGTGTAAATAAAACAGTAACGCAAAATATGTTTTAATTCATGGGTTGTTTGAAACAACCACTCATTTGCCATACCCATAATTTCTATCTCAAAAATTGGTCTCCGTACAAGGATTCTAACCTTGGACCTCTCGCTCCCAAAGCGAGCGCTCTGAACAAGCTGAGCTACACGGAGATAGAATTAACAACTCGCACATAAAGTTGTTTCAATATATCATCATCTCGTAAAGCGAAATAAATTATTGGTTCATGATTGGAATCATTAACATCCCAACATTCAATTTGTCCAATAACAGTTTGAGTATTTTCATTGATTATAAATTGTGCAGATGTTTGTTTAATATTCGTTTGAATTAAAATTTCACCAGCAGCTGTTCGTTCACAAAAATACAAATCAAGATTAGCAATTCCTTTTTTAAGGTCAGCTGGAGTTAGTTGTCTAGCATATATTGGGCCTAAAATATAGGAAGCCAATCTTTTAATTTTAGGCCGTCAAATTCATAAATCATTCTTTTTCCTTAAAGTTCGAGCTGTATTTGCTCGATGTTCTTTTGTAGGCACTCGGCCCGTATTATTAAATGTTGCTGCACAAGATTTGCTGCAGAATTTATTACGGTGTTTTTCGTATAGTAAAGGTTGTTTACAATGAGTACATAATACTGGATTTTGATTATATTTGTCAACTCGTTGTTGTTTTAATAAAATATGTTTTTCTTTAGCTTTTTTCTGTGCTAATTTTACATTGTGGGAGTGTGCACCAGAACGATAATAATCGGTTTTTCGAGGTTCTTTTGGTCCACCTTGACCACCTAATCGAGTATTGTATGTTTGTTTACTGTTTACAAAATCTTGGGTAACTAATTGAGATTCCATTACAAATAATTCATCACGAGAATTACATTCATATAAAATCTCTTTAGAGAAATTTTCGAGTCCATACTTTTTCTGAGCCTTTTTTAGAAGGAGGCCAGATCCCATATAACCATCATTTAGATTTTCTGTCTGATGAACGCCAATATAAATCATACCATTTATATTATTGGTTATTTTATAAACATAAAAATACATGAAAGTGTCTCCCAACAGTTATTCTTTCAGTTATTTATGAAGTTCAAAACGATACGATCTGAACTTCAGCATTCAGAGTGGTGAGATTCGAACTCACGACCTCTCCCTTCCTAGGGGAGCCATCTACCAGACTGATATTACACTCTGTCAAAGTCAGTGCGGAGGGACTCGAACCCTCATTCCTTCGTTCCAAACAAAGAGTAATACCTTTATACCACGCACAGATTGTTTTGGTGAGCCCAGAAGTTCGTACCTTCATCTCCCCCAATAGACTAGGGGGTGCCCTTCACTTAGACCATAAGCTCATTGTTGGTAGTAAGGCGAGGGTATCACATCCCTTTCATGTGACTGTGGCTCATGAAACCAGTAGTCAGCCTTACTGCATTGTACTTCGCGATTAGTACAATGATGTGTTTGGTGGAGGAAGGATGGAATCGAACCTCTTGCCCAAAGGGACCTGATTTACAGTCAGGCGGCCACACCAGTTAGCCCTTATTGCATCCTCCATAGATTATTTTGTTTCATCAAGAAACATTAATGTTGTGAACATACCAAGAATCATTAAACAAAGAGTTAATCCAGCAATAACGTTTGCTCCAATTAACAAGAATGGTGAACTATATAACCACACGTTTGTAGCCATACGTTTCTTAGTTTTGTATCGTTTAGTTTCTCTATGATCCTTATAGTACTTGAATTTCGGTTTGAAAAACATAATCATCTCCTATTTCATATACTATTTAGTGGGGTGGGCAGGGTTCGAACCTGCATTCCACGACACAAATGCTGATCAACACAAAAGTATCGGCTAATCCTATGTACACTTAAATTAACGCTAGGACTCTCGGCTTAGCAGGCCAAGGACGTCTGCCAATTTCGTCACCACCCCATAATCCTCATTTTTTCTTATTTCATGTGCTGGAAACAAGGGTCGCCGCAGCTAAAACCAGCCCATTCTTTATGCAGCCAATGTATGACCTTTCAATTCAAGAACTTTCTTGATTTTTGGAATGTCTCTTGGACGAGTAGATCCAGAAGTTAAAGCTTCCAAAAGTTGTTGTACAGACATTACCATTGCAGATTGACCACCTTTACGTGTACCAATACGAAATCGCATGTTCTTGTTTCGTGCAATAGATGCACCCTTTGCTCTCACCCGTTGTTTAGGCATTTCATTTTCCTCTTATTCAAAACGATCATCAGGTTTACGACCTTGAGCTTCTTCATAACGACAAATATCTCCAGGTCTTGGAATTAAGAAATGTACTTGTCTTTGCTCACCAAGACGTCTTGGTGACTTTTCCCACCAACACATATTTGTGTGGCAATCCATCTTAATATCTTCGGCTGGAACCCAAGGACTACGGATTGTAGTACCCATTCCAACTTGTGAATCACAAACCCATCTTGCATAAATTGGTCCTGGATCACTTTCCACTTGAGCAGAACAACTTAATAATAGTAGGAAACTTCCAAATACGATTTTTTTCATTTTTCACTCCAAAGAATTAACTTTAACATAAAAATTCTTTGTGATCAAGGGTTAGTAGCGATGGAGGGGTTCGAACCCTCAATCCCGAAGGCACTAGGGTTTAAGCCTAGCGTGTATACCTGTTTTCCACCACATCGCCATAGTTTATACATCAAAATGAACTTCAACAATTCTAAACGGTACTTCAGCAACTTTGGTTGCATGTTCGAACGCATCTTCATGTGTTAAGTCAAAACGTAGACCACCATACCCAAAACTATCAATCCAATAAGGTACATACCGTATATTACCTTTTGCAACTTGAAGTACTAGAACATGGTAACCAGACATGACACTCAACTTACCTTGTTTTTCAATAATAAATTTTTCACATTCTTCTTGTGTGCTATACCCAACTGTATCAGCACCTTCCTCTCTGATGCCTGTATAACGTAACATCATCACTCACCTCACTTCTACCATATATACGGTTATGGAAATTATCTTTCAAAATCAAACAGCTGCTGCAAAGATTGCAAGACAACTAGTAATGGCTTCTCAAATTAAAGTCTATCAAGATGGAAAAAAGCCTACTCTTGCTAGAATTGAACAGACTGCAAATGATGCAGCCAATCTCTTTTTGTCTGAAATTCATCAAGCCATTGAAGATGAAATTAGAACTTTAAAACAAATTGTTATTGAATAATTGGTACACCTGACGGGAGTCGAACCCGCATTTCTCTGATTGAAAGTCAAATCGCCTAGGCCAGTTAGCAGACAGGTGTATACGTAAGGGACTATTGTTTATATCCGGCCCTTCTCGGATAAAGTCTTTTGTAGTTAGGGCGCTTACTCATTTTATACCAAACAAAATGATCCCTTTATTCTTTCACGGGTGACCGGTTTTACGGTTCTAATCCCATACCTGGACTTCATGTAAGTACCACCTTACTGAAGGGTTGCTTAATATAGGGAGGGGGAATTTCAACCACTTGCTCTTACTATATTAACCGTTAAACAATAAAAAAGGCTCAGTTCTTTCGAAGTGAGCCTTTTGATTCGTTTCTTAACTTAGAAAATCTTAACTTATAAAATTCTCCACAAAAGGCTCGTTTCTCTGTTCTGGGCGATAACCTCGTAACAATGAGGACGCACAAAACCCCACCGACCACTCGGGTTGATTAAAGAGTATATGTTGTTGTGAATGTCTTGAACTCATTGTTCTGCCTTTGTTAAAAATTAAAATTCAAATGTTGAATTAATATTACTATTATTTATATAAGATGTCAACAGTTTTTTATCTTATTGATTCTCTTAATGAATATTTGAAAGAAGTAAAACTGCAAGTACCATCATACCACCAAAGATGATAATAACTGATGATACTGCAAGGAATTTTTTCACTTCACTTCTCCCCACTTGTCCTTTTGTTTTGCTCGAATTGCGAAATTAAGTTCTTCCTTCTTTTCTTTCGTTTTAGCATTTTTTAACATGCTCTTCAATTCAGCAATTGTTTTATTTTTATACTTGCCTCTTTCACTTTTGGCAACAGTTACTTCTTTGTCCCACTTCTCAACAACTTTCATAGATTTTCTACGTTGTTGTACATCGTGTTTTTTCATTTCACCTTTGAGAAAATCCACATTGCGTTTATGTTGAGCTCGTTTTACACCACGATCTTCTTTTGCTTTCTGATCACGAATTTCTTCAGATCTACGTTTACGTTCTTCAAAAGAAATAACTTCTTCAAATAACTCTGATAATTTCATAAGTAATCCTTTAAATCAGCTTGTTCTAAGGCTGCAGATACATCTTGTGGAGTCATCCAGTTTAATAATGCTTCAATTATTAAATCTGCAGGAATTTTACGTGTTCTAACAGCTTGACGTACTGTTGATTTCACATTTTGTCGAAAGTCGTTTTGTTCTCGATCAATTTTTGCCAATCTGTCTCGTTTTGCTTTTCTATCACCAAATGAAGAAACATTTTCATTCACATTTTTCTTTTGAATTTCTTTTAATTTATTTCGGAGCATTTGAAGTTCACCGTTGTTACTCTTTTCACCAGACAATCTACGATCATACATTATTTGACGGATTCTAGCTTCAATGTTCTTTTTTGAATATTGATCAATATGTGGATTCTTTTTGAAAAAATCTTCTTCAAATAGGTCTTGAACTTTCATCTCACTCTCTACGTTTAGCAGGACCTGTAAAGTGTTTATTCTTTACGTCCTTCCATTTCTTGCGGATATGTTGTTCATTTCCAGTAGCAATCATTTCTCTTTCATCTGACCCTTCGATAGGACGAGAAATTGACCAATGACTTGGATGTTGTCGGAGTTCAGCATTGTTGTGATTACCACGACCTGTATCTCTTAGGACACTTTTTCCTGAAGGAATTGATTCAAATAATTCTTTAAGTCCAGGTTGTGGTGGCATGTCACCTTCATTTAGAATTTCACGAATTTTCATTTTAGATCTCTATTTTGTTACGTAATGGTTTTTTATGTGGAGCACTTGTTTTAAAGTATGAGTAAAATGTCTTAGCACTATTTCCCATAAAATCATCAAGAAAGTCACGACCTGTTGAATCCAACTGACGAAAAGTACGATAAGCTTGACTTCGGTTTCCCATACGTACTTCACGTAACATTTCTTCAAGGTCTTCAGCAAGGTGTAAGTATTCGGCTCGATCTCTTCGGTTTGGTTCACTTTCAGCATGATCATCTGCAGCTTCTATTGCTTTCTGTAGTACACGTAAGATTGCTCTCATTTCAACAGGACTAAAACCTTTAAGACGTTCTTCACCAAACTTGCCTGAAATAACATCACCTTCGTCTAATTGTTCCTTCGATTCATCAATACGATAAAATTTGATTCTAGGTACTTTTGCAAAAATGTCTCTTAACGCCATCTTACTTCCCCTTAACAACGTTAACGTAATCTTTTAAAGAAGGTTTACTTCCAGTCATTAACCATTCCCAAACAACTGCTGGAATTTCTGTATTGATTGGTGATTTAACACCAGCAACGTACAAAGCAGCTAATTTACAGTCTGCAACAGTAGCATCTGAGAAATAATCCAAAAGCTCTTTCATGACTTTCTGACAATCAGTGAAGTACTGATGTTTGCCATCATCACGACCTTCATACTTCTTAATATTTGCTTCAGCATCACGTAATACACCACGAATTGCTGATGTGACTTTTCCAGGAACCTGTACTTTATCTTCAGGTTTCTTCTTTTCCATCCATTCAATTGGCTTATCAAGATAGTAGTTGGTATTAGTCTCAGCTTTCTCTTCAACTACTTCTTTCTCAACTACAACTTCTTCAAC
This sequence comes from Fusibacter sp., assembly GCF_057447755.1. Lineage (NCBI taxonomy): Bacteria > Bacillati > Bacillota > Clostridia > Eubacteriales > Fusibacteraceae > Fusibacter > Fusibacter sp. The sequence continues at coordinate 255,649 of NZ_JBVBZF010000001.1, read as the reverse complement.
GATTGGTTCTTCCTGTTCAACATCTTCTGTGACAATGTTTAACTGGTTTCCTTTGACGAGCATGACTGCATCTTCTTGACCTGCTTTATCAAGAGGAACGATCCCAATAAAATCATCTTTAGCATCAGGAACTTCCACAAGATAGTGTGAGCCATTATATTCAACTTTTTGCCCCTTTGTAAATTTTACTGATTCTTTTTTAGCTTGTTCTTCTTCGGCCCTTGCAACCACTTCTTTTTCCGCATCTTCTGCAGATTTAGCATCTTCTTTGTTGTCTTCCTTAGCCTCTTCTTCTGCACTTTCACCATGCATTGCTTTCATTACATCAGCATGATGGTGTTCCATATAATGTGCATGAAATTCGGAAGCAGACATTTTTAACCCACAAAAAGGGCAAACAACGTCTTGTTTAACTGCTTCTTTTTGTTCGGATTCTTGAAGAGATACCCATCTATCAGCAGGAACTCCTGCTGCTTTTTGCATTCTTCGTAACATATCACTCATATTAGGCTCCTAATGATTGTTTAGTATTTATTGGAACCAACAAAAAAGGCGCTCAAATGAGCGCCTTAGATGTCCCCATCCGAAGATGGCAGAGTGGTTTATCGAATTTGAAGAGCTTCTTCTCGACCAGTTTCAAAAGCATTGACTGCTCGTTCAGACGTTACAACTACAATCTTATCCAAATCAATGCTTGGAAGACCTGCAACTCTCAACCACATACCTTGCCAAAAGGTACGAAGTGCTTTCTTATATTGACGTTTAATGTCGATAAGTTTGGTCTGAGAATTCTCAAACTTATTTCGACCACCTTCAATTAAGTTCTGTAAGTTACGATATGTACTTTGATCCAACTGTGGATTTTGTTCTTTAATCCACTGAAAAGCAGCCTTTGAACCATCACTACCATAACGAGCACCCAATGTGCCAGTGAAAATTTTCACCAAATCATCAGTTTGCATGGAAGGAATTTGAGCAGCCTCTTTGATTTTCTTGCCATAGTTGGCAAGAATTTGCTCATTGTTCTTCATTTCAGCTTCCAACCGAGTTTCCATATCAGCACCATAATTGTATGCACTGACATAAGAACCAAAAATCACTGCTCCAATCAGAACAAAGATTCCAACGATACCAAGTGTTACAATTACACCTTTACTCATAATGTACTTCTCCTTTGAAGTTTTGTTTACAAAAGTTATATTTCGACTTTTTCGAAATATTGTTCACTCCAATTATCACCCAACTTATTTAAAAAGTCAAGCATTATTCGCAATTCATGAACTTGAGCATAATCAAGTTCAATTTTGATTGTTCCAAACTCTACCACAATAGAGTCACCTGTATCAATAATTTTGGTAACAATATCACCTTGTACATGATCATTCCACCCTTTACCATCCAATAATAAATGAAATTCATTTACCAAATCAGTATCAATTTTCTTCAATCGATACTGATCCACTTCATTTTTGGTATCAGAAGAAATAATTATTAAGTCTTCAATTGTATTCATTAATCTATAATTCCCATTTTAATCTTGGTGATTTGTGGTGTGGACATTCTGTACAACTTGTAATTTCGATTCGAACAGTCATTAATATCTCCTTCTCCATTCTTCGTTGAACACATCATTCTTATGCATATAAATCATTGCACCAACACCACCAAATATTCCCAAGATGATACAAAAAATGTACACCCATGTTGGAGGATTAATTTCATCTTTTAGATATTCAAGATTAGAATGTGCAAATCTATCAAACTTATTAGGTACCCAATAATCAATTGTACTAATTAATTTGTCCTGATCAACGGTTTTCATATCAGTTAAAGCATTTCTTAACGAAGCATGGAAAACCTCGTTTCCTGAATTTAAAGCCCATGTCATCACATCAGCCCATAAAATTTCTGGATAGTGTGGAGTTCCTAACATTATAACAATATCATTTTTCTTACCACCTAACCATGCACGCTCCAATGCATACCTATAAGTTGCATCAGATGTGTTTACAAATACAACATGAATATTGGCTTGTTTCTTAGGACCTAGATGTTTCAGTATCTCAGCAAGTTTCTGATTAAGTTCTGCTTGGTGAGGAACTGATACACCCATTGCATGTATACGATTTACATGATAATAATCATAAACTCTAGGATAAGTAGGAATTAAATTTGCAAACTGGTCACCAGTTGTGACATCTTTATCATTAAATAAAGAACTTGGAACTGCTTGTACATAATTTGTATAACCATGTTCAACAGCAACAGGTTCACCAGGTCGTATAGATGTCCAACGAGGAGGTTCGTCAAGACCTTGACGATCCAAACGGTCAATACTTAATGTACCAACATTTGTTAAAACATCCCAATCAACATCATAACTGTGATCATAACAAGTTTGACAAATTTCTGTACATGAACGATTGTTTCCACTTCCACTACACGAAGTTACACAATTGCACGAATATGAATGTGAACATGATACTTCATTTCTTTCTTTTGAAAGAACTTCACCATTTAATATTTCTCTATCATACGTCTGAGCGTAAGATCCTAATCCATAAGCAATTCCAATTGGAAGACAACAAATGAGTATTTGTACTCCCATTTCTTTCCAAGTAATTGTTTTATTGAAAACCATTCGTCCAACGATTGCGATAATTATTGGAATTAAGAATAACCAAAGTAGTTGCATGTTTATCTCCGTTTGAATAAGGATTTAACCCATTGATAAGCTAATTTTCCCATAACAAAGCACCCAAAGGCAACAATTAGGGGTAAATAAACAAAAATAATTCGAAGATTAAGTTTTAACTTATGTGACATGTTGGTGTTAATAAGTAAGTGTCCATTTTGTTTAAACGAACATCACCTTTAATAAGGTCGATGTGGTCATACTTAGTTAAGATTTTTTCTGCTGCAGGTTCAAGCAGTTTGCGTGCTTTCTTATACCGTTTTGTTAAGAAATTTTGTTCGTCCTCCATTAAATGGTTAATTCGAGAAGGACAGGAATTATCATAATTATCAGCTAATTTTACCAAAACTGCAAAATCTCTTGCTAATTCACTATGAGTATTAGCTCCATTGATAATACGTTTAATATTATCCATATATGTTATGGAACGATCTTTTGTAACCAACTCAACAATATCTAATGTTAAAGAATCAAACCCAACATTCATTAATTGTTGACGATCAAGTGATGTATCTTCTACAACATCATGTAAAAGAGCTCCAAATATTAATGGATCAAAAAAATCATCAGGATAAGCAAGATGTAAACGAAGACCAACTCGATAAGGATGGTACCAATAAGGGAGTCCTTTCTTATCAGTTTGTCCATCGTGAGCCTTTATCATAAAGGATACAACTTGATGGATTCTTGGTCGAAATGGTCTTGGAGACATTTTACTTTCCTAAAGCTTGTGCAACAGTTGCAACTAAAATTCCGATAAATGCAACCACAATCATCAATTCAATTAATGTAAAACCTTTTGCTTTTTTAATGAAATTTTTCATAATGTTTCCTCTTTGCATAATCTATGTTACATTCAACATAGGTTTTTTGATCTGATAATAATGTTAAATGAGTTTTCGCACACTTGTCAACAATTTGTTCTTGTTGAACAGCTCGTCCACATTGAAATATTAAAAACATAGGAATACCGACCAACATTACAATTCCCCACCAACCCATAAAACGTTCTACTTTGGAGTTGAAAAGTCTTGTCCTGTTTTCGTATCTACGAATTCTGGAGCGTTCAGTACGAACTCTTGTAACGTATCTACTTTTAGCCATAGACGCATCCAATCAACCAAGCAAATAACATTGTTCCTAATACAATTCCAGCGAATGTCAACATCCATCTGAATAGAAATTTAATCCAGTAATAATTAGGTTTCGCTTCGGAATTCATTTTTCAATTTCTCCTTTGCTTCTTCAATTACAAGATTCAATTCTTGTAATTCTTCGAATGTTAAGGAAATGGCAGCGTTAGATGAAATACGAACATTTATTCCTTTTGTTTGGTCGGGTCCTTCATATTTGGAAATTTTAAATCCTTCACCTAATGAAACATAGATAAGGACATCTGCGGTAAATGCTTTTCGTAATTCAACATGAGGAAAACCAGTACGTTGTCCAACCAGTTTTCCACGCCATGAATATAAGTCTTCCTCTGACATGTTTGGTACATAAGTACCAGGTATTCCAGAATCAGAGGAGTACATTTTATTGTGCTCCTCTGTAGTTCTTACTTTTTTAGGTTTGTCCCAATTAATCATAATCTGAGTAACTAAAGTTGAAAATTTCAGCAATCAATTCTTCGTGTGGAATCATTTCAGGAATTTCCCAAATCTCAAAACTAGGAAAATCAGCTAATCGACCATTCCCAGTTAGGACACGAACAATATCGTCCAATTTGTCAGCACGTTCCTCATCACCATTTTGATCTGCTTCAATGATTCCAAGTTTACATGCATTAACAATTTCACCCCTTAACAATACCCCTTCCTGCTTCTCGATGACAACAGGAAATTTACCCTGTACTTTTCCACACTCTAAACAAATATTCATTTGAACATCATCACCATCACAAATATTTGGAATGTCGGGAAAATATGTGTTTTCTGACATAATTCCATCAGTCTCACAAACAAAATCAGAACAATCTTTACTGTGGGCATATAAATGTGCTACACGTTTGGAACCACACTTATCACAACTCATCTTCTTTAACCTCTTTATCATTATCAAGAACACGTAAAAATTTGTTCCCATCCACACCAGGATTTGAACAAACTAAAGTGTATTTTTCACCACGATATACCCACTTCGGTAGAAAACGTTGTGTATAAATTTCATCTTCATAATACTGACCAGCTTCCTCGTCCTTAAGTTGTTCTAACGTTTCAGCATAACGAATGAACTCTCTTTCATCCTCATCAATTATCCAATAATACTCACGAGTATCTTCTAGAGGAATTGCAACCCAATCTTCTCTATATCCAAAATATTCAAAAACTTCCTGACGTAATTTGAAATAATTTTCAATTATATCTTCCACAACACTTTCCCTTCTTCACAATCAATTATAACTCTCTGTACATCCATTAGTTCCACTATTGCACCAGGCATTGCAACAAGAGGTTTTTTCATCTCTCTTGTTACAATTGCTAAGTGACAAAGTTGATTACCAATTTCAGTAATTATTCCTTTACAGGTTAGTCCAGCCACATGATAGTCAGCACCACCATGTGGAATAATGATGATGCTGTTTTCATTAACAACATCACCACGATCAGGAATACAAACTTCTCCCTGAACTACCTTTCCACGTCCACCAATAATACGAACGGTATGACTATTAGTCATGTTCGTATTCTTCAGACTCGATACGAATTGGGGTTTCATTGTAAACTATGACTTGTGCGTGGTCATCGAAAAGATCCAACATCAACTCTTCATTGTTAGAAATGAATGTTGAAATGGAATTGAAATCATCCTTCAAATGTTTTGGAACCCGCCAAGTTTCTTTACCACCAACAAATGATTCATAAAGGTTGAAGTCTTCCATTTCCTCAGGAAGAACGTCTGCTAAACAAACTTCACCAACATTAAAAACACATTGATCACCATCATTAAAGTAAGGAGTATACTGAACCCAGTAGACTACCTTAATTTCTGGGTGGGCTTCAAAGAAAGGAGGAAATAGATTTTCCATAAACACTTTCTTTGCTTTATTCATATAGGATAATTTTGCATCATCCAATTCTTTTTGCAATGATTCTAACTCTTCTTGCCAACTCATATTTCACCTCTAATCAATTTTCAAACGTTTCACTTTTTGCCGTTTTTTCATTCCACTCATCCACGGCTCGATTCTCATATTTCTCAGCCACTTATCGACTGATGGTATGAATCCTAAATCTTCTTGAATATGCTCTTCAGCAATATCCCTAACTTGTACTACTTTACCAGCACTGTTTGTAATGTACACTCCAAAAACTTGTTCAGCAAGAAAACACCCAAATGAACTATGTAACAAAGCTCTATGACGAACATCTGCCAATGTTGCTTTGGAAGAATCAATAAAGTTATGAATGTCAAGATAATCTTCTATCTCTCCACCATATTTCTTTACACTTAATCTTGCATGAAAATAAGGTTTCATTTATAGTTACCCTTTAGTTTATGAATCACAAGTTCATCTTTTTTAGAAAACTTTTGTGATGTTTCGGATTACAAAAATAGATATCATTCTCGATAAGTTTCTTCTGAATATATCGACCACAACACTTGCAACGATTTTTCTGTTTTTTAACAGTAGTTTCAAGTCTTGGAACATCAGTTGGAACAATATCACCATCTTGTTCGGCTGCTTTACATATTAACCAATTAATAAACAAATCAATTGGAACATTTAGTACTTCACTCTGCTTAACACCTAACTTACCAAGATCGCGAATGAAATCTTCTAATTGATCTGAAGCATTAATAAATGGATTGAACTCTCTAATCTTACAACCTTGATAGATAACCGTTGCATCTTTGTCGATTATCTTAAAGTTCCCCATATCATCAACTTCAATGATTGTACCATCATCAAACTCTAACGTAGAGTTTGGTTGTACTTTTTGATTACCTGTAAGTACTCGAATAACATCATCATCAAAGGATGATGCTACAACTGATAGTCCTGATCCAGAGAATGTAGTGGTACTAGCAGTCGTTGAAGTAGTTGATGAGTTTATATAATACTGACCATTTCCCGAAACATAAATTGCAGGTCCTGTACCAGAAGTTACAAACGCAGAATTGGCAATTGTTATACTCATTTATTCAACCATTTCTTTCTTAAAAAATTGGCAGCAGAATTCGTTTCCATTTTTAGTGATTGGTGACTCCAAACACGTTCAGTAGGATCTATCTCAGATCCCCACTTACTGTCCCATCTTTCACTTGTCACCTGTCCATCTTCGATGACACGACAATGCTGATGTCCACAATAAGGACAAATTATAATGTGGTTTCCATCGACCTCAAAGTCAATTGAAGCATAAAAGGTGTTCGAACAATCATGACAATGCATATCTGTTCGAACAATTCCTTCTGCTCTACCTTCATCATCAATCTGATTTGACATTTAGTTTCTCAATTCATTAATTGCACGTTGGATTTTATTGACAATAACTTTACCTTTATCACCAACAGTTTCGATTAAGTGTGACCACTTACTTTGTTCAAAGATTCTTTGACGAAGTTGCATAGATTCTGCAACACGTTGGGCTGCATTAAGTTGATCCTGTACAGATGCATACCGTAAACCATCCTTACCACCAGCAGCCATTACTTTATCCCAAGGGAATGGAGTTTTGTCGTGAAATAGCCAACCAGCATCAACTTTACAGTTGGAATCACCATAAGAAAAGGTTTCTTTGAAGCCTTTTTCAGGCATAGCATCACGATATTCCACAACAGGATTTTGTGCCATATCAAAGATGGAATAGATGACTCTACCACCTTCAGTTGATTCTACAAATAGGAGACTACCATCTTCATGTTCTCCCCAAACTCCCATCATTAACACATCACTTTTTGCACTACCATGTCCTGGCACGTCTTGTGTACTCATTTTTTATCCTCAATATGTTCTCTTGTATCTAAGATTGATTTAACAAGAAGACGATATTCTTCTTGTTGTTCTTTTTCTTGTAAATATTCTTCATCTGCATAATCGTTGCATGATGGAGAACCACAAGAATAGGTAGGTACGTACCAAGCCCGTTTTCGAGCAAGGTCGTACACATTCATTAAACGTTTAGTTGGAAGATTCTCCAACTGTTCTTTTGTTAAAGAATCCCAACTACTCACTTTCTTTTACCTCATCTTTAATTCCAAACTTCTTCCAATTACGTCGCATGAAATCAACATAATCAACTTCATGATCAAGATATTTGGACATTGCAAGACCGAATGCAACTCTTGGTAATTCTTTCTGACCTAAAATTGCATAATCCTTACGCTCCAAATCCTTGTTTGTTGTGTAGAAGTTTTCTACTGTTGCAACTAAATGATTATACATCTTATCAACTTTTATTTCCATCTCTTCAATCATTTTAATAACTAAAGGATCATCATAAAATAAGGAACGTAAATCATCAGTAGCTTGTTCAAGCACAGCTTCATACAAGCGACGTGGAGAATTAATGGAATCTTTGGCACGATGTTGTACTAAGTACCATTCAGTCTTCACTTTAACGTGTTGAATGCCATCAACATTCCAGTGTGCATCAGTTCCAGTACGGATCTTTGCATGGTCACCAGGAATTTGAATAACATAACCTTCCACACCTTGCATATCAGGAATACTTTTCACAAATTCTTCAGTTGCATTCAATTCTGTAATCTCAATCCAATTTTCATGCAAAGCATCATAATCGATTGAAATACGATCAGGAAATTTAACGTACTCACCTGTATCCAAAACACGAATGTTAAGGATAGTCAACTTAGGTTCTAAGTAACCAATCACAATTCGATTATCAGGAGCACACCATTCCATGTTGATACAGTAACCATATTCAGTTAACTGCTTCAATTGCCACTCTAACCGAGAGTTTTCAGGTCGATTTAAGAACTCCATAGCATTCAATGCTTGGTCCGAAAATAACGAACCTTTTGTCTTTAACCGAAACTGACCTTTGTGCATATAGGTAGAAATTAACGAACCATCAGCCTTCAACATCACCTGATTGATTTGAGAAAGATCTAAATCAATTGTATGAGGATTTTCGTGTAAGTTCCAGAACTTCTCCATTGGAAGAGCTACTAAACGAATTGCTTCACCATCCCGAATTCGGAACGTAGTTCCACGACATTCTCGAGCATTAGGAGCTTGAAAATCCATATAGGATGCTAAACGATAATTGAAGATTCTATATGTAGAACCATCCAATTCCTGATCAGTAAAGTAGAAAGCTTCATTTGTTTCTACCAAATTCATCAAATCGTTATACAGAGTTTTCTGATATTCGTTTAATGTATTCATAATATTTCCAACTTAATATATTTGAAAATATTTTACAGTAAATGAATAGGGGAATCAACGTGGAGCGAGAGAGTACTTACGAAAAGTTTCAATGTATATTTTACGATATTTGTGCACATATCTCCATGGAATAACACTTAATCCGAAAGTACGGAATAACCACCAAAAAGAAGAAGTACCCATATAAGCTTGAATTTCATCCATCATAACATCTTCATGATAGTACCCCCAATCTTTTATGGTTTGTTTTAGAGTTGCTAACACTTTTGGAGGGAGGGAATTTGTTAATTTGTCACAAGCTTCTTTATATTCAGGATATAGATAATAGAAAGCATGAGACATTTCATGTGCAAATTCTCCTTCATCATAAATGCCAATAATATAGAAAGGTTCTTTGGAATGGAGTGGTTCACTTAGGAGATTTTTTAATTTAATTTCTTTTTTCAAGAAGTGCCCATTAAACAATTCGAAAAATTGTCTTACAACGTGTCCTGGAACATTGTATCCATCCCAATCAGACGTATATGAGAAGTCACCATATTCTTCTGCATAACGGTCCATAAATTGTTCGAGTGTGAAAAAATGACCTCTTATTTCTTCAAGAGGAGATTCATAGAATTCTTGTATTCGCATAAAGGTAGATGAAACATTATATTGACTTTCACCTGTTAACAGGTAGATATTTTTTGCTGGTGATGTTAAAGTTACTTTAGCCATTATACACGATAAGTCCAACTCCTGCCATAATTAGTAGTCCACCCAATATAGTAACAGGTGTAAATGTGTTTTGTTGAAATAAAACAAATGCACACAATCCCGTAAACACTGGGTATGAAATTTGTATCAATGCTACATGAGTGGAGTTATCATGTAGCCCAAGTGCCTTATAAAACATAACCGAAGCAATGATACTCAAGGCAGCAGCAATACCAGCAAAGATTTTTATATCCATTGTACTTTGGTATAACTTAACATAATCATCTGCTATTTGCTGATAAGTAAACGGTAACATTGCAAATAATACAATGTTGGGTAGCCAGTAAAGCGAAACAGGTGAGAGTACGGGTGAGAGACGAGCTATAAGTAGATAAAATAATCCCCAAAAGAATGTTGATCCTAGTGCCCAACCCCACCAAGCCATTATATTTTCTCACTCATATTATTGTTAATTTTATTTAAGATAAAGGTTCCAATTGCTTTTAACATTTGATTCCGTTTACCTTCATAATGTCTTAATTCAATTCCAACTCTTGTAACTGAATCTGTATTAGGTAAATTGTAACGATCTCTAAGAGCATTTAAAAACAAATATGCAAGATCCGAAGCATAAACCTCTTTTGTATTTAAAATTAGATCAAGTTGAAATTTAGCTTCATCGGGAAAATTACGTATACCATCATCAAGATGATCTAGGAACATAAGACTTCTATAATCTTTATTAAGAAGGGTAGTAAAATCTTTCATTAAATGACGTTCACGAGCTTTTAAGGCACGACGAATCGCTCGTTCATTTAACTTCATAAAATCATTATACCAATTATGATATGTATCTAAGTGATCAACAGCCATCTATTTCTCCTAGTGTGCTTGAAGTATATAGGAAGCTTAACACCTAATCAACAGCCACAAGTATCAATTTTCGGATATTCGACAGAAGTAGATCTCCAATCAGCATCAAACCCTCGAAATTTCGAAAGTTCCTTAACTGCAAAGGTGATTATCTCTTCATATTGCGTCCATGCAGAGGTCATAGCAGGGACAGGACGTTCAACACCCACTACTTGATAAGCTTTATGAACTAATTCTAAAGCATTAGCCCATTTTTGTTCAGTGTCTTTTGCACCTTCTTTAATTCGTTTTTGTAATTCTTGAATGACGTCAGGTTTTAATTCAGAAAGATCTGAAGCTTCTTCGATTGTGTCGACAGGTTCGAGATTTTTAATTTCGTGAAGTTTCATTATTCTTTAAACCTTTCTTTGTAAACTCTCGTGTAACGTACACGACGTAAAAATAATCTTTGCATTTCTTGGTCAAACATACCATTAAATATATCTGTCCCTGTATATGGTTCAACACTCTCAAAACTTGCAATATTAATGCAAGTTTCTAAGTCATCATAGAATGACCAACATTTTGCTAACTTGTTCTTTTGATCATCAGTTAACTGCAACGTAATTGAACCTGCATTATTTACAGACCAGCAACTAGCAAACTCACTAATCATTAAGTCAACAAACTCTTCTCTTGCTTTGCTGAGATAAATCTCGTTGACTTCAATCGTTAACGAATCATTAAATCTTTTTTGCTTTTCACGACTTTTAGGATTTAGTACACGAACTTTAATTTTTCGCATGTTATACTCCTGTGTGTCGTAATTCCCACAACTTTCCACCATCAACAAATTTTGTTTTGATAAGTTTATAGTGTCCAGTTCTCATAAGATCATCAACAATAGTCTGATATAACTTACGTTCTTCAGCAGTTTTTGCAAAGAATCGAGTAGTATATCGTTTATTTTTCTGATATTGCTGAAGTGCTGAATTAACCCACAAAGCAGCAACACCTGTAGCAATTGGATGTTTTGCAGCAGTTGCTAGTGCTTTCTTAATAAATTTAGCTTCCAGAATGATAACATCACCATCAACAGATGCAGTCAGTGGATTTTCAATAAGATCAATCAGTTTCATGAAACTATTTATCTGTTTTTGGCTTCTCTTTGGGCATTTCGGGGGCAGCCATGTTGTTAACATTTTTGCGATAATAAATAACTACAGCTCTGTATTGTTTCAAAACTCTCTTTACTTCCGCGATGTTACCAGCAACATTTTCATACCCTTGTGCTGTTAGTACATATAAAGCCATTGGGACAGCCTTACCAGCTTCCAAATCCTTCAAATATTCTCTCATTCTATCAGGAGTCCAAATTTCATATTTCACATCAACAAAATTTGGGGCATCTGGTAATGGTGGATGAAATACAGGAATTGTTGATGTTCTTGTCTCAACCTTTACAGGTTCAGCAGGTTTAATTTGCATTCCAGTACATCCCACAAATGTGCTTGCTAGGATGAATAGTAAGAGATACATGCTGAGTGATGGGCTTTTATTTTTCACCTTTAATCTCCTTCTCAATCTGTTCTGGATCTGCTATATCATGCAGATCTTTAAAGACTTTTTTAGTTCCTTTGTTAACTAATTTTTCGAGCCATTTTGGCTTACTTAGGGTAAGACGATCCAAATCATGTTCTTTAAACTTTTTCTTTGTATCTTCGGCTTCTTTGCGAGCCTCATTAGCTTCCATCGAAAGATTTAGAATACGTTCTTGATCTTCTCGTTGTTGTTGCTCCATTCTAATAATCGTATTATTTTGAGCCTGAATACTTTCCCGAAAACGTTGTTCATTTGCTTTGTATGTTGCTTCATTTTGCAGTAAAACAATTTTTTGTTGTTCTAAATCCTCAATTTTGTGTGTTAAACTAAGCCAGTACATGTATATACCTAACAAAAAGAGAATTAACACTCCATATTTCCAGTATTTTAGTAAGAATCCAATCGGCATCTTAGTCTCCAAATATTTTTTCTAAAGCCTGTTCAGCAATTTGTAAATCTTCTTTTAATTGCATATTCTCATAACGAGCCATATCCAAGTTGCGTTCTGCTGAATACAGTTTATTTTTCTTCATTTTGAGTTCTTTACCCTGAAGCACCAACTGTTTTTGAAGTCGAAGGTTTTCTTTTAAAGCTACCTTCAACTTCATTTCCAATTTTTTATAATCATTTACGGTTAGTTTTTTGGTTTCCATTGATGTCTTCTTTTACTTTGCCATTTCCAACTCTTTTCGGCATGAGTTCGATAATCATCCCAAACGGTTGGTAAGTTAGCAGCATTTCTTCTAGCTCGAACTTTAACAGGGTATTCTTCATCATCCCAAGCATTTGCCCACTTACGTTCCTGAAACGTGCGCATATAGTGGTAACCACCCCAGCAACCTTTCTTGTAACCAGCATGATGAACATACCATCTTTTGCGATATTTATAGACTTCATCTCGCCACTCTCGATATAATTCAATTAATTTCGAAGGAGTGTAAAGATAACCATTGTGATCATAGACCACATAACAAGGTATATTACCATCTGAGTGAATGTTGCAGTTTTTGTTACGACAAGGCAACCAACCACGACGTTTGTATGGAGAGAACATACAAAAAGTATGTTCTATATTGTGGCTGAAACGATGTTCGAATGCGTATTCGTTATAGGATCGGAATAACTCAGGTAGGGTTTTAAAATGTTCCCAAGTTAAACGTTTGTGCAATTTTTCAAACCATTGTTGACAATGCTCACTGAAAACTTCTTCGTAAACATAATCATATCGATAGACGTAAAAACCGTCTTCTTGTTGATAGTACATGTGGTACCTCCTTAATTAATTTAACTAAGCATAACCACATCCTCCTTTTGCATATATTTTCATGTTCATATTTATAATAACTTTAAATGTCCAGTAATTGTGTCTATTAAATCAGCTTCATCGGGTCCAATTGCAACAGCAGTATAAGTTGGAACACCACCAAATTCTGTTAATCCTGCATCTTTAATGAGTGAGCAAGGAATATCCATGTTTCGAGCTTCTTTCCAGATTTGGATCAATTCTTCCTCAGAATCAACTCCAACACATATTTTTGTGAATAATCCTAAAGCCCAAGCTTTCATTTCAGGAGTTACTTCAACAACCATAACTTCACTTTCGGGATGTTTAAAACCAGCACGATCAAAAAATACAGCCATAGATGCATGTGCACCTTGGGCTACCATTTTACCCTTACGCATTTTGAGGTCTTTTCGAATTACAATTACTTGTTTTATGGTTTCTGTTGCCATGTTATTGCCTTATCATGAATTTGTATAATTCCATCGTGGATATCATAAATGAATTCAACTATAGGATCAAGGTTTGCATCATATTTTAGTGTAACATCGACTAATTCTGCAGTTGAAGGAATACCATCAACACATTCTGATTTGTCTAGTTGTGAACCCTTTATAAACATTGTTCCAAGTATATCACCACTAATCGTTACTCGAATCATCTTTTTCTCCTACGAGCTTTGGTATCTTTATTTCGATCATAAAATTCAGGGTCTTTCTTTGAGACCCACTTAACAAATTTCTTTATCTCATCGTGTCCACACAAACGATCGATTGTGTGGTAGTAACTCAAAAGTTCTCGTTCAGAGAACGTGTGATGAATTTTCTGATGGCAAATCTTGTGTAGAGTCACAGTCTCTTTTCCCTTAAATGTTTTGGGAATTAAGTGATGTTCATCTATTGAATTACCAGTAATAAGTTCACGTTGACAGATAGGACATTTCATGTAATTATTATACAATAAAAAAGGTGGCCTAAGCCACCTTTTTTATTTAATGAAGAAGGAAAATTCTTAGTCTTTCTTCTTATCTTTTTTGTCTTTGCAAACGCAAGGGTCTTTTCCACAATCTTTACAAACTTTGTCGTCTTTCTTGTCTTTTTTACCTTTGTCGTCTTTCTTGCCTTCATCTTTTTTGTCATCTTTCATGTCGTCTTCTTCATTTTCATGTGACATTCCACAAGACTCACCTAACATTTCACGGAACTTTTCAGTTGTATACTCGTGAATTGCTTGGTCTGCTGATGAACCATCATCGTTCATCAAAGATTCTAACATTTTCATAAGTTTAGCTTTGTTCGCCATTGTTTTATCTCCCAAAAATTGCAATTTATGATTAATCATTGTTATTTATGGAGAAAAGAAAAACCCACCCCAATTTCTTGGGATGGGCTCTCGTCATCAACAAATCGGCAATTTGTGATTATTTTTTGACACTTAGATCTAAATCTAGAGCTTTCAAATTTTTCAACAATTGAGTAGTTGCAATATTGTTAATATCACTGTCACTACCTAACGTTCCAGTACTGCCACTGTAGATTACAGTTCCAGGTACATTACGTTTTGCCATTGCATCCATTGCATCCTTGTTCATCTGAACAATTGCATCAATTTTGATTTGCAATGCATTGTCAGCGTTTAACAGAGCTTTCTTTTCATAAGCTTGAGCATCTGCAAGAACTTTTACTGATTGTGCCTTAATCTTATCACGATCTAGCTGTACTTCAGCAGTTTGTTTATCAATACGTGCTTGTTCCAATTGTTTGTTAGCACCGATTAATGTCAAACGTTTTTCCGTTTCAGCTTCAGTTGTTTGTTTGATCTGAGCTTTCTTAGCAGTTGCTTGTTCTTCTGCAACTTCACGATCACCTTTAGCGATTGCTAATAAACGTTGTTCTTCTTCCTGAGTCCGTTTTTCCTGTGCAATTGCACGATCAGCAGCAGCCTGTTGTTTCAACGTCATACGTTCAACAAACTTTTGGTTTGGCTTTAAGTCAGTTACACGAGCTTCAATAACTGTTATTCCATAATCAATGAAGTTCTGAACTTTACGTTCAAAAGTAACACCATCTTCTTTCATACGTTTTTCAACAACCCAACGTACTTTTGCATGGTCACCAAAATCTTTTTGATTTTTACCAAGATCAGCAGCAGCCGAACCTGTTGCTTGAGCAGTTTCATCTTGAACAACAACTTGACGACGCTCAACCAAGAAGATACCATTTTGCATTTGGTTTTCAAACTCAGCATTAAACTCAGTACGACGACCACTGTAGTATTCCTCTGCAGCCATTAATGAACCAGTTGCTTGAACAGTTTCTTTAAATGCAGGAATCAAAGCAGTACGTAATAAGTTTTCAGGTGTGCGATATTCATGTGCTAACTTTAAGAAAGTTTCACGATCAGTTGGAATACGAAAACGTGTGGTTGCTGAAATTTTTGAATCAACCTGATCTAACATCACAACAGTTAGTGGTGCTAAAGATGCTGACGTATTTGCTCCAGCTTCGTTTTCAGCTTGAACATTTGCTACTGCACTACCAGTATCATCTGCTTGAACAGTCATAGCTTTCTTCCATGCATTAACTCTACCAAATAAGTAGTAACTATAACCAAGATCATCTACCACTCGTTCTTCACCAGCAATGGTTCGAACATGATAAACAAATCCAGGTTCAGCATAAAAGAAAATACTATTGAATAATCCCAAACCAAACATCACAATTGCTAACACAATTAATGATGGTCGTACAGCATTGGGGATAGGCCATGCACGATTTTCACGCTCACTTTCCATCGCTTCGTTAATCTGCTCTTCAGAATAACTCCCACGATCTTCGGCCTTGCGGCGAAGTACAGCGATTTCTCGCTCTACTTTCGATTTATGTGCAGAACGTAAAACAGTTAAAACAATAACTGCAATTACTAATACTACACCTAAGAATATACCTAAAAATGACATTCGCATTTCTCCTCTAAGGTTTAAATTACCGATTTGAATTTCTGTCTTGCAATATACGAACTATCTCCACAGTACCCTCTGAAGCAGTTGTTTCAAACAAGAACGGAAAAACACTATGAATCGTACATGCAACACCGAGCAAGATCAACCGTAATCCTAGGGTCAATGCAAATACTAAGTGTTGCAGATACGTTTCATTCACCTGACTCGGATGGTCAGTGAATAGTTTAATGAATTGACGTTTCAATCTCCTCTCTCCACAGCTGAATTAACCTATTATGAATCGCTTCTTTACGTAAACGATTAATAGCCTCACCAATTTGGGCACCCTTTAACGTTTCTTGTTGATGAGAACTCAAATCACTAAATGTTACCTTTCTAGTAATATTTGCAACATCACTTAACCATGATAACATTTGAACAAGTGACATGTCACCTAATGCATTTGCAATCATTGTGACTGAAAACAAGTCTTGAGTTTGCTTAAATGCACCAAACTTTTGAATTAACTCAAATGTTTCTTGCACATCTTTTCTATCCCAAGAATTAATTAATGGCCAAGTTTCAGATACGACTTTTGCTAGGTGATGAAATTCATTTGAAATTTTCAACCTATCAGCAAAAGTTGTTACTTCACTTGGTACACAGTGAACAAATAACATTGCAAACCTTTCTTCGTCAGTTAATGTAACATATGTACATTCCAATCCCTTTGCAACCAATTCCCACATTTCAACTAATTCGGGAAATAGTACATCCAATGCACCAACAATTCTTAAAGTGTACAAGAACTTAATGAAGTATGGTTCAGAAAGTGATTTGGAAAATTCTAACCAAACTCTTTCGGAGGTTAAATGATCAATTTCACCATTATTAACCATATCTTGCATCAACAGTAAGGTGTTGTTGTTAACTTGAAAATTGTACCTTGCTACAAACCTACAAACACGCAACAAACGTACAGGATCATCACGAAAATGTTCTGAGACATGACGAATGGTTTTGTTCTGCAAATCAATTAAACCTTCAAACGGGTCGTACAAAGCTAACATATCACCATTTTTAGCATCTTCCCAAGATTCAACAGGAATAGCCATAGCGTTAATAGTTAAATCACGACGAAACAAATCATCCTTTAGTGTTACTGAAGGAGAAAAATCCACAGTAAAACCATGATAACCTTTACCACTCTTTCTTTCAGTACGAGCCAATGCATACTCGTCACCTGTTTCTGGATGCAAGAACACAGGAAAATCAGCACCAACCTGATTGAAACCAAGTGATAACATTTCTTCTGGTGTGGAACCTACAACGACAAAGTCGAGATCTTTTGGATCTCGACCAAGCATTAAGTCCCGAACTGCACCACCAACAACAAAAACTTTATTTTCTAGCTCTCTCATGTAAATCTATTCCAAAATCGATTGCATATTTTTTTGCGTTTCTCCAACCTTGTTCCCAATATGAATAGTACATTGGTTGATCTTCTCCATAAGGATTATCTTCCAAAGTTTTTCCTTTGAAAAACGCAAGTTCACCTTCACCAGCCTCACGACTGATAAGACCATTTAAGTAGTGTACATTTGACATAACTAATCCTTAAACTGAATTGAAAATTTCTCAACGTGTGGGTTTGCACTTAACAATTGAGCCAATAACTGAAAATTCTCACGATGTCTTGCAACAATAGTCATCGTTATAAGTTTATTTCCTGTATTATCAATAGTAAAACTAATTGCTTTACTTTTTATCTCACAAACATCAAGTATTCTCTCAAATTTTTCTCTTGGAAAATTTTTGTTTGTGTGTATTTGTAATTTTCTATAATACAATGTTGGGGTAATTAATTCAAGCCACCTAAATACAATTAGAACAATTATCGTTAACCCCACAGCTTCAAAGGCAATTTGTGTTAAACCTAATCCAAGCACAATTCCAACTGAAGCAGTCATCCAAATGGACGCAGCTGTAGTTAAACCTCTTACTGTGAGTCCTTCCTTCATAATGACTCCAGCACCTATAAAACCAATACCAGTTAAGATACCTTGAGCCATACGAGTTGGATCAGCTCGTAAGATGTCTGATCCACCCAATGATGTAATAATTAATTTGCCTGCAAGGGTAAGTAATGCTGCAGAAACACAAACTAAAATATGTGTACGAAAACCAGCAGGTCGCCCATGGAAAGTTCTTTCCATTCCAATTGTACCACCTGCTAAAATGGCGTAGAGTAAAATTAATCCACTTTCCATTATTATTTCTTTAAATACCTATCTATTAAAGACTGCATGTTTTGTGATCCTACACAATTTGCAGAATGTACTTTAACAACAGGTGGAACATATTTTCCATCTTGTTTCCGTTGTACAAGCCAATGTACAATATCCAAACCTGTTAATTCTTTGTAAGGACCCAGAAAGGAAGCCAAATCGTGATCCAAACTTACTTCTTCATAGTGAAGTAATTCAAGTTTGAATAATGCTTCCCATACGTTATATGCACGATCCCAAGTTTCAGGAGTTTCACGTTCATCATCAACGTATAATTTTAGGAATTGGTTTGACATAATATTTCCTCACAATTATGAGTATTATAATATGTTCAGGGTCAAGTGTCAACGACTTATTTGAAGAATATCATCAAAAGAATAATTTGAAAGGTAGGTGGTAGTATAACTCTCTGCTTCAGAAAGAGTTTTAAAGCAACGTGCTTGTTTTAAATTTGTAACCCAATATACAGATTCAAAATCTGAATCTTTTCCTTGGAGATAAAAGGTTTTTCCGTTTACTAACTTTACAACGAACCAACCTCTATTTGCTTTTTGCATTGTACCCAAACCTGGAGCAGGACGATGTGTCCACCAAGTACTTGAAGAATTTAATTGTTTTGGCATGTGTATCTCACTTTGTTATACACTTCCTGTTTCTTTCCAACCTTCGAAAAAGTGTTTGAAAGACATTCCTTCTTTAACTTCTGGGAGCTTTTTATGTTTGGTTTCTGCAAAATCTTTTGCATCTTTTTTGGAAATACTTTTAGCAACCTCTTTAACTTTGGCTGCTAATTCTTTGTCATCAGGCAAAGATCCATCTTTTTGATAAGCATGAACCATACCCATTAGTCTTTGCTGTGATTTGGATTTTGCAGGCATTTAATTCTCCCAATAAACTATAATTATTTATCGGGATGGAACTAAAATTGAAAGAAAAAGCAGAGTTAGGCTTGGAGGTTTTCTAACTCTGCCCGTAATTGGTCAGCATATTCTAAGGCTATAAAGAAATCCTCATCTTCCGTGTCCTCCATTTCACGGATGATTTCTTCAACCTTAACAAGTAACTCTTCAACTATTTCAGAATATCGCATGGACATATTTAGTTAAAGGGAATTAACTTTCCAATAATATTTGTTTACCATCTTGGGTAGATGGAATGATTTGAGCTGACATCTTCTCTGATTCAGTCAAAGGTAAGTTGGTTGCTAATTGAACACCAGCAATTGCTTCATTGGGATATGGGCCAAATCTTTTTCCTGCTGCAACAACATAATATACAACTTTGTTATCACTGTCAGTTAGTAGTTGACTATCGTGCATTTTTATCTCCTAAACGTTTATACCACGTTCTTGTAGTAATACTTGTAATTTGTTCCAATCCTCACGTTTGTATTCATCACTAGACATTGCATTGCCCCACACTTTAATAAAGAGAGCTTTAAGGGCGTAATCGTCACCATATTCGGGCAATGATAGGTTAGGAACTTTTTTCTTTTTTGAATTTATATCGATTATATTCATTTTCACTCCTCAAGTTTTCTCTTTATTATAGTAATTTATATGATTTTTTGGAAGGGTTTCCTACAGGTCATATGCAATTTTTTGCAATCTTATGTGCTTCTCAGTAGGATATTTGATGCACTTAATGCCCAACTTAGCATGTGCCATTAATTCAGCTACGATTTCGGGGAATTCTTCTAGCATTAGTTGATGAATTGCTCCCCAATTAACTTCTTTACGAATAGAAAATTGACAACTACCAAACACTTCGGGATATTTTTCTTGAAGCATTAAAAGAACTCTATAAAGTTCTTGTTCGTCAGTTTCAGTGGGCACATAAGGGCAATAAAAATAACCATTATCTATTGAGGATTTTCCTACACTCATCTTCAGTAATCTCTTCTACTTGCCAACTACCTCCTCCCCAACTTGCTGTCGTAGGTACAAAGGTAGATTTGAATATTTTCTTATTATAGTTATCTATCTCTTGATTATGTTCGGCTATCCAATCATATGCTTCTTCAGGAAGATTCTGATTATCACAAATTTGATATTTGTGACAGACCCAACATTCATCAACACGAACAGCAAAATCCCCATTTTCTGGGGAAACACAAAGCCGACCGACAAAGTTACATTTGTCGTGATCATTAAGGGATTCAATTATTGTGTAGGAGTTGAGTTGAATGTACATACAAAGATATCAACTGTTCGATAAATGTTATCTAACCATAAAATGATTGGTTCAACTTCTTTTTCCCAATCTAACCCACCTAAACCTGCACCAATCTTTGGTAAGTACACTGGTAAATTATAATAGGCAGCATATTGCATAACTCTATCCAACGCTTGGGCGATTGCATCTTCATTTGCAAATCGTCCATTATTACCATAAAAGAGTTGGGTATAACAGTTAGCAACAAATAGTTGATCTGTATCAGGTTTAACATCAATTAAATCTACTGCACCCAACATTGTTTCACCTGTTCCTGCTTGTAGGTACCGAACATAAATTTGGGGCCATTTTTCTTTAATAGCTTTTGCTACACCTGAGCCCATTGCCCCTTGACAATTGACTCCATGTGCAACAATACCGAAGTCAACTGTCGTAATATCCTTTTCTATATATTGCATTAACAAGCCTTTAATGAATTTGATGAACTACATAATGTAGGACTACATTTTGGTTTAGGCCAATCAGGATAATCTTTCTTCCGTTCATTAATTTTTCTAATCCAATCATCAATGTCATTCTGAGTTACTTCAATTTCTTCGATTTCAGCATCCTGCTTTTTTGAGCGATCTGGTGTGACCTTTAGAAAAACAGCTTGTAAATGATCTTGAATAACAACCCAAGCAGTATCATCTATAGATGATGGTTGAACGATTTCTTTCCATCCTCTCATCCAAACAACAAAATTATTTGGATCCATAGATGTTTTAGATGTGGGTTTTTCAAGTTCAACCTCATCCAACAAATTCAAAATAACTAGTAACTGCTCATCAGAGGGAACAACGTTACTAATTTCTACAAACCCTTGTAGTTTGTAACAAAAATCTATTGCCTTCATTTTGGTTCCTCAACAGGTGATGGGTAAACATCACCATTTTCGTAAATTGCTTGATCTTCACGTAAAGCCATTCGTTTTCGATACCATTCGAGTTTACAACACTCCAACATACCCACAGCTTCACTTATTTCATGATACTTATTTACAGGATAAAGTTCAAGTAACAGTTTGGTTAAAGTATAATTTAGGTTACCATTTACTTGGTCACGACCTAATTCTTTAAGAGCATCAACTAAACGGGTTATAATTGGATCAAGATGATCTCTATTTGTTTGTTTGATGTAAGGCATATTTTCTCCTAAAAACCGAACAGACCAAAGAAGCCTGTATCGTAACGATAATAGCTGTCACCTCGATCAGGATACCAACTTTCACCACTATCGTGATGCCAATCATTATCTGATAGTGCTTCTTGTTTATTTTCTGAGTTAAATCGATAGTCTTTATTCTTAGTAGGTTTTTCTACAGGAAGAGATTTTTTTCTGCGTTTTTGAGCTTTTCGAATGGAAGTTTCAAATCGTATTTGTGCTAATTTTGTTCTAAAGTTCATTAATATTGCTCCAACTTTTCCTGTAAAAATCGTCGAACTTTTAATTCTAACGCTTTTTGTTTTTGGGCTTCTTCTTCATCAAGCATTTCACGTTCAGCAACATGTAAAGCCTTTTGATTGATTGCAGCAAAAATTTTAACCATTGATTCAAAGTCTAAATCAAAATCATGTTCTTCCTCACCATACGTATCACCATTATGATAGGATTCGCTCCAAACTCTTAAACGGATTTGGTAAGGATTGTTCATCATCCATGCAAGAGAATAATATTGATTATCTTTAACAATTGGATCAACCTGTCGCCTAAGGGCTAAAGAAATATCACTATACCCGATATCCCCAATAAATGGACCAAAGTGTTCAATTTTATTAGTATCTTTATAATAATATTGAATTTGTTTTAAAACATGATCTTTTTCATGTTCATAAAATTCTTTTAGCTCATCCATCTTTTTTCATTTCCTCTAGTGATTGGTTTGCTAAATATTCAGCAAAGAATTCATATCTATCTTTATGCTGTTCAAATGTTTTTTCAACATTATCAACACAATCATTGCAGTATAGCGGACTTACTTTAGAAACAAAATGATGTTTTTGCTTTGTGAATGGATCACCACATAATGAACACAAGTATTGATTACCTGCTGCATGGTTGCCATAAATGTCTCGACACAAAATGCCATGTGGGAGATCTTCTAAGTATTTCCACAACGAATCAAAACTACGAAAAATTTTTGTAGACTGGGCAACAATCCATCCAGGAATTTTCTCTCTAGGGACAGCTGCAACTAAAAAGATTGGGATATCACGTTCATATGCATGACTTATTTCATTATGCGTACCACCACCTAACTGAGCAGCTTCATCCCATAATACAATTATGGCATCGGAATCTTTATCAACTAACTCAAGGTCGGTGTATACAAAGTGTTTACGAATGTTAGATTTGAATTGAACTAACTCTTCATGAGAAAATTCTTTCTGATAAGCATAAAATAGATCACCATGCTCAGCTGCATATGCTCGATCAAGTTCACAAATATCTAATGGGAAATAACCCATGTTACGTAACTTCTCAGAAGCATTAATTCGCCAAGTAGATCCTTTTCCCTTCTTGAACTGCATACCCCCTGACAAGTACATGTTGCCACGATTGTACTTAGGATGTCTTATCATATAGTTCTCCAATTTTTGCGGAGTATATAATAAGATTCGAATTTAGTCAAGGTTGAATAGATAATACATGACTTCCATTGGAGTGGCTTCTTCTTTATTAACAGAATCACACCATTTCAAATCTTCGGCTGACATGCGTTTTTGATGAAATTGACCATTTCTCATAGTTGCAATAGATTGCATACCTAAATCATAGATACGATCAATTTTAAGATAAGGTTCTTTGCCATACAAACGCTCTAAGGATGGAGAACCTAAAAAATGTCCTAAGCAAATTTTAACAAAAAAATATTTTTCTCTTGCACAAACAATTATCATGATTAATCATGATCACAATCAGGACAGTGATCACACTCCTTACCAAATTTGGTTCCAAGCCAACAAGTAAATTGGTGGAACAGAATTTGTATCTGAGGCCAGACGAAGAGAAGTGCATAAATTTCGTTCGGACAAATGTGCATTATGGGTTTCCTATTAAACTTCTGTCTAATTTCCCAACCTGTAAAATGTATTCAGTAACATTTTGTTTTGGGTTGTGAATAGCTGTTACATCACCAATTGGAACCCAATCGCCAGATTTGACAAGTGGTTCTACTTTGGCTCTTAAATCTTTGATAGTTTGCTCTGCAAATAAATGATAATCTACAAACATTATTTTCTCCTAAGAGCAAAGAATATACTACAGTTTCTCCAAAAAGAAAATAGGTTTATGGACAAAGATTTGTAGGATCTCCACGGTGAGGTAGTGCGAGTTGTCCTGTAGGATCATCAACTGCTTTGTACCATGTTACTGTTACAACCAAATCCAAATCAGTGTATAGGTTGGGATTAATATTAATTGTTTGATCTATTGGCATTCCAAAGTTTTGTTCAAAACGAAAATCATACCATGGTGCAAAATATAAATCATCACGTAAATCAAATGTGTGACCTGTATCGTTTCTATAAGGATCCAACATTCCATAATTGCCTTGTGCTAATAAACGATATAAGTTAGGCAATAACATATTGTTTGGGATGCGATTATCCTTATGCAAATGAATTCCACAAATATCTCTAATACTGAATACTTTTGAAGCACCATAATAATTCATTACACTAACTTCATTTTTAAATTCTGGAAAACTAAATGGATGTGAAAGTCCCAAAGCATGACCAATTTCATGATGAAAGGTTTGTTCTAAGCTATCTAGATAGTTACCATTAAGGGTTGTACCAATCCACACATCAGCAATACCATCTATAGTAAATCCAGCATGAGATCGAGAATTACCAGTTAAAGCATACATGTCTTCGTAAGATAATGCATGAAGTAAAAAGTTTGAACTACTTATATCGGTTGTAAAACTAAAAGTAAATTCAGGAAAAATTTTTGGGAACACTGTAAGAATCATATTCTGATACCGATTCTTATCCGTTGGATCAAAAAACGATGCATGTGCCCAGTGCATTACAATATCTTTTGTTGGGGTTGATGTTCCCGGAATTACAAACTCTCGACCACGAGATGGAATCAAATCACCAAGAGCAGCTATCATTTTGCCTGGTTCTAAAAAATTAAAATCAGGAATAATAGGCACATTTGCAGGTTGTGGCGTCTTTAGTCTACGTCTCCAAGTTGATAATCTTCCTCGCTCAGTAACAGATCGATAAGCATAATGTGTTTCTTTTGGCATAAACTCAACACGACTTACATAAGGATAGTGTGCTTCTGTTATACTACCACTATCTACAATCGGATAATTAGCAATAAAATAATCCTCAATGGCTAATTTAAGTTGAATAGCATTGAATTTAAGGTTAGGATTGATAGCATCTAACATATCGGCAGAAATTCGATATATTGCATCATTGGTTGTAACGACATCTTCAGGCTCAACGGCATCAACAGAAGGACCAGTCGTTCCATATATTGCCATAGTACGAGATGGTACATATGGACTAGGATCCGTATCATATGGAATGTCTACGTAATTTGGTGCTGGTAAAGTTGAGGCTAGTGTTAACAGGTCTGCATTGAGAGGAGTGCAAGATGTGGTGTCAACTGTACTATTTCTCCAACATGTATGATTATCCCAAATACCACCCAATGCTGTACACCAATCTTCAGAAGTTGCTTGATAGATTTTTGTTTGCGGAATTGTAGACTGGTCTTGTGGATAACAAGCACCATTAAACCATACATATCCAGCATTCTCACAAGATACTTGATCCTGATGGGCGAAAGGAAATTTGGTATCTGGACCATAATATCCACTAAGGATAGTTGCTTCTGGGACTTCTTCACTAATTCCATAAGTCCAACCAACTGGCAATAGGTTATCATATGTAAAACCAAAATGTCCTAAGTTTGTTAAATAAAATGCTTTATTAACAGGTAAAAAACCGCTTAGTGGATCAGGAATATCAGCCCCACCAGATGTATAATATTCCGTAACGTCCCCAAAAATTGCTGCTCGATAAGTCTGACCACTAGCTGCTGTAATAGTATCAAGTAAGGTATCAGTATAATACACACTAAATTCATTTGTTGTGGAATCAAACGTACAGGTAAGAGTATGAGTTCGATATACATATGAAGGCAGACTTAATGCTGTTAAATCATATGTTGTTGGCACACCATCATTATAGATTGTAATCAAATTAGAATCTTTAAAGTGTTCGACTAATACAATTACTGCATGTGCTGTTGGGTAAATACCCGAACTGGCATTTAGAAACACTCCACGAGTTGGATCGGGAACTAATGTATCCGTTGCAATTCCAAAGGCAGTCTTCTCACCATTAATTAAAACAATTTCCCAAGAATATTTTCCATTATCAAGTGGTACAGACGAGCGCATTATTCCATTGATACTTTGAATAACAAGGTCCGAATCTCCGTATGATTCGACTTTCCATGTATCAGGATCACCAGCATCTGTTGTATCCCAACTCGCATATTGTGGCAACATATTACCTGGAAGTGATGTAGGATTAGCCTGATTATTATACCAATAGCCTAGGTTATACTCATAAGTAAACCATTCTGATCGAGCACCTTCTGCTGGAACATTAGGAGCGATTTCAGCAATCATCGTTAAGTCAAATGACGTAATTAAAAATTCACCTGGAATTTCTGCTTTAACAAATACAGTTTTAGTTGTACCAGCCAAGTTATCTGGAAAACCATTAATATAAATGGTATTGGCAGCAGCATTATAAAAAATCCATGCTATAGTTCCACCACCTTGTTCATAGATAGAATAAGTTATAGTTTCACCCTGTAAAGCAAGAAAGACACCATCTAATGGTACTTCCCATCCATGACGACCAACTAAAGTTAAGTTATCAATTTGTTTCAACTGAACTAGACTTTGTAGTTCAGGTTGAGGTGGTTCAATAACTGGTTCTTGTGGAGGTCCAACTTGAATAAAAAATTTATAATAATAGGATTGTTGCGTTTCTTGGGCTGTCAATGCAATAACAAAACAATCTGGTCCTGTATACCCCAAATCAGGAGTATAATCTAAATCAATGGTATTCCAGTTTACTTCAAGTTGCCCAAACTGTGGGTACGATATGATGGATGCTGGTGTCATTTGAAATCCACCTTGGAAACCATTACTTGCAATAACAGTATTGTCTACAGGAATTGCACCTAGTACAGCAATATTAAAATCATGTCTCAATCTAATGACATTAACTTCATTTTGTGTAGCTTGGTAAGTAAAGACTTGTGCTTGTTGTGGTGCGAAATTTCGCCACTTCATGGGAGTTTTTGCAATGTGTGTCATATTATTATCCTCCCTGTATATATCCAGCTACAATCTCTAGTTCATCAATTGGTGTTACGTTAATAACATCACATACCGTATCATCAACGATATCATATGTCCAATACCAACAACCATTCGCCCACTGTCCCGTACTGCAGGTTCCTACTGCATTTCCTGCAGCAACACAAGCATTTAATGCATCAGTACTAGTTGCAAACATATCCAAATCAGGGCATGTTGTTGGACCAGTATATTCATCAACAACTGTCACATTTACCATGGGTGTTAATGTATTTTGTGCATGAACGTATGTATTATCACTTTGTGCAACAGTTGGTCCAGTAACATTAGCAACCTTTTGTTGTGAACGTACTGGAGCTAGTCCATTAACTAACTGACCTGAGTATTGAAACCTTGTTGCAATTTTTGCAGATCCATTAGCACTGTTATTAGTAACTTTAAGTGCACTCTTACCAGTTGTTTCATATACAGCAGAAACAGTTTTTATACTACCATATCCAGACATTGCTATCCAACTACGATCTGATTTAGTATGTTGATGGTCAATAGTTTTGACTGTTGGTCCAGGATTTTTTAATTGTGTATAATCGTGGGTATGTTCAGCAGGATAGCTACCTTTTATATGTTGATGATTAATGGCTTCTATTGTTCCATCAATTTTCTTTTCATATACCATATCATCTGTATGCACAGTATGAGTACTTCTTGCTGCATACAGTTGATTAATTGTAATTTGAGCCCCAACAGCTGCTTTAATAGGTTCGGGTGGTCCAAGTTCTAGAAAAATAAATTCTTTTCTGCGGTCTGAAATTTCAAATGTAGGTGTTATAGTACGTTCAGACGATTTATTAGGATAATCATAAGTTGTCAAATTTTCATTTTCATATGCACCATTAGACGTATTCTCAACAAATAAATTAGCATCAACAAGATATCCACTTGCTTGTGCTTTGGTTGCTGTTCTACCTGTTGTTGCAGTTACACCTAATTTTTTATGTATTGTTCCTGTTCGTGCAATTGTTTGTGGTACAATTTGTGATTTAATAAATCCACCCTGACTACTTGTGCTTACTGTTGAGGCTGTTTGCAAAGCAGTATATGAAGATTTAAAACCAACTGGATTTGGTGAATATTCAATTGCAGTTGGCTGTGAGGCAAATCTTGGATTATTCAATTGTGGATATTCAATTGCCCCAACCAAATTAATTGTACGAACTGAGAAATCACCAACTACACCACTAATGTTCAGGTGGTAGGTGTGTGTTGAACCATAAGGACCTGCAGGATATACAGCAATTGCAACTACATCATTGTTAAAAATCTTTGCAATAGTTGCAGCTTCTACAACTATTGGATCTCCTGTTTGTAGTCCATGTTCAATACTAGTTCGCCATGTTGTACCATCAATAGCAACAAATGGGATTGGATCATCTAGTCCACCGTTTTGCTGTATACCAGCAGCACCACTTCCACCAGTCCCAATACTAATACCATCTAGAGCATCTTGATTAGTTGCTGCAAGTTTAAAATTTAATGGGGAAACTTTAATAGCATAATATGTATCAAGCTCCGTTAATGTTGTTGGAAAATCTTCAACTGATTCAATACCATTAACACGAATACTACCACTATCCTGTACGTTAGCATAAGCAGCACCAGATACGCCTGTTGGTTGTACTAGTAATCCTAACGCAAAGAATCCAGTATCCATACCTGTAATTGGTGAATCGTTTGACCATGTTAATTCACGAATGATAGCATCATTGCCACTACCAAAACTAAATAGATCTGGAACTACATCAGGGATAGTTGTAATAGTCCACTCAACTAGTGAACCACAAAATGATACTGATAATGTTCTTGTAACATTAAAATCATTAGCAGCATCCATTTGTAACTTAATAAAGTCACCATTTGTAACTGTTACTGACTGACCACTAGCAACACTATTTTTATAAATGACAGCATTATATAAATTTGGAACTGAGACAGTTACCTCTCTATCTAGTCCAGTTATTTCAACTTCATTTGATATAACTGTTTCATTTAATCCAACTTCTAAGGTATCAAATGTTAGCCCTGTTGGAGATAGATTAATAGGTGCTGTTCGAGATGGTGTATTAGAATAATATTGTGTAACCCATACACGATTATCGTTTGGTACAAACGCAGCTGAATAGTTACAGTAGCCTACTGAACTAACTTGAAAATCAATTAGAAATGTCGTTGGATCAATTCTGTATAATTTATCTTCCCCAAAGTGACTAACCCAAACTTTATCATTTGAATCAATAACAATATTATATGGCATAACACCAACAGAAATAGTTGTTACAACAGAAAATAACGATGGATCAATAACTGTAACACTATTGTCGTAAATGTTACTAACCCAAATATATCCTGCTCCATATGCAATTCCCCAAGGATTTGCACCAACAGTTATTGTTGTAATGATACTATTTGTGCTACCGTTGATTACAGAAACAGTATTGGCTCCACTATTTGTAACCCAAACTCTATCACTATTATCAACAACAAGTTCAAATGGTAAACTACCAACACCAACATTCGAAGTAGTTAATGTTGGACTAATCTTTGTTACTGTATTTGAACCTCTATTTGCAACAAAAACTGATCCATCTTCTGTTGAACCAATTCCAAGAGGACGAACTCCCACGTTAATGACATCATCAACAGCCATTGTTGTTAAATCAAAACTAACAACTTGGTTCGCACCTGCCAATGAAGCCCACAATTTAGTTTGAACCGTCGATCCTGATACTCTTGGTGCATATGTTAATCCGTGTGGTCTATCACCGTTTGCTAAAGTAATGTAACGAACTGTTGTTAAAGTATCTGGATCAATTTGTGAAATGCTGTCATGATAATAGTTTGCTACATAAACAAAATCTTTTATAGCAGCTGCAGCAACCAAATCAGTATTGTCAGGAATGGCTAAAGATGTTTTAGCCCCAGATGTTATATCAATCAGTGCAACTGACTTTGTGGTAGCTAAGTTAGGAGTAAAGGGTTCGCTTCCATCCCAATAAGGATCATAATATCTGTTTGCATCTAGAACATATTCAGAAGCCCCAGATGTTGTTGTAACTACATAAGTTGAAGATATATTTCCAACAGTTAATGTGGCAGTTACAGTCTCGCAAAACATTACTGAAGAAGTTAGTTTTATAGCAAACGTGTCACCATTGATAGCTGTTGTTGGACCTGCGCCAATATCAACAGTATTCTTGACAATTGAACCATTTGAAACTGTTACAGGAGTAGAAACACCTGCTGTTAGTCCACTAATAGTAATTGTGTTTGAAGTATACACAATCCCAGTAGTAGCATTGTTTACTGCAGTAAATGAAAATGGGTTTGGATCTTCAATCGGATCAGCTGTTCTAACTGTAAATGGTGATTGGACTCCACCAACAGTTAATACCGATTCGGTTGTAACACTATAATCTACACTAGATTGTAAAGTTATGTATAATTCATCCCCATTATAAACAGTTGTTGATGTTCCAACACTTATACCATTCTTGTATAATTGTGCTGAATGCATATTAGTTTCAATAGATGCTGGTGTCGTTACATTTAATCCTGAAACTGTAACAGTATTAGATGTAATTAATGTGTTTAAGTCAGCAGCTAATTGTGGTACAAAGTATAATGATTCAGGTGTTTGATC
Organism: Fusibacter sp.; assembly: GCF_057447755.1. Taxonomy (NCBI): domain Bacteria; kingdom Bacillati; phylum Bacillota; class Clostridia; order Eubacteriales; family Fusibacteraceae; genus Fusibacter; species Fusibacter sp. The sequence continues at coordinate 224,666 of NZ_JBVBZF010000001.1, read as the reverse complement.
TGTTGCTTGTAAGCGGTCTGGTGTATCTTGCCAAGAGTCCATTACCCAGATTTTACCGTTTAACAACTCCATATCGTAAGATGTTGGATTAACAGTAATAGTCTTTGCAATTGAATCAGTTAGTGGATTAATTTCAATAACTTTATCTTCACCAAACAATGCAACCCAAACTTCATCATTATCATCAACTTTGATTTGGTATGGAGCAAACCCAACGTTAATTGTTGCTACGACTGTATTTGAACTAGGATCAATTTTTGAAACTGTGCCATCTGTACTATTTGATACCCAAATATGTGTACTATTTGCAGCAATGCCCCAAGGATTATTCCCAACAGTGATTGTTGTGATTATTGTATTTGAAGCAGGATTGATTCTTGATACAGTGTTACTACCACTATTTGTAACCCATACTGAACTAAACCCAGCCGTAACTTCTAGTGGCTTGTTAAATCCAGTTATTTCAACTTCAGAAAACGTACCAACACCAGTTGATGTTAAGTGCTGAACTTTATCGGCAGCATATCTTGTAACAAATAGAGAAGTTGTTGAATCTGCAACTAAACCATACGGTCCACCAGCAACACTAATAGTGTTGGTAACTTCGTGAGTAGTAGGATCTAATCGAACAATTGCATTGTCACCTCTTAATGCAACATATACTGATGGTACTGACAAACCCTCATCAATATATGCAATGTCTGTAGGATGATTACCAACAGCAATTTCTTTTGCAACAAGTTTAGATGTTGGATTGAAAACAAACAATGAATTAGTCCAATAATTTGAAATGAATAGATTATTGGTTGCATCTTCGGCTAATGGTGAAACAGGTGCTAATAAAGGAATAATCTGATCAACGGTTCCAGTTGTTGCATCAATGAGAGTTAGTTTATTATTTGTTACATTATACGGAAAAGTATATCCATAAGGATCAACTGTAACCGAATTAGGATCAAGGATAGTTTGAGTTTCTAGCTCAGTTGTAACACTAAATGTATCAAACTGATTATCAATATCCATTCTTGAATATGTTGTGGTAGCTTTACTTGCAGAAGATCCTAACTTGATTGCAACACTATCACCATCAAATACTGCTGCTGATTGTAATCCAGTATCAACTGTATTTAAAACAATTGTACCATTATCAATTGTAGCAGTTGCCCCACCTGACAATAAAGAATAACCAGTCCAACTTTCAAATGTATGACTCGTTACATAAGCTGATGAGGACTGCACAAATGCCATTGCAATGCGTACATCAACGGCTGTTGAATATGCTATACTTCTTGTTACTGTTCCATCAGTAATTTGCATCGATATATTACTACCAGTTCGTGCAATTGTCCATGTGACTGTACTGCCATAAAAGTCGATATAATCATAAGCGTTATAACCAACACTTAATAGTTCAAGAGGATATTCAGGATAGTCTCTCGCTGCTAAAAACCATGGATATGGGGCACCTGAAATCAAATTATTAAAACTTGAGTCGAACAAATATAAGAATACATTACCATGAAACTCAGGAGCATGGAATGATGTAACATCCGTAAACGAGATATTAAAGTCCCCAACAAGTGGATTTGTAATGAACATATCGTTATGTTCATTTGACATTGTTAGAGATGTTGGACTATTAACAGTGTAATCTTGAACTGTTATATAGCTTAAATTGGCTGAAGAAAGTGCAGTACCACTAACCGTAATTGGTGCAGAAGTTACATCTGTTGATAAAGGTGCACCTGTTACATCTGTAAATTGAAAAGAATCAGCCATTTATTTGTATCCATAAAAAAAGAGTTCACCCCTGTATTTACCAGAAATGAACTCTTTTTAGACCGATTGAATTAGATATTAAATACCACCACCAGCAGTTAAGACTAGCAATCGCATGCCCCAAATAAATGGTTGGAGTGCAGGATCTCGACCAGCCTGATTGTGCATCAAGGCTTTATAGGTACGAGCTGAACCTTCACCATAAACCGTAATAGAAGCATCAGACCACTGTGAAATAACGTCAGCAGATGTGTATGCAATCATGTCTAATTCATGTGTATAAGCATACCGTGCTGTGTTAACATTTGCAGGAAATGTAATAACATACTGATTATTCTCAGTAATACTGATTTGCTGATTTTCATTCATAATAGCTGTGCTATCAGGAAAGTGTGAGGTTGCACTACGTGGTAGAGATGGTCTAAAAATATCAGACTCACGAACTGTAAATCTAAAAATACCATTTTCCAAATCTGCCACACCCGCTGTTGATGAGTTTGAACCTGGAATTGGACGTCTCCAATTAACTCGACTATAAGGATAAGAATCCATCATGCGCTCACTTGTACCCATATTGTGGAATACACAGAATACTGGAGCTTTACCTGCAACAACTGTTGCACCAGTTGAATTATCAACTGGACGTTGTACACAAATCCAAGAGTAGTCCACAATTTCAGCATCAGAATGCTGCCATACAACCATAACAAATCCACGATCAGTAATTGATAGTCGATATGAGAAAGGTGTAGAAGCACTAACCTTACCATCTGGAATAAAATCATAAGGACCAGAAGTAAGTACATCAGGACTATAATTATGTTGAACACCATGACTAACTTCACCAACTTGATGGTTAGTACGTTCAGGGTCAACAACAGTATTACCCAAGTCATCTAATTGTAATGCTGTAGCTACGAATAATTTCATTGATGTACCATCAGCATCTATGCGAAAACGCCAAGGTTGTGAAGCTTGCAATGGATCGACAGTCAAACTTGCCTCCATTGTAGCTGAATAAACGGATGCACTAAACGATGCTGGATACATCAAAGTGAATCCATTCGTTGTTAGATCCGAAATCATGGAATTGGCTAACTCTTGAAGAGTTGAAAAACCAACACCACCATTATCATTTTCTATTGTGAAACCTGCCATTTTGGGAGTCTCCTTAATTCAATCGGTTTATTGTTTATTTATGTTTCAAGTATTTATCACTGCTCTATTGTCAAATAAGTGACAGTTAGTTGATAAGTTGTATCTACAGCATTTTGGTTAATAATTCGCCAATAAGTTATTGAATTTGCTGGTGTTTCCAGGTTTGCAAGTGTGGTATAACGACGATTATACTTCAAATTCATACCTGAGTCTAAATATGAACCATCATCATTCAAATGACCAACATATGATTCAAAAACGTATGGATTAAGATCTGAACGTCCAGAGCGAGAATGGGCTTCAACTCGAGCCACATCTGTGATCCCAACTTCTAATAAAACTGCACATTTTCCCGTAGGCAACGTAAAATCTTCGTATGCACCAGCAGCTACAGGATCTGTCGTATGGACTACAGTTGCTCTCGAAAAAGTAATTTGTGATCCACCAGTACCTGTTGATACTTCTAACCACGTTGTTAGATCACCATCAAGATAATACATCATTCCTGTTGAAATAACATATACGTACATTCCAGCTTTTCGTGCAGTTGCATTAATATTATCACGTTCTGTTTGAGAATCGACTACACGTAGCCCACCTTTTAAGTGAATATCTTCAACTATCGGAAAAGTAAGATTGTTAGCTGGAATGATATTTGAAATAACCGTAATTGGCATTATGCAGGCTCCAAGATTTCTATTGTTGCTGTAATAGTATATGTGATACTATATCCTGTCGTATTTGTAATTGACCAATATGTTTGATCTGTTGGTGGCACTTCAAGATTACACAATGTTGTTTCTCTTGGTCGTAACCACAATCTACCATCACTCATTAAAGATGATCCATCATCAACATAGTGACCTGCATAACTTCGAAATTTGTATGGATTACTATCATTTCGCGCAGGAGATGAGTGAGCTTCAACTATTCCTTCAGCTGACATTGCTAATTGATGAACAATGCAAGTTTTTCCTGTGGGCCAAACCCAAGAATTAGTTCCTGTCCATCCTGGGCCAACAATTGTTTGAGCTGTTACTTGCAATGTTGCACGAGAATATAATGATGAGATAGGTGCACCAAGGCTCGTCTCAGTCCAAGTAAATTCATCACTCTCAAGTTGGTATAACTTATTATCATTTGCAGTTGCTACATACATTCCAACCTTACGAGCTGAATTTGGAATAGTATCTCTCTCGGTTATATCATCAGCAACTCTAAAACCACCTTTCAAGTGAATATCTTCAACTATTGGAAAGGTTAGATTATTTGCTGGAACTATATTAGAGATTACTGTAATTGGCATAACGATCACACATATTGATTAATTCGGTACTCACGTGTACCCAATCCAGCATTATCTGTTTCATATAGATACCACTGTTGAACTACACCATCTGTTGTTACATTAACTACGGATGGTCCAGGATTACCTGAAGCATCCCATCCACCTGTAAATCCAGCACCACCTGTTAAATCTTCAATGACAGCTGTACCAACAGAAGCCAAATGAGCAAAATACATTTTTTGACCAGCACCAGCCGTCATGGTAAAATGGTGACCAGTAGTTAGATCAGGCAATTCGCCAGGAAGTGCAAGAATGAAAGCTTCACCTGTTTGACCTGTTGAGCCAACACCATAACGTGGTGGAGGTGGAACATCAATAATTGTAATTGCTTTCGTACCATTGACCGTAACTAGTTCGGAAGTATATTCACCCATAACGGTACAAGGTGTATTTGCAATTACTGCAAAAGTATCCACAACACCAATTGTATCAATTACAGCAATTGATCCTGCAACGCTCAAAGACCAAGTTGTTGCATTTGTAACATTGAGTGTGTTGCCTTTTCGCCAGGTTGCTGTTGCTAAATAGGTTCCAACAGAAGTTGTTTTTTCGTCAAGACTTGTTGGACCAGAAATTGATAATGATTGAACATAGTTATCATAGATAGTAACAATTTTTGTATCATTAACTGTTTTGCCTGCATAACTATATTCTGCTCCAACAGTTACTATCTCATCTGCATTAACAGCACTAGCCGAGAAAAATCCAGTAGAATCAATTGTCGAATATGTGCTATCTTCAGACCATGTTGTTATTGTTGTGATTGTTTCAAGTAATCCACTACTCCACGTCAGAGAAGAAGTATAGTTAGCTGATTCGGTTTCCCATACTGTTATTGGACCAGAAATTGTTAAACTATCAATAACAATAACTGTAATAATGTTGGTTGCAGTAACTGTTGTACCTAACGAATCAACAAATGTTGCTTTTAAATCAAATGTAGTTTGTGTCGGAGTTGTCCCTACCGTAATATAGTTACTACCATCAATTGTTACAGTGGATATATCAGGGTGAATTAAACTCCAAGTTGGTGAGACAGTTGAAAAAGAACCATCAGACCATTCAACTGTTGCTGTGTAAGGTGCTGTGCTTGTTGAACCTTCTTTAATGTATGTTGGTCCACTAATAGTAATTCCAACAGCAACTAAAACTATATCCTCAGTAGTAATATATTTCCATATTGCTTCCGTTGGACTAATTGCATACAATACTTGACCAGGTAAGGGTGGATTAGCTGTGTTTACTACAACAGGTGCACCTGTAACATTTGTTTCCAAGGCAATAGCATTGTGAGGAGTCTCAACGACTGGACCACTGCCACCCCCTCCACCTGAACCACTGGTTGTATTAACAATACCAAATGCTGGATTACGAAAGTAAACAGAATTTCGATCAACTGAAACACCAACAGGAATATTTGGTAAGTCTTCAACATCGGTCAGTACACCAAAATCATCAATGTAAATGGGAATATTAACGTCAGACCAATCCCATTCAAGGTTTGTTATCAATCCTTCAGTTGTAATGCTTACAACATCACCAATGATAGAATCACGCTCTAATACACCAACTAGTTTTTGACCAAGATCAAATCTTGTTGCAGGCATAAGTTGATTAAAATCACTTAGATGAACAACTGTATATGCTGCCATTTCAGCATTACATTGTGCTTGAAACGTAATCGGTTCAATACGAAGCTGAGCATTTGTGGGAACACCTGCAAATGCAATGTCTTCTGTTGTGAAAAATTGACCACCAGCTCGAACTGCTACCCCATTTTTATCATAAATGAGTGATCCTGCAGTTCTTTGACCAACTATGCCTACTTGCGAACCAACGAATGAGCTGCCAATAAGGGGATAAAGTATGGCAGCTTCTTCATACTTGCACGCAAAAAGCCGAATTACTGGCTTCCAAGCAGTACCCTTCCAAACTTTCATTTGGTTAACAGTTAAGTCAAACCAATGTTGATCCATAACGGGAGAAGCTGGTGGTGTTAAAGAGGTAATAGGTTGTACTAGAGTGTGACCAAACGTACGAACTCCAGTAATAATGTTTAAATCCCAAAATAACCAATAGTCTACGCCAGGAAGAAAGGGACCAGCCCAAGCACTGGTAACAGTTTTATCTTCAGTGAGAAGATAATCTTTATCTCGATCTGCAAAGGTTAAAAGGGTAGGTTCTTGATTTGCAAGGAAATTGACACTAGATCCATTAATATCTAGAAAATACTGAGTATTATTAGTTTTTTGGTGGTCAATTATACCTTGACGAAATGGTATTCTCACGATAATCCCCTGAACATAATCATTTTCTTTATTTATGTCCAGGGGATATTACTAGGTTTTAAGACTAGTCGTCATCACCCAAAAGCATGAGAGGTAACAATCCACCAAGTGGATTGGTCGAGTCTTTCATTTGACGTGCTAAAATGGAAGTAACAGCAGCTTCAGTGTTACCTTCGGAAATGCTTTGACGCTCATTGTCAGTCAAATCGGGAATAGCATTCAATAGCATAGCACGATCCAGTTTTAACTTGTTGCCATCACCAAGCAATAATAATGGCATAAGACTACTCATCATGTTAGTGCCTTCCCCATTGTTCCCACTCATCATTTGGAACATTAAAAGTGTTTTGAGATCAATATTCATATCGGTGTCCTCATTGGTTTGTAATTTAAAAAAACGTTCTGGTACAAAGTACCCTTTATTCTTTGTTGCAGTGTCACGATCATTGTCAATGGTGCGAAAATGGGCTTCATCAATAGAACTATCTTCTCTTACTGGATAAAGAATACCTGCAGTAAAATAGCTTAGGTTTTGGAGACAAACAACTTTTTCACCCTTTTTTAAAGAATAATGGACTGGAGCAAAAGCATGTTTCTGTACTGTAACAATATCACCACTATCATTAGTAAGTTTCAATTTTCGACTGGTAACAGTGCTATTACACTCAACACGATATTGATGACCGCGACGAAAGCCTGGTTGTGGGGTAATACAATTTACATGTTTATCAGCTTTAATATTATACATAATTGTTTCTCTTTCTATACAGCAATTATAGTCTGGGTCTGAACTTTTTTCAACTAAAGTTTCCATTTAGTTTTGTACAAACGTTTAATTCTAGAAGATGGCGACCGAATTAACGTATAATAATGATCAATATCATTGATTTGTTTTATAGCAAAATTTTCATCTTCATTAATACGAATACAAAACTTAGTTTTATCTATAAGATCATATATTTCAGGAAAAAGAGGTTCTTCGTTATATATTTGGAATAATACTTGACCTGCGTCTTGTATTGAAACTCCATTAGTATGTCCATATGGACCTATACATGTTATCATGTGTTGAGATGATAAGAACTTTTGGGCACCAGTCACCATAATTTCTACATTTGGTGGAAAATATTGGTATAATTTGAATTCAAGTTGTTGTTTGACAATACTAAGTATTGAATGAACGCTTGAATTCAAATGTGTCAATGGTATCGATTCATCAGGTTCGATAATTTTTAGTAATTCGAGTGGAATATTAGACATATGTAAGTTTTCCAAATCTTTTTGGTATCCAACATAAATAAAAGTTTGGTATCAGAGGTTATAAGTATGAAAGAATGTAAAGGAACGCTGCATACAGGTGAACGTTTATTGCCATTATCAGCATTTCCTAAAGATAAGTCAACAAGAGATGGGCACCATTCTCAGTGTAAAGCGTGTGCTCGAAAACGAAAACAAAATTGGTTACAACGAGTATATGATGGTGATCCGACTGTTCAAAGTTTAAATGATTTACGCAAAGATCACAACGAACGCGGCAAGAATTATAAACGCAAAAGAGGGTTCACATATACATTACTTACTTCATGTCGTCGTAGAGCTAATAAAAAAGGATTAGACTTTGATCTAACTGAAAATGATATTATCATTCCAAAAGTGTGCCCAATTCTTAATATTCCATTACTTCAAGAATGGAAACCAGATAGACATCATATAAAGGAAGCTGGATATCCATCTGTTGATCGAATTGATTCTTCAAAAGGATACACTAAAGATAACATACAAATAATCTCTTGGAGAGCAAATAGTTTGAAAAACAATGCTACTCTCCAAGAGATGGTTTTGTTGGGTGAGTTTGCTAAGAAACTTCTGAGTTAGCTCTTACTTCTTCAAATGTAATTGTATTTTTTAGTTCGCCGTTTTCATAAACAACTCGAAGAACTTCTTCAACTAAATGATCATGAACTAAACTATTTGATATTGTTTCATAGTCACCATTACAATCACGATACAAACTTAAACGACCTCGTTTAGAATGTTTGCCAGTATCGGTCACTGGTGATTTATAAACATCAACCCACACACCATCAACTAACGCTGCGCTTGTTTTCATGGCAAACTTACAAGTGTCTCGATCAACTTTTTGTAACAATCCACCGCCTTGACCAAATGCAATGTTTTCTGCACTGAAACCAGAACCTTTTAGTCGAAATAAAATCTCTTTAATTGTTTCATTATTAATACCATCACCTTGAATAATTCGAACATATTTTAGTACTTTATATCCTTTTGTATTAATATCATATCCGAAGGAATCTGCTAACAAGTGAACAAGTTTCCAAACAACGGTAGCTGGATCGCCACTATCTGGTCTAATCACAACCAAAGCACCAGAATCAATAACTTCTTGTTTTAATTCTTTACCCCATAGGTTTTCTACAGCATTGAAAATATCATAACTGTCACTTACAACAGCAACTAGACTTCCAGGTTTTGCAAATTGACGAAGCATGTTTCGATAAGAATCTAATTCTCTATCTTTACCCCAAGAAGTTATTGAGGAATGTTCTGCTGCTGGTATAGAAAATCCAGCCATCTCACAATCATAATATTCATTCGCAAAAAGTACACCTGTAATAGTGTCTGAGCCCATAAAATTAACTAAATGTGCAGCTCCACCTATGCCAGCACTTTCCATTGAACTAACACCACGTGCCCCAAAGTCATGCATCTTAAAAGGTAGTCCACTTAGATCGTCACACGTGTCTTCCATGAACTGTTTGATAATTTGTTTTGCGGTATAACTATTAGTTGCTACTGTCGTTCCATACCATATACTACGTAATAGAGCAGTCTCAACGTAAGATGTTAACCAATAGCATTTATCATCAGTATTCTCTATCGTTGCAAGCACATTGTGTGTTGGTATTACTAGGCCTTCAGGAACTGAACGAATCTTGATTGGTAAGTAACCATTATGTTTATCTAAAATATGTTGCCAACCTTCCCTATTGAAGGGTTCGCCATGTGCTGTTAAGAATTTTTCAGCATAGTCCATCATTTCTTGAGTGATTGGTTTGCTCAAATATTCTTTTAGAAAAATTTGAAGACCAAAGAAAACAGTCTCATCATAAGCCCCACCACGAGATTCGATATATGAAAAAACACGAGTAGTGTTAGGTGGATATTGTAAAAAGTGAGATGGTTTATAAGAGTCGGTATTTAAAAGGATATTGTTTGTGTGTTTCATGACAGAGTTCCTCCACATGTTTAAGTTGTACCTTTAAGTCTTTCTTTAAGGTTTAGATCGTTCCGATCTGTTCTGTCTTTATTTATACTCTTCGACATAAGAGTAGTCAACGGTTATAATCGAAAAACGTAGACTTTAATTACTTTACGACCTTGATCGTATGCATCACTTACACGATGATGCCCATCTAATAAGTGATAACCTTCATTATCTTTCAAAGCAACAGGATAATCTTCATATTCATCAAATACAGGATCACCCCCACCACCTTCATCACTTAACCAATCTTGTGTGGCTAAGAGATCATTTACTCGTACCATTTCAAGTGAAGGTCGTATTCCACGTTGATGGATTTTATTCACCAATGATTCCACATCTGTTCGTCCAGATGAATCCCAATCACTGGTATAAGTGGGACTTTGTTGTAGTGGCATTTCTTCAAATAGATCCCGAAGTTTCATAATGCTTTAATTTCTACAACCTTGTCACCATTGCTTTTAACTTTTTGTTTTGCTTTGTTTAAATGAGCATCACAAACAGGTATTTGTGCTCGTCCATCCGCCCATACAACAGCTTTTGTTGCATCTTGATTACAAAACGTACAATTAGCTTGATGCAATTCAACCAACTTCATTTGATGACAGCTTTACCTTCACCACTCATGATTGCATTGATTACAATAAATTGTACTTTTGCAACAGAGTTTGCTTTGTTAATCGCCATTTTGAACTTAGGGATCTTATCTTTGAACTTGAAATGACTAACCGCTTGTTTCCCAAACGCTTTTGCCTGTTCTAGATCACTAGGCCAATTCTTGGCATCAACATATTTTTCTAAGCCCTTAGTTGAATCTTCACTAGGTTTCTTAGCTTCCTTGATTGGTTTAATCTCTTCTAATCGCATTATATTATCCTATGTAAAAAAGGTTAAGGGCAAAGGTAGCGAATCCTTGCCCTTAACAGACGCCTACTGCATAACAGCAAACGGTCCTAGATTAATAAAAGTCTGAACGTCTTAGACCACGACGACTATACTCATCCTCATGTGGATATTCATCTTCGTCACGATCATTTGCTCCAGTTTCATCTTCGTACATGTCAATCAAGTCACCAATAACTTGATCATCTACAGGATACATGACGTATAAGTCATTTTCACCTTGGTCTGCATAATCAGGACCTAGTTTTTTACCACCCTGTAAGTGTTGTCGAGCAAACTTTGCAAATTCACTAAAATCACCATGTTCGCGAATTACACGAATCAAACTTTTAAACAGATTAGCTGAATGGTTTCCACGAACAACCATCTGTGTATTCCAATCAACAAGTTCAATATCTTCAAATTGTCCATCAACATATGAAAATATCAGACCCATTTTGGCTGATGCTTCTACTAAAATGTCAGCAAGTTTCATTAAAAATCTCCTCAATTCAGAGTATTTATACTAGATCTCTCCAACAAAGTGCTTCAAAATCATTAAATGATCCTCAAACCATTGATCACCCATTTTTAATGCTTGACTAAGTGGTATCCATTCTGCTTTTTGAGCATCACTTCCACCTTTAACCTTTGGTAATCCGTGAGTTGTTGGTTCTAATTCGATTAGAAAAGCATGTGTGATTGTACGTCCACGTAATGAACGATTTGGATGGTCAAATACACCACTTGTCTTAATTGAACCACGAAGTACAGGATCAGGAACTTTCAGTTTGGTTTCTTCTCTCAATTCACGAATCATTGAATCCACAATTTGTTCGTTGTGGTCTAAGAAACCTCCTGGTAATGCTAATAATCCCTCTCCTGGTGCGGCTTTACGACGAACTGCTAGTACATGTCCTGACGTAATTACAACTGAATCTACAGTTACAAATGTGGGAGGATAAGGAGCGACACTCCATGCCTGTTTGTACTTTTGTAAGTGTTTATATTCACGAACCAACCGATCGTATTCATCAGTTTTCATGAATTCATACAGAAAACTTCTGGTACCTTCAGGTGCATAATTTGAGTCAGGAATAATTCCCAAATCAAAATAACCAGCACGTACATCAGTTGCATTTAGTGCAACTTGGCCTTTAACTGGTGTTTGACCATGAAATTTCCATTGAGGAAACATTTTGAGATAGTAAGAAGAATCATCTTTTTCACAACCAATTAGACCAATTTCTTTCTTTGTTGTTAGGTCTTCACCATCTTTGTAATTGGAAGTAATGATATTGTAAATTGTTTCTTGTACTTCAGTTACCCACTGTTGATCATTGTACATTGTATCTTCAATGGGTGCAAAAATTAATCTATCAGCATCGTTTGGAAAACTAGCAAGAATCATTTGTTTACGTTCTTCCCACGTCCAAGGATTTTTGACAGTTCGTGCTTGATTTGCACTACCCAACAGAATAATAACTTTATCTGTCCAAGGCAAAGCAAGTTCAACTAAATGTTTGTGAGCATTGTGGAATGGCATGAATCTGCCAATTAAAATAATATAATCGTACTTCATAAGAGTTCCTCCTATGGAAAAAGTTGAGTTGACAAGTCTATCTTGTCAACTCTATTTATACTATGGTTATTTGCTAAGATCAACTTGACCAACAACTTTACCATTCCGAACCAAATCAACAATCATAGATGGTTCGATTAGTTCCAAATTTTCTTCATGATAACCAAGAACTTCTCCATCTTTAGTTTCAATTCGAACATAAAAACTAACTGGTTCACCACCAACACGTTTTATGTCAGTTGGGTCAAAGTTATTAACAACTTTACAATGTCCAAGTGCTTTATCATGTTTCACTTCAACAGTATCACCAATTCTGAAACGAGCAAAACGTTTCAACTTGATTCCAGTCTTTTCACACAGATGTTTAAGATCAGCAATCATAAGTTCATGAATATCTTCATTAAGAAGTTCTTCGTATTCAGTCATAACTGCTTTTAAAGGAACATGACCTTTAAACTTATGTAAGGAATTTTTTAGTTCTTTAATTCCTTTCTTCAAATTTTCATATTCTTGTTCCAAATGTGGAACAACAATCTCATTACCACCAAGTAAATGAGATTCAAGAATTGGATTGATCATTGCTCTTACTTCATATTGAAGTTTGAAGTAACTCTTTCCAAGACGTGGAATATCCTTTGTATATTCACGTTCTGTAAAGTCCCTTTGTTTCTTTTTAACATGATCAGGCATGAGATGTGGATAAAAGATTTCCAATGCATCTCTCAGTTTGTTTAAATATTCTTCACTTGGGTACATAATTAGTCCTCAATGTGCATCAATAATAAGTGCAGGAATGGTATCAGTGACCTCTTCATCACCTACTTCTGCAAGGTCAGTGTAAGTTTGACCACCATCTGTTTCGTACACTTCTGATGCATACATATATGTAGTTTCAAAAGCATAAGGATCATCAAAGCAAGATTGTTGAAATACTTCAAGTTCTCCAACTTCAGGATCATTTTCAACTAATGCTTGAAGTTGTTCAATAAAATCTTTTACTTTCATAATAACCTCTTTTCTTAACTAATAATACATTATCAGATATAATTGGGTGAAAGTCAACTATTACTTAGTTCCCCAAGATTTACTATCGTTTCCTAACTCTTTAATATAACCGACAAAACAAGCAGGACTTACAATTAATTGGTAAAAGAAAACATGTAGGAAAAATCCACCCCAATTTTGTCTAATCTTCAAACCATAATCATGAAAGATTTTTCGTTGTTTATAGAATTGAATGGTGGCTAATAATAGTGTTAGTGGAAGCAAATATAACGTCATTAAACCAGCAATTGCATAGAACTGAAAAGCCAAAGCAAGAATAATTCCAGGTACAAAAATTGTTAAGAAAGCAAAATCTAAAATGGGTGAAATAAAATTATACCAAACAAAAGGTAAGTTGAGACGTTTGGTGGTTAAGATTTTTGGATGTTCCTTATATGCTTCAATTAATCCACGAGCCCATCTCACTCTTTGGTTAAAGAATTGAGAATACTTTTCAGGAACTCTGGTGAACATAAATGCATTTTCGGCATAACCAACTCTATATTCTTTTGTTAGAAATCCCCAAGTTAAAACAATATCTTCACCTAACATTTTAGGCCATCCACCAACATTAAGGAGAGCTTGTTTCCAATAGCATGAGAATGCTCCAGGTGCCACCATAGTACCTTGCAAAAGAGATTGAACTCTTTTCATTACAGCAATACCTGAAAAATAGTCAAACTCTTGCATTTTAGTTAACCAGTTTGTACGAGAGTTCCGAACAAGTACAGTTCCTGCAACTGCTGCAGTTCCTGTTGGTCCATTAACTAAATTATTAACAATATTCACCAACGCATCTTTGTATAAGGTAGAATCAGCATCAAGAGTTACAATAACTTCATGCGAAGCCTCTTTAAGTCCTACATTTAAGGCCATTGTTTTACCAAAATTTTTCGTTAACTCAATGAGACGAAATTTCAAATCAGGATCATTGATTGATTTGGCTATTCTAGTTACAACTTCATCACCAGTCTTATCTGTAGATCCATCAGATATAACAAGAAGTTCTATCTCATTTGGATAATCTTGTGCTAAGATTGAATCTATTGTTTCATTAATATGATTTTCTTCATTGTAGGCTGCTACAAGGACAGTAATTGGTGGTAAGGGCCATTTACCTTTTGGAATGGGTCGTTTGTCGCTTAACAAACCAGTAATAAGAAATAAACTCATAAATCCTGGAAGGAAAGCAATTAATGAAACAATTAAAAATCCACCTACTCTTCCATATATGTCTTGTAATTGGTCAAACCAAGGTGAATCAAACCAAACACAAAAAGCCACCCAAGCAATTGCTACAAGGGTGGCTATAATCATCTTATTTTTTACAGTGATATACACTTTAAGTTTCCATTATACCTGTCATTCGAAAATTTTTCGAATCAAAAATTTCAACATCTCCAGAACTAATTAGTTGAGCTAACTGATCTTGAGTTATCATGCTTGCAGTTTGTGCAGCATCGAGTATATTATCTCCCTTTAGATCGTCTATGTCAACCATTACAGTTAATTCAAAAGTAGCTTTATAACTCATTCAAATCTCTCCCATTCATAATAATTAGTTTGTACATACTTGCCTGGACTAATTGATAATAGACGTGTAAAAATTTGAAGAACATCTGTCATCTCTTGATGAATTTGATCCATGTATCTCAGTTGTTCTTCTGAAAAATCTGCTTCATCATAATCTTCATCAATAATTTCAGGCTCAATACCTAAAATTTCTGCAATGTCACCATAGACATAACTATTACCATATGGACGTTTGCAGTCTACTGCAGGTGCACCAAATTCGCAATAATCATCATATCGAAAGTACATTCTCTGTAATAGCTTAATATGGTTCTCGGTTACTTCAAATACTTCTTTCATTTCTCTTTTCCTAAACAATCAAACATTATTTTCAATTGGTACTCTTCAGCTGTACCTTCCCAAAGATATGCTCTCACAATTATGTTGTAAAGTTCAAGGTTATAAGTGCCATCTTCATTACGAGCAATACGTTCAGCATGTTCGGGAGGAGTTCCTGCATGGTGGTTTATGACTGAATCTTTACCAATTTGGCTAAGACCATAACATCGATTTTCATCAGCTGATGAAATTTGATAAACAATTGATAATAGGCAGAAATATAAAATTTTTCTTAAGCCGATCATGCGCCTTGCTTCCACCACAACATTTTTTGAGCTAAAACATCATAGTAGTTCCAACCAATTCGATGCCACATGTTGATTTTATTTGCATATTTTTGAAATGTGTATGAAATTTCATTATCTGCTCTAGTGATCTGATCAATTATTTGACCATCACCTCTTAATAAGAGTGGTTCATTAATTGGAGCAATTAAAACTTCAATTTTACTGGTCATAGGAACAATAAGAGGACGGGATGTCATGGTGTGAGGTGAGATAACATTAACTTGAATAGCATCAATTTCTGGGCTCATAATTGAACCACCAACACTTAAACTATAAGCTGTTGATCCTGTTGGTGTTGAAATTAATACACCATCACCTTTTTGTACTCCAACAGTTTGACCATTAACTCTTATGGTAAATTTTAATAATATTCCTGATAGTCTGGCTGCTAAATGAAATTCGTTCACAGCCAATGCTTGTTGACCATATATTGTTTTTGTTTCAATAATGGAACGTTGTTCGTGTTCCAATGAATTTCCACAGAGTCCAGAATAGACTTCACCGATAGCCCTAACAAAACTATCGTTGTTGACCATATATTCAAAATCAGCAAGAAAACCTAGATGTCCTAGATTCATTGAAATGACACTACCATCGTGTTGGGCTGCTAATTTCATTGCAAATAATGCAGTTCCATCACCACCCAATGATACAAATAATGCTCCTCGAAATAAGGACTCGTGTTGGTGAGAACGATACACAATAACTTGTGTATCGTTTAAGTTTAGATCACGTTTGATTTTACGAACGATAAAATCGATTTTTGCTTGATCTTCTTCAGTTGCATTAAGTTTTTCAATTACAACAATTTTCATTGTACCGTCATAGGTTTATAATCAACCAACTCAACAATTTCATAGTTGCCAACTTTTCGAACTGTGTCCAGTGCAACTTCGATCATCTCATCGAGATTTAAACCTTCCTTTTTTATCATGTTGAAAGAACCATCACCTTGTTCGGTGTGGAAGTATACAGTAATACTTTCATATTCATTCATAAGTATTCTAACCCTAATTTTCTAGAACGTTCATTTAAAATAGATTCGATGGTTTTACCTTGTAAATCAGCCATCAATGACCAAACTTCCGACAAATCACTTTCACAGGAAAAATCAATTTCAGTACCTTCCAATGTAACAATTGTTCCTTCCATTACTTCTGTATAGGAATTATTATCAAATGTACCTTCAAAGGTAGATTCAGTGGTACTTCGTGGTTCTTCTGTTTTATCCCAATCAATACCATCTCGTTTGATAGCCTTTAATGCTTCAAAGGTCTTTTTACTATCCATATTATAATGGCCACCATAGAAGCTCCATTCAGCATCAACATGACCATATAGGAACAAGTAACACCAAGCGAATTGTTTTGCAGTTAATGTTTTCATAAGTTTATTATACATCAATAAGGGTAAAAGACAACTACAATTTCCATCTTAAATTGTGATGTTTGTCAATATTAGGATTATGTCCTTTTATAAAAGCTCCAACCATTTCATATTCATTTATTAATTTATGAATAAATTGTGGATCAGTTTCATATATTTCTAATAAATCTGCTGGAGTAATCTCAAAGTAGTGTTTTTGTTGGTTGGCTGATACTATATTGGTAATAACTTCACGACGAATTAACTGAGCAAAACCTTCAACAGTTGTTTGATCTTCCCATATGCTATCATCAATCTCTATTCCAAATTCTTCTTCAGCATCCATAGCTAACTCGATAACATCCAACACATCTATAATTGTTGGTGCTACTAAATTATCAGTTATTGTTAAGATTTGAGATTTCCATTTACGCTCAATCTTCAATGCATTAACAATCCACCTTTCCAATCCATCTAGAGATTTCACTATTCGCACCATTCCCCATAAAGTCCACAAACTTCATCATCGGTTGGACGGTGATCAGTTAATAGATGACCATGATAAATTAGACCACACTCAGAATTTTCTTCCACTCTAGAAAGTTCATTCCGAACTTGTTGTGTTATAAATTCAAGATTTTCATCTTCGCCAATTGCTTCCTCAGAGATTGAGAAAGTCACTGTAACTGTTAACATTTGGATCCCCCAGATTATAGATTGGTATATTCAAGTCAATCGCAATTCTTAATGCTTGACTTGTTCCACCTTTCATTTCACCATTTTCAGTATAGCATACTATAAACTGGGTGGGCGTTCTACAGTCGAAACCGAGAACTTGTTGGGAATTTCGAGCCATGATCCGTTTAACGGAAGGTTTTAAACCTGCCCAATTGGGATGGTACTTTCTTGCTATTTCAAAAGCAAGTTGAGGGGGTTCATATAAGACAGAAGGATTGTCATTAAAATTTCTCCAAGGTAAAAAGATTTCTTTCTTGCCATTACCTCGAAGAGCCCCAATTTCAAAAGCTGTATCTGCACCGTCAGCTCCACCTGAACGTAATGTATAACCACATTCGGCTAAGTGAGTTGCAATATGTATTATTTTTTCTTTTATGTCATCTGGTATATTTCTACTACCAATACCTGTATAAATCATTATTATTCTTATGCATTCAAGACAAAGTTGCCTCCGCCTTGTGTATTTACAGTTATAGTTCGTACACCAAAATGTTGATGTAACCATTTTTCATCAACAAGTTTTGCATTCTGGTGAAATTGTTGATAAATTTCATTATATATGTTTGATTCGTCAAAGCTAATGTGAAAAGACTTTAATACTTTTTTCTGTGTGAAGTTAATAATTACTTCAGCTGTATACATCAGTTTGTATGGAATATGAGGTACGTTTTGATCTTCTCTTCTCATATTCTCACAAAAGTATATATAGAATTCTTCGCCACATTGGACTCCTAGTAAATGTTTCATAAGATAAAACGTTGCTTCAATAACTTCTTAGCATATTTAACTTCATCAAGTTCATCTTCAACCATATCCTTACTAAGTTGACCATCATCTAAATGACGACCCATCATCATGAAATGACGCTGACCATCTGTATATGGATGTCCAACAGGTTCCCAACCATCTACAACCTTTCCAGACTTTTCCTCTTCAAGAACATGAACGTAAGCCAAAAATGAAACTTTTTGTGCCAGTTTTGCTGGTGACGTTTCTGCTAAAAGAATAACCATTAATATTTCTCCCAAGGGTTATTGGTAACACCCCAACCCTTCAATAAAATGAACTTTACCCGAAATAGCCTCAACCATTGATAAGTAGCGACCACCAGTATCACACCATGTGACAGGACCAACCCGTTCAACTTTTCCATATGTTGGAGTATGTCCAACGAATGTCCGAAATGGTAACTCCATTGTCATCATTTCAGCAAAACCTTCTTCATCAGTTGTATGTTGAAGTAATGTTCTTAAAGCACGACTCCACAAAAGAGTCTCAAGCTCTTTCTGTCCACACTGCAGATTATCAATATTTAACCAATCATCTTCATCCCATTGAAGTGGAGGATCCGAATGAAGAACTCGAAAAGCGAGAGGATCATCTTGTTCACCAACAGTAATAACATATGGAAGAGCCTCACACATATCTTTCAACTTATCTTCTGTGTAGTCATCAATTTGATCGATTTCGTTCATGGTAGTTTCACCACCATTACGAATCCAAAACTTACGACGATCGAAACCACCACTAGCATACATGCCAGTACTTGGTATATCAGGTAAATTAGCAGCGTCCAAGAACATAGATTCATGGTTACCACGAACAGCATAAGCATTTGATGTATCATGGAACCATTTAACTACTCGATAAGATTCAACACCACGATCAATCATATCTCCAACAGATATGACAATATCATCATCACAAAATCCTACTTTGCGAAGTAGTTGATGAAAGTAACCAAACCGTCCGTGAATATCACCAACGATAAAGTATCTGCGTTTTTCCAATGGTAATTTAAGATGTTTCACTTAGCAACCTATGTGCCATGTAATAATGATTACCTTCATACACTTCAACAGTAATGTATGGGTAATTCCAGTCAATTAACATTTGTTCAATCTTTTGATCTAACTCAATCGATTGTTCCAAATCCCTATCTCTACCTTCTTGTTGAAATGGTAGGTCTAAATTTCGTCTCAATAAAATGTTGTAATTATCATACTGATCATGATTATCTTTAACAAAGTTCTTAAAATGGTCAGCACCAGGATGTCCATCCGCTGTATATGCAACAGCTAACAATAATGGACTATCAACTACAACATAGTCTACTTGATCTTTTAACCTGTGAATTTTGTGGTGTTGTTTAGCAAAAATGTATTCTTGACGTTCTGATACAGATTCAAGTCTACCATCATATAATAATTCTTTTGCATATTCCCCAACGAGTTCAGCATTAATACCTTTCATTTTCAAAAAGCCAAACAATAGTGGTGCAGCCGTAGATTTACCTGCTCCTGGACCACCAAATATATTAACAACCTTCATTGGGTATGTCCTGAAGTATCTTATCTACTTCACTAGTATAGTCAACTTGTTTTACTTCCCAACCTTTTTTACCCATATAATTGTCAGCGATCATACCCAAGAAAGCTAATCCAAACAGGCTACCAAAAAGGATTAATACTAATGTCATTCGTCATTCTCCTCACGTGTTTTTTGTAATTCTTTACTACTTTTCTCAATACACATAACACCAACAATTACTACAACCATTATAACAATGAATACACCAATTACAACTTGTAAGTCACGAGTAGCATCAAACATATTATTTGTACCTATCAGCAAGGGTAAGTAATGTTACAAGTGTTGTATATGGTCCACAAATAAGCCCTAAGAAAACTAGTTTTGGGGTAGGAACACTTTCCACATCAGCATTTACTAAATTCGCAAATAAGATAAACCCAAGAATTGTCCAAAGTAATAAAAATAAGTATATCATATTCGTATGATCAGTTATTTTTTGTTAGATATCAAGGGTGAGTGCACGATTAAATCCATGATAATTTTCATTACCATAACCATGAGGATTAATAATAACTCTCGTTTCTCCTACCATATAATCAGCACTGTGATGTGTATGACCATGAATCCAAAGATTGGGTTTTGTATCAAGAATTTCTTGGCTAAGATCACTAACATAACACCCATTAGAAACCTCACCCACATATTTTGGTCCAATTGATTGCCAAGTAGGACCATGATGAGTAATAACTACTATCTGTCTAAATTGTTCTCTATTTTCAGTAATAGTGTCAAAAATATATTTCTTATCACGTTTGTGTAAGTAAAGAATTTCAACAGGTTTGAGTTTGCGAAGATAAGGAGCACCATTGGAACCTGTTCGAATAACTCGATAGTCAGTCATAAATTGTTCAGATTGAAGCATTAATGTTGGATTTTCTTTATCATAATCTGTCCAAAGAGTTGAACCGATAAACAGTATGTCATCTTCAATGTACGTTGAATTATCGAGTACAGTAATGTTATAACCACCTTCTCGAATATGATCCTCTAAACGTTCTCTAGCATTAACAATCGAACCTTTATAGAATTCATGATTACCTAACACAAGAATGGCATGTTTAAATTGTGTGGCAATTTTTTCTAGTAAAGGTTTTAAACTATTTTCTTTTTTGATGGGACAGAAATCACCAGCAACAACAAGAGTAGTATCTTGGTCACTATCTAAACGTTCAAACCAAAAATCAGGATTGATTTCAACGTGAATATCCGACAATATTCGTATCTGCATACATTTATATATGTATGTGACTATGCTTGTATTTGGGTTTGACTTTGACTAAATCAATCGATTGGACGGTTGCACCATACTCTTCACATTTTTTACGAACAATGTCACGAACATCGTTAGCCTTTGCTGGTGATGCAACTTGATAAGCATATTTTCGTAGTGCTTCATGTTTAACTGATCCATCATCATTCAAATCAAGTTGATCAAGATCAACAGTTCCATCATCATTGACAGAAGTCACAACAAATACATAAGGACTTTCATCTTCACATAAAACTGTAATGGCATACATTATTGTACGTCCTTAGTTTGTGACAACAACTGACCTAATTCTTCGGCAATTGCATTTGCATAGTCAATTGACTCCCAATAACGAAGTTCAGTATTGTAGTATGTACCAACATGTCTTGGTGCATTGACTTCCCATTGTACTTGAGAATGAGTATCATCTGCTCTTAAGACTTTACCCTTACCACCACAAGTAACATGAGTAACCCAATCATCTTCTTGAAATTTCATTTTACACGTTCCCCTAATCTTTTTGTATCAAAACCATGAATTTTAAGAAACAATTGTCCAAACCGAGATTTCTTTATCTCAAATTCTGAACGATTGCGAATATAAGCGAATTTGGCTACTAGAATTGAAATCCATAACCAACCAATAAAATCATACTCAGTAAATGCGAGAAGAGCAACGGTGACGAATAAGGAACGTAATACAATAGAAATGATCCACCAAAATGTCCATTTCTTTTCTTCACCTGTATGATGGCTGGCTGCATAAACAGATTTCTCATAGAATACTCCACTACACCACCAAGAGAATAATTGGATGCTGATAGCAAGTACTACTATAAGTATGATCATTATGATATCTCAGATTGATTTATAACCATTACACAACGAATTTCTGTTTGATTTAAACATTGAGACTGTCGAAATCGAATTTTACTTTCAATTGTGACAGAATCTTTCTCTTCTGTAATAATAACTTTAACAAGATAATTATCTATCTCTTTATTTTGGAGGTAAAGTTCCATTACATCTTCTAAATGTCCTTGAAACACATCTTGAAAAGTTGGAATAAAACTACGACCTAATGTTTCCACAACCGTTAGTCTATTCAAATGGTTTGCTATCTCATTGAATATACGTTTGTTGTTTATATTTTTACCTGTTATTTTTATTTTCATTACCACTTATACACTGCATCATATGTAACTTCAATAACCTTATCCTTCATTCGTAATGAAATAAAGTGTCTGGATGTTGCTGATTTAGAATCGTGTTCTAATAGATGACCAGCAATTGCTATGTCATCAAATTGAGTTCGTTTGGAGAGATGTTTGAAAAGGTATCGACTAATAGTTTCTGTTAGGTCTTCAACAATTTCAGCGTTGTTAATTATGATAACCTTTTCAATTGTAGTTCGAACTTTTTTCGCAAGTGTTACTACTTCATCACCAAGCAATTTGGGTGGAATATAACCAGTGCGATTGAAATTTATTGACATAATTAGCTCCTATTATTTTAATATTATTTCTGCTAATTCAGCTAGTCCAATGACTATAAAACCAAAAATTACAGCTACAATACATAATATAGCAAATTGTCCACAAATAGTCAATCCATTAAGAATTTTGTCCTTCATTGAAGTATTTACTTAAAGGTAATGAGTAACAACAATCACCCCAATTAATACTCCAATGATTATTGCAAGACACCCAATTGTTTTATATGATGAACGCATTTAGACCCCGATTAATGTTCCTATCTGGTTGAATACATTCACAATTTCCGTATAATACAAAGTCGTTAAGGTTGCTACAACTACACCTAAACCAATGTAGAGAACCGCAGATAAACGAGAAGTTTTTTCTTCATGAAAATCACGTTCATAACGTACATTTGATTCTTGGTTTGCTTTCAAAACATTTTCACGAATTAATTGTTGTTCCAAGCTTTTGAGATACTTCTCTTGTTTACTCATTTTGTTTCCTCTTTATCAAAAAGTTTATCAAGTTTGTCGTTGATGGTAATTTCATCCTGCTCCATTTTGATATGGAGATCTTTAGATGATTTGATAATAATTTTTTGTTTCCGTTTAAATTTTGGAAACTTAATCTTACCCATCTTTTTAAGTATAATCGAATCTGACCCAACAGTCAACTGGATAAGGTGATATATTCCAATAAAAATTCCTTCAAATATCATACCGATAAAACTAAAAAGTAACTCGAATAACCCACCTACAACGAAAAAGAATCCTTCAAAAATTGCTCCAATAATGGTAAAGAACAATTCAGCAAAGAGGAAAAGGAGGAAGAATCCTCCAATAACCATTAAAATTTCCATTACTTACAATTCTTTTTTCGAAGTTGATCAATACCATAGACAATACCTACAGCAACCAATAACATTCCAAATACTACAAAAATATTCATAATTTTCTCCTAAACTAAAATATGTGAACCAACTTTTATCTTTAGTTTCACAGGTTTAACTTCAAAACCTTCATCTGCATCAAGGCCATTGTTGTCCATTGCACTTCGTATTTCAGGATCATTATTTAATGATCGGGCTGCTTCTCGTGCGGCTCGTGCCGAAACGTATTCATGTGCATCATCTTTTGTATGTGTATATGATGAATATGACGGAAGTTCTGTATTTAGATCTTTTAAATACAGAGATTGACGATTTGGACGACCATAATCTGATGTGTGATCGAGTATTTTTTGTTCTAACACAACAATATAATTATTCAATTTTCTCTCCTCAACCATAAATATTACAAATGCATTTATGGAGTTATATTAATGAAACTTTCTGAAATATTTGAAGCTGAAGAAAACGACAGCAAAAAAGATGACAAAAAGCACAAAGAGTGGGACAAAGCCACTGATAAGTACCACGACAAACAATCGTCAGGTAAAAGCGAAATCCGTATGTTCGTCAAAGGTTCTACAAGTTCCAAACTTAAAGCCCTAAAATCAAAATATGGTGTTGATCAAATTGGGCAAGTAGTTGACAAACTTGTTGGTGGTAAATAATTATAACTCCCACCTTAACTTTTGTAAACGTTCCTCTTCATCTGAGATTTTCAATTTTCCCTTTCTACCAAGCACTTGCATCAATGAGTAAGTATTTGGTGATATTTTAATTAAATCCTTTCGATTACCTTTGGTTAATATTTCTAAGCTCCACTCCCACAATTGAAGACGTATTTGTTCTTGAATAAATTGATATTCTTTTTCAGAGTAAGATGCTGAATCGTTGAGTAATTTTTCCCTTGCAAGGTACAATTCACTAAGATCCATTTTTTGAATTTTTCGTTTTTGTTGGTGATTATAAACAGCTTCATTCCATCTTTCTGTTCTTTGTACTAGATCTGATGTAGATTTCAGTCTTGTACGTTCATCCCAAGCATTGTAGATAATGACAATACCAATAAATGCTCCAACAATGATCCACATATATAATGCAAATGTCATAGTGTCCATTTCAACTTATGCAACTTTTGAATTTCTGTTGGAATTTCTTTACATTTGAGTAACACTAGTCCCAAAGCGTGTGGAGATAGATTAACAATTTGTTGAGCAAACTGTTTATCATTTTTCATTTTATGAGCAACATCATCGGCAAGTACCTCAAGACATTTTTGCTGTCGAATAGCAATGGCACGCCAAAAACGGTCGGGTGTCAAGTTAGTCTCACCAAGTTTAAGTAGGAGCAATTCATCTAAATTAGAATTTTCAATTAGATCCAATGAGGCTGTTAATTCTTGTATGGAAGCATGATGTTCACCTACCTGTCTCGCAAAGTCTTCTTTGGATGTATCTAAAACCCAAGGAAACAAAACAAATAATCCAAACACTACACCACTAGCCATAAAAATGATTAGCAATTGTTGACCAACATCCATCATTATCGAACTTCCACCATTGCAATTTGATTATCAGACATTGCTTCCCAATATCGATCAAAGAATTTTTGTTTGTCATCAAAAGATTCTATCCACGATACTCGATTGAAATTCATAAGAAAAAGTTTATACATTACAATTCATACCTTAATTTGATAAAACGCTGTACTCGTTCAGAAGGATCTTTTAACCACTTAATCCACTGTGAATTGCTTTTAATCATTTGAATTGCAATTTCATCATCGGAATTTAGTTTGTCAATTAATTCTTTCTGACTTAAATAATACTTTAATATTTTATGGTAGGCAATTTTCATATTTTGGTCAGCTGGAAGTGAAAGGATAATAACTGTAACAGGTTTTTTCATATCACCATCATCAATTATTACTTCACCAGCCAAAGTAATATCTACTTTAAGTTGATGTTTTTTCCAAAATCGTTTCTCTAACTTATGGATTTTATTGCTGTACTCATTATATTGCTCAGAAAAAATTTGGTATATGATAGATGAAAGCCAAACTCCTACAACAATCCAAACCCAAATTGGAACGTTACCCCACTGTATCGAATTCATATTGTCCACCATCAAATTTTTCCCACCACTCAGCAGATAAAATCATAATTTCCACCGTAATTTGTGTATTTTTTTGATAGACGATTTATCATAATCGGTATGAATTAAGGAAATTATTCCATAAGCATGTTCAGATTCTCTGACCATTAATTTTGTAAAGTCTTCATCTTGAGACATTTTAAAAATAATTTTTTGGAAAAATTCAATATGGCATTCTTTAACTCGTTTGTTATAATAATCACTAGCATGTTGTGAACGAATTTTTCTTTTATGTTCAAGAACAACATCCAAAGATGATTTTTCGAAAATTGTTCTTAACTTGTCCCAATTTCGTTTTTGTTGATTGATTTGTTGTAGACGTTTCTTTGCTTCTAGATTCTTTAATCTCTCACGATCATTAGTATCTTTTAGATTGGTACGATATGTTAGTATTCCTAACACAACAAATATAATCCCAACACCAATCACAAAGATATAGAAAGGGACAAGGTTGTAGTGGCTAAATTCATTCATACAATTATTATCTCAAATAATTGCAATTGGGTCAACTATAATTTCCATCTTAACTTATGGAGTCTTATCATTTCCTCAGTTGGATATCGAATGTATTGAATAGCGTATTCACTTTCGTGTATCGCTTTTAATGATTCCGATTCAGAGGAATTTATATTAAAAATATATTCAATTCCTTTTTCTACATTTCGTGCAAATATACTATATTTGGATAGAAAATGTAGCGCCCATTCATCTAGATCTCCTAACGAATACTCCAACCTTGGCCAGAATGGTTTATATTTTATGAATACAGTATTTGCACCAGATCTTCCAATAGAAAAATTTCTATTTTCTTCACGAATTCGACGAGAAATTTGCTTTAAAATTATGTCAGTTTCGTCCATTACAAGCTCCACTTTAGTGCTTGTAACCGAACTTGGTCAGGTGTTGGATTTTGTAAGTACTTAAAATGGTGTTTGTATTTCATAATCATTTTTTGTGCAAAGTCAGAGTCCTTATTCATTCTTATAATAAAACTCTTCTTCATATTAACTTTATGTTCCAACTGCTTAACAGACATTTCAAAATCCCCACTACGATGAAGTATGAAATCTTCACGTTTAAATTCAAATATTAGTGGTGCCCAAAAGTTGTCTACTTTGATAATTAACCAAGAATGGTGTGCTTTTGGAGTAACGTGAAGTTTAGCCTCCATATTGTCAGGTAGACATTGGTTTATATATTTTAAAATTTGATCATCAGTTCTCATAATTTATAAATCAATTTATGCAGTCTAATCCATTCTTTCTTTGGAAATTGAATCCAATCAATTACCCATGCGTACTCTTTAATACATGTACGAGCATATTCCTCATCTTTCATCATCCACTCGATTGTTCCAATTTTGTCTGAAAATAGTACAACTAAGTTATCAATTTCATTTTCTAAGACTGTTTGAACCTCTAGTTCCGTTTGGGAGAAAGTCCATCTAAATGGTTTCCAAAAATGAATATATTTTATCTCAACCTCAAACATAGTACCTGAATAGAAATTTATACTTTCTCGTTGGATATTACTTACGTACATTCCATAATTGTTTTCAGTCAAATATCTATCAATTCGTTTTTTAGCCAGTTCAACATTCATTTAAAGTACCCATTGAAGTTTATGGAGTTTAAGCATTTTTGATGTGGGATTTCGTATAACTTCAATTGCACCTTCATGTACTTCAATAACTTTACACATTAACCAATCGCCAAACCTTTCAATTAACTCTTCCACCCATTTCTGAACTTCTTCTATATACGTTACTAGTACTGCCAAGGGAGCACTTAGATCAACTATATCAGGAATGTTTGCAAGTTCACATAGTGACATAAGTTCTTCTTGTTGCAAAACCATCATGATGGTTTCTTGCACAGAACGACATGTGTGAGCTTTGTTGCTAATTGATAAGTTACTTGATCGTACCCCTAATCTAACCCGTCGATTTATAATGTCCATTTCAATCTATGTACCCGTTCAAGTGCTTGATTTTATCAAGCATCATCTGTACATTACTTATAGTTTCCAAGTCAAGTTCCATAATCTTTTTGCTCTTTCGGTTGGATCAATAACCCAATCAATACTGGATCTAACATGTGGAATTACTTCATAAATTAAATCAATTTCACACTCTAAAAATTCTTTAATCAATTCCTTTCTATCTTGCATGCTTAAAATCACAGTTGGATCATTATGCATAAGAATATCAGCACCAGTTCTAATATCAGAACCTGCTACTTGCCATGTTAAAAATGTTATTAGATTTGACCGTACCTTCATACTTCCCACTTTATTTTATGTAATCTTTTCATTTGCTCTGTAGGATTTTCAATCAACTCAAAATTGTGTTTTCCTGATATAATAGCAGATAAAGACGATTCAGTACTAGCGTTAATTTCAATAATATACCAAAGCCTTGCCAGAACATGATCCTTTTAATACTTCCAAAGAAGCAATCATAATGTCCACCGTAGCTTATAAGCTCTTGTTAATTTTTTGCTTGGATATTGGATATATTTGTAAAAACTTCGGGCTTTTTCAATTTGTCCAATTGCAAAAATTTCATCAGTATTCAGCTGTATAATCCATTCTTTACGTCTATTGATTGCACTAAGAAAAGTTTGAACTGATAGTTCAAAATCATGTTCCCACAAATCATATGTACCAGCATAGTCTATCCATGTCCAAATATCAGGATGACGACATTTGAATCTCATGTTCAAACAATTTTTGGGAACCATGATGGAACCCATTGGTTTTGATGAACTGTCTTCAATTGAATCTAAGTCAATAGTCCATCCTAATTCTTGTACACGACAAAAACCATTGATATCATTTACCAATGCTTCAACAGTTTCAAGTACTTTGGTTGGATGAAGTGATGTCATTTTCGTTCCAGTACTTTTACTTTACACTTAAGTAATTGTGGTTTAGAACGTCTTGTATCGTCCCAAACCAATAATGGAATAAAAATTATTAATGAAAGAATTACAAATATTGTCATATGGATAACCTCTATTGAATATAGATATTATCACCCATACACATATTAAGGTCAACTTATAATCGATGAATTAACTTATGTAATCTCAACAGTTTAGGGGAGGGTTTGTAAATCCAAGATATTGCTACCTTGTGTTGTTTTACTTGGTTTTCTGCATAATCAGGTAAACTGTTGATTCTTGTGTAATACTGATGATCAATATCAAGGTCATCAGTTACTTCTCTTACTGTATCTCGTAAATTGCGATTTACAACTTTGTTATATTTTACAACATAATTAAATTCAAAATCGATTGTATCTGAAACATTATAAAAATTAAATAGTATTTCCTTAGTAGGAACTAAATCTACAATAATAAGTTTGAATCTATGATTAGACCGTTCAATGATTTGATTAGCAATCTCTTCCAAACGTGGTTTAAGATCTGGAGATATTGTTTCAATTTTGATGTTCATAATTTCCACTTCAGTTTAAATAATCTTGTCATTTCAGCGGTTGGTTTTTCAATGTATGAATAAGCAACACTTGTGGTTTGTATGGTGCTAATAGCAAATTCGTTATCAGCATTCAATCGTTTAACCCAATTATCAGTATCCTTTAAATGATTAACTAGTAATTCGAATCGTATAGCAAATTTATCATTTGGTTCCCATGTATCTTCGTGTATTCCTTGTCGGAACAAGAATGTTTTATCACGGAACCAAATGATAGGCCAACCATCTCGTCCTGGAGAGTTTCCCATTACAAGTTGTCCCCAATATGGAAGATCCATTCCATCTAGTTCATTGTTTATCTTTCCCAATAACCGTAACATTTCAGTGGTTTTTTCTGCTTTTTTCACACTTCCCACCTTATTTTGTGCTGTCTAATTAACCCCTCACTTGGATCATCCACAACATATATTCCATAAGGATATTCATGAACCAACAACTTAGCAATATTTGGTGTCATATGATGATCAATAAACTCAAACCAAGAAGAACAATCTACATACATTGTATGGTCTTCCACTGTCAATTTTGGAATGGTGCTATAGTTTATATTATAGTGATCACATATGAAGTACAGAATGTTCTCCATACCTTGCATGGTCAACATAAACTTTTCATCAAAAGGTCTTTGTTCATATCTCATGTTTGATCTTCTTTAATCATAATTTAGTTTATCAGTAAATTTCATAAATGCCAAACCAATTTGTATAATCGTTTATGGGCTTCAGTTGGATGCCGAATAAAAGCAATACCTCGAACTGATTGCTTAATTACTTCATTTGCATAGGCTGGATCGATATCTAATCGTTCAAACATTGGTCGTAAAGTTTTGAATTGGTGTTCTATCTGTACTGATGTTTGATACAATAATTCCTCACAGGAAAACCAAGTAGTTTCCCACCAATGATCCTTCATCCGAATTCGTATAGCATAATTGTCGGACAATCCTCCTTTTTTGCTCCGCATTTGGTTAATACTAATAACTTCAATTCCAGAATTTACCAGTTTGTGTTTAAAGTTATCAAAATTCATAATTCCCACTTCAACTTGTGTGTTCGAATCAATGTCTGACTAGGATTATCAACTAATAATAGAATTTTATCACTATAATGCATTGCTCTCAGTGCATATTGTTCATCCGAATTTAATCTTTCAATGTTCATGATAGTTTCTCTTAGATACTTCAATAATGATTCCCATCTCTTATTATAGTTTTGTTTCCAATCATCAAAATGAATCACAAAGGATGTTAGTTCAACACCAGATAAGGTATAAAATGAAACATGAGCAAATGTAGTTTCACGATCTTTCACAACCATATTCAGATTAATATTATTGTTCGCTAACTCTTTGTAAACATTTATTAAAACATTCATAATTCCCACTTTAATCTATGTAATCTTTGTTGTTCAGCAGTCGGTTCATTAATCCACTTAATTACATCTGGATTGTTCAATATTTGTTCTACAGCATACTCAGACTCTGTATTAATACGAACCAAAAGAGCAAAAATTTTTCCACATTCAGTGGTTATTCGTGCAACAACTATTTTATTATGTTGATTGACATCACTTAATGAACAACCATACTTAAAGGTATATTTTTTATATACAGGATGTTTGCAATAAAACGATATATGTCCAGCCTCAACTTCAAAGGTTAATTCAAATCCAGCCTTTTTACATTCTAATAAGATATAACGCATAGATTTCTTACTGTACATGCTACTTCTCTCTGTATGAGTGACTCATACGAATTAGGAAATGAGCAAACCATCCAGCAAAGTAAACGACTAGAAACGTTATGATTGTTGCTTTGAATGACAACGTGGACGTTAACATGATTAGTGCAAAAATTAGCGAGAAAATGACGATAAGTCCAGGTAATGTAAAGTAGGGAGTAATGTGTATCATAGTGAATAATGTTGCGTATTGGCAGTTATTAGGTAAACGTCAGACGAAAAAGCGTTTGGAAATTTTTGTCTAGGTATTAGCACGTCTCTATGCCCTTCCAATCCCATCCCTCAAATCCATAACCTCCAAACCATTCGTACATCTTAAACCCTTTCAGATTCCGTCTCTGTACAATATTTCGAACTATTCTTGGTCTGGGGATGGGCTAGATGAGTGACTCATACTTTCTAGCGTTCTGACTAACTTCCAAGCTACCTCCGTTACTGATTGCATATTAGCAACCATTTTATCAGATATCTCATTAACGGTCAACTGTGAATCACCCTCCAGGAGGAGCTTCATTGATTGAGCTGACAAGTGTATCGCATCCAACGACTCCTGTATGAGAGACTTTGGAACTACGAGGTGGTCCTTTGGAATTAAAGGGACAATGTTAGACACTGTTGGACTCCTTTGGTCGTGAGAGTACCGTCAGTTAGACTACTCTCGTCTATAACTATTTCGCTTCTGATCCGATTAATTTTGTAATTGCGTCGGACGCCTCAATGAGGACTTGACTCTTTAATGGATGGTTTGACTCCTTTGCCATTAAGATTAAATCACCGATTGTCATTGCAATGTCTGACAATTCGGATTGTTCCTTTATTACTTTTCCTTTCGGAATTAATAAGTGTATGTTATTTGACATATGTGGTTACCTTATATGAGTGACTCATAGTCTATGTAGTATGAGAGTATAGTCAGTAAGATTAGGACTAGTATGACTATAATGGTCTCAGGGTGAAATTTACGTGAACGTTTGGATCTCATAGGACGTCGCACCTCATAGTAATTCCCAAAATGGTTGTGGAGTTTGTCCACAACACTAAATTCTTATTCCTGTACGAAATCGAGTTCGTAACTTATTGATTTGTTGTAAAACTGTATATCGGATCAAGTGGTGAGACTCGTTCTGATTTGATTGTAAAGTTTTCGTTATCATAATGATTCATGAAATTCATCATACCATGAAAATCACGATCGTCGAAGTACTCCTCATGTATAAGGAGACCAGAATGTGTACTGTAAGCTTGTAATAGAGTATCCATGATTATATTATCTCAGATCCTTAACCCTAAAGTCAACAGGTGAAAGTTGGTTGATTTGTTTCAACTTTTCCAACTGCTCCTCTTCGAGTCGCCCAAGTCCGTCTGTTAACACAACGACGTACTCAGGTGTATACACATCAGTAAGTGTTGGTATACGAATATCCGAAGTTACGTATTTGTGGTTAAGTAGGTTTAATGTGGACATGGACTTTT
Organism: Fusibacter sp.; assembly: GCF_057447755.1. NCBI lineage: Bacteria > Bacillati > Bacillota > Clostridia > Eubacteriales > Fusibacteraceae > Fusibacter > Fusibacter sp. The sequence goes on along the minus strand of NZ_JBVBZF010000001.1, from coordinate 192,154 downwards.
CTCTCCTATAATTCGAACTTGTATATCATCTCATAGAACTAGTCTAAAGTCAACAGATATATTCGAATATTCGTATTTGCTAATGTTTATCCCCATAGTTCCCCACTGCCACCTCGTCCTCTGGTCTGGGCCCTAGACCATTTGTATGCGGCATCATTTCTTCAGATTGTGCATATATTATCACCCTTCATGAATGGAAAGTCAACTAAAGATTCTTTAGTATTTTGATTAATTTGGAACCTTTAAACTATATTCATCTATTAACAAAAGAGAGTGAAATATTATGAAATCAGGTTACATTACAATCAAGTTATCATTGGGTGTTCATGATGATACTACTGAGGAAGAACTTAATGAGATTGGAAACAAATTAGTTCAGTACTTAGATGAAGTTACAGAGGAAGTAGTCGATATGTATTTTGAACAAGATGGTGTGGATATTGATTCATCTGTTGATGATTAAAATAAAAGGTCAAGGATGACCTTTTAATATTCGAATATTCGAATATGGTCACGCGCTCACCCCAGCGTTCCACCGACCAAGCCCGACCGTATCGCTGACACTTCTGACGACTTCCCTGCAGTCGTGAAGTATATTATAGCAAATTAGGGTGACTAAGTCAACAGTTGATTTGGAGGGTTATATAGTCTATTATAGAGAGACATTAATACAGGAGAACAAATAATGTCTACTTTAAACTCACAACATGTAACTGCTCCATTCCTTGATGATGGATCACTTACACATGCTCGTGTTGCAATTCGTGTATATCGTTATTATGAAAACGATATTAATAACGTCAAACAAAAGTGTCAGGAAAGTCCTGAATTTTATCGTTGTTTGATGTACGAAGCATTAACGAACGGAGTTGATATTGATGACAATCAACCAGAACGTTACTACGAAATTGTCACGTGTCTGGAAGAGTTATTCATGTTTACTCCTTGTCCTGCTGAAGGAACAGAATAATTGTTGACTACTGAATAGGGTTATTATATAATAACCCTAAATCATACAGGAGAAAGAAATGTCACAATTCTACATTATGAAGGCCTACCACTTGACTACTTCAGGTCGAAAGTTGGGTCTCAAGAAAATCTGTAAAGACGAACCAGATTGTACCATCGTTATTGCACAACGACACTTGGATCATTTTGGAGACAGAAAAGTTCCTGTCTTCATTATTGGTTGTCGTAGTGATTATGGTGTCCAAGCAGGAGACAAAACAACCTATACAGTTGATACTGGAAATGGTTACAGAGACAAGAATAAACGTCTTGAAATTGAAGGTGTTTTGACTGTAATTGATGGTCAAATTCAGGAAGAAATGAAAGGAAAAATGGACGCTCGTTACACGTTTGTAATGAAGTAGGAGAACAAAATGGCACAAAATTGGTATGACATGTCACGAGAGGACTTAGTTCCTTATCAAAAAATTGATACTCCACGTAAACTCAAGAGTGTCAAAATTCTTGAGAACTGGAAGGACGATGGTGAAATCTGCTTAACAGTTCTGATTAATGATGAACTGGAAGTAGAATTTCTGTATCTTAGTTTTGAATTTGCAGCAGAAGTGTTGCATTTCAAACAATACAAAGCAAGTATCATTGAGTACATTCAAGGTCATATTGAATCTCGTTTGGAAGAGATTGAATACGAGGAAGAGATTGAACGGAAAGAGGAAGCAAAATTTGCAAAGAATCGAAAGAATATGGACAAAAAACTGAAGAAGATTCAAAAGGCTATCAATGGATGGGAGTCGTTGGAAAAGGAAGAATTCATTATGGAGCTTTTAAGGAAGATGGACGCAGTTGCCATAGATAACATTTATGCTATGGTCGGTGGACAAGATTTTTAAGTCCAACAAATAGTCTAAAAACAGTTGATCTCCTGATAGGGTTATAGTAATATAACCCTATTGAATGATTTATCACAGGAGATCAAACATGTCACATCCAAACCAAATCAAACAAATTTCTGACATCAAACAGTTCGTGTTTGGTGGCAATTCTTACTTCACTTTGAAGAATACAATTGCAGATTCACATCTAACATATCATGTTAGCTCACCAAAGAACAATCGTGGAAAGAACATCCCATACTTCGTCAGAGTACTATCTGGTGGAGATGATCAGTATACTTACTTGGGTCAGTTCTGGAATAACGATGGCAAATTAAGTTATGCTATTGGAAAGAAATCTCGTGTATCCAAAGATGCACCTTCACAGAAGACAATTGTTTGGTTGTTAATGCATTTTTTGAACAACAAGAACCTACCTGACACAGTACAGTTCTGGCACGAAGGTAAGTGCTGTCGTTGTGCAAGAAAGTTAACAAATCCTGAAAGTATTGAATTAGGTATTGGACCTGAATGTAGAAAGAGGAGTTAAGATGAAAACTATTCGTATTGATCGAGACAAATATTCCGAGTTACTTTGTGTAACTCGGTGGTATCAAAACTTTCCTTCAAACACAAAGTTTGAAGCAGGAGATCGTTTTCACGAACGTGTTTTTGAATTTCAACATGAGAACTTCGATTATGATGTTGAAGAAGGGTTATATGTTAACTACTTCGAATTCTTAAATGAATGTTTATATGTTGTAATAGGTGCTGATAATGGATCTATTGACCACGAACGTGCATTGGTGGTACCAAAATGAGAGCGTACGTGTTTTGTAGAAATCATCCTCATCAGTCCATCACTGATGAGGAATGTGATGAGTTAATTGAACAAGCATCATTAAACGATCAGGCATGGAGATTCGAGGCTGGTTGGATTGGCAAAGAGGATGGTGAAGGGAATGAGCCATGTAACTTCTTGATTATAGAGGATAAACAATGAAAGGTGTAATGGGAGTGACGTCTGATTATACGGATCAGACAGTATGTTTTGAAGGTGGCGAAGGGATCTTGCTTTCTGTGTATACAAATACGTTTAATCGACGTATTGCACGTATTCGTTTAACGGACACAATCGTCATCACAAAACCTGCCGAAAAATGTTGGGTTAAAGGCAGGTTCTAACGACCAAATTGAGTCGAATTAATCGTTGACTTGGACCCTGAAACTGACTATTATATATTCAACGGTTAAGAAAACATTAACCAAATTTATCAACACACTACTAGGAGTAATCCAAAATGGCAAAACGTAAAACCAAAACCGAACGTACCCAAACCATCATCCGTCGTGGTAAGGCAAAAGGTCGTACACCTGCACAAATGAAGAAAGAAATCATGCGGACTTTGGAAATGACCGAAGCTGGTGCACATTCCTTCTACTACACCAACGTTAACAAAGTTTAATAGTTGGATTGGTAACACGACAAGGACGTCTAAAAAATTTCGTACAGGAGAAAAAGAATGGCACTTGAGGTACAAGCTCTAATTATGGCCTTCCAAGAAGCAATCAAGGAATTAGAGTCACTCCCACCCAATCAAACAGTTATTGGAACCTTTACGGATTCTGATGGGTTTGAAACGGATGAAGAGTTGTTGGATGGAATTACGATCGATGTTGATTCAATGGAAATTGTGGATGATATGGATCAAACAATTGTTGATGACTTTGATGGAAGTCCTATAAAACGGTGTTTCCTGAACATCAATTATTCATTTGGTGAGTAAAATGATACACAATGATTTTGTACAACTCGTAGCAACCAAGTTCGATCCAGATCTTGGTTGTGAAGTTGAAACTGAACGTGAAATCTTTCATGTTTTGGATGAGAATCAGAAAACTCTTTTCTATCTTTCTCACCAAGATGAAACAATTACGGAACATGATGTTCGTGATGAAGATTTCTGGGCTGAACAGGACGATTATGTAAATGGGTTTTTGTCATGAAAGTTCTTGTAATTAAAAGTGGTTATGGTATGGCTGGATACTATGGGACTGAAGTTGAAGAGTACACCACTAAGAAAACTTTAAAGGAATTTGTCGATGATTATGTTGAAAAACATAATTGTGATGAACCAGAAAGGAACATGAAACTCTTCAAAAATCCTGAATCTTATATAGTTAACGGTGAGGAAGATTCAACAGTCTTTATGGATAAAGCGAACATTAAGAAATCAAAATTAAGTTGATCTCCTTAATTCATTAGGGGATGATAGAAGCATGGAAAATGTTTACAAAGACGTAACGTACAACCAATTCGCGTAAGTACTTGGTTCTCCGCTCAGTGTAAGAGACTGACAGTTTTCGCACTTTTCAACAAAAGTGCATTTTAATAATGTACAGGAAAAATTTATGTCGGAACAAAAGTCACCACAAGAAATTCTAAATGAACGAATGAATAAACGATGGGACGATGGTGAAGATATTGTTGCCATTCGTGACGCAATTAATGCAAGATTCCATCCTGACTACGCCGATGAACCAATCGGTGACGAAGTCCTTGATCAGATTCTTATTATGATTGAGAGGGAAGGCTAATGGAGAAATTAAAAGCTAGCGAAGTTACTTTTGATTACTTATCTAGCCTCATCGGAAACAGTCTTGATGCTCATAATTTCGAAATTGATAACGGTGTTAGCGTTTTGGTAAAAAGAAAGGTTACTATCCGCAACGGGCTTATTCACACAAAATATTTGCATGTTGTATTCACCTACCCTAGCGGAAATCAACAGTATTACAGAGAGCAAAAGAACGGAGCTTTTAAACTAGTATAAAACCCTAAAATTGAAGTAACTGAAACGGAAGGTTGTTTTGAAAGAGGATTTCGAATTTCGAAATAACAGTTGACTCCAACTCAAAATAGGGTATAATTAACCTATCTTATCAATAAAACAGGAGATAAAGAAATGGGTAATATGTTTGCCAAAGCGAAGGACAAAGCGACTAAAACGGTCGCGAAAGGAGGCAAGAAAAATGCAAAACCTGAATTTGCAATAGATGAACTCGATACAATCGCAGCCATCGATGCAGTTATGAAATCATTGGAAGCAATGAAGAAAACTGTGGAAGCGGATGTGAAGGATCAGATGAAGGACATCTTTGCAACTGAAGGATTAAAGAAACACGTTCGTCCAAAGAACTTCAAAGGATTCGATAATAACTCCTTCGCAAGTTGTGAGTTAAAGAAAAGATCCACTCGTTCTACTTTAAGTGAGGATGAAGTTAATCTTTTGGACAAACATGGAATACCATATGATGTGGTAAGTGATGTGACCACAACCTTCATCATTAATCCTGCGTACGCACAGGACGAAGATTTGTTGGCAACAGTTGGTGAGTTATTGGATGGACATGTTCCCGATGACTTCATCGAGATGCAAACTGGTGTGGACCGACGTGTTGTTTCGGATCGATCTTTGGATCAAGCGTTTGATGCGAAGACTAAGAAGGATCTACTTAACTTGTTGAATGTAGTGGGTACATTCAGTTTAAAACCAAAATATGATGGCGATGTCAAGGACGCAATTGATTTCGTCAAGGAATTACTCGATTAACTCCTGTACGACTCGATAAGAGTCTTTTATAACCCCCATCACTTCTTTTGATGGGGGTTCTTTTTTTCTGTTGTCTTCCAAATCTAATAGGGTGATAATATCTATAACAATACAGGAGACAAATCATGAATGAATTAATTATTTTGTGTATCATATCTGCAATGATGGGTAGTGGTGCAACTTTACTGGTCTTATCTTTCTTCAAGAAACGTCCCACCAAATGTGGTTATGTTGATGAAGTGTCACTAATTCGTGGTCTGGGAAGTAAGTAAATGGCTGCTTATCTAGTTATAGATGTTGATTTATATACACACAATCCCAGTTCCAAACGTGTAGAAGCTGACAGTCCTGCTCATGCATATTGTTTGGCAAGAGGTATTGATCCTCATCCAAATCATCTTAAAATGGTTAATGATTATCTTACACAAACTGAAGAGTGGTTGTGGGGATGGTCATGTGAAGATGAAATGTTTATCATAAGTCAAGTATAGTATGAGTGACTCATACATTACGTAATATACTGATATGTCTGGGAAAAGAGAACGCATGGAAGCGTTGTCTTTAGGGTTATAATCAGCTATTATAAACGTATTAACAACAGGAGATCGAAATGGCTAAAATGAAATCCATACTTATCGATGTCGAATATTATATGACGAATGGACTCTCACTTAGTGAGATTCAGTCTGAGATGTCTGACATTCCACCCAGTCTTATTGCGGACGCTTACAAACATCTTGGTCAACAACAGATTGCTGACATTATGGGTCAGGAAGGTGTATAATGTCAACTGAACGTGATTATGATCAAGATCCACATGTCATTGTTATGACAGTTAATCTCTGTCTGTATGGTGAAGTATCTGAAGAAAAACTTGAAGAGTTAAAATCATTTCTTCAAGATGATGATGATGCCATTCAGCAAACAATCCTATATTCGGCAGAAGATGTATTGGATGATGATATTGGCATGAGTGTGGGTATATCTGATATTGGTATTGGTGATATCGACTTCCCCACATAATCCAATTCCATTCTCATATTCGGAATATCGAATAAAGTGGTCAAATTGGTCATTGATCAAAATGATCACTTTTCAAAGAATATTTCGATTATCTCATAGGACTCGTTACAAGTCAACAGTTGACTATTGGGTCATATAATAAGATAATATTAAAATGTTAACAATACAGGAGAACATATATGACACGAATTGGTCTTATTCGTACTGCAATTACCGCAGTTAATCCAGAACGTCAAATTTATCAGTATTTTGCAGATGGTGTCAATGGTGACGCTGTATACAAAGTATATGCAGGTTTGGATCTTCAAGAAAAACTTGATGTTATCGAACTTTTGAACAAAGATCCTTCAGTTGACAAAGCATATCTTTCAAGACGTTACACCAACTATTATGGCCACGACAATCCTCGCCATTTGAAAGTACGGTTTAAAGGAATTGCTGATTCTGTAACGAAAGCGGTACAAACAAGTCGCAAGAAAAGACGTCGCTTGTAACAGTTGACAGTCCGATAGGGTTATAGTAATATAACCCTATCATTTAAAACAACACAGGAAACAAAATGTTATTATCAAGTACAACAGTTAACGATGGTCGTCGAGTAACTCTCGGTGACTGGGTTGAATTTAAGTGTGATATTGAACAAAGTGGTTGTATAACTAAAATTGTTCGAAATCCAAATGGTTACACCGAACTTCATTTACGAAACGATAATGGTTTTGATGGTGAATACATTGGTGGTGAAACAGAAACGATTGAATCTGCAGGAGATTGTTGGTAATGCAAATTTTCACTATTGTTGATGCATCAAACGAATCCACATTCGTCTATTCGGATATGGGTTGGCTCCAAACTGACCACATACCAAGAAAGTCTGGTTCTGCCAATACTCTTGAGGCCATCCAACGGAAGTTAGTCCAATTTGAAAACAAATTGAAAGAACGAAAGAATAAGTTGTGCAAACTCAAGAAGTTAAAGATCGTTAAATTGGTCATGCATCCAGTCAAAGTCTAGTTGACATTCCAGATAGGGTCTGAGATAATGACCCTATCATTTAAAACAACACAGGAGACTAATTGTGGCTATCGAAAGATTCGACAAATCAAACCTCAAAAATATTCGTTCGTTGCTTGAGCGCACCTTAGCGAGTGCCTTACAGAAACATGGACTTACTGCAAGTTTAGGTAACATTACATTTTCACCAACAGACTTTCGTGTCACGCTGTCGGTTGCGACTGGTTCAGGTGATGACGTATTAAAACGGAATTGGGACAAATATTGTCGTCTGTATGGATTTGAACCCGAGGACTTTGGAAAGACTTTTGTTCAAGGTTTGAATAAGTACACGATTTGTGACATCAAACCAAAAAGTCGCAAGTACCCCATCATTGCAAAACGTGAGGATGGTTCTCGGTACAAGTTTTCCACTAACAATATCAAGATGTTAGGTCTCGAATAAAGTCCAGTTGACAGTCCAATAGGGTTATAGTAATATAACCCTATCAGTTCAAACAACACAGGAGTATTCAATGAATTTAAGTGAAATTGAACAACAATTGGCCAATGAAGTTTTTCTTCAGACAGGTCTGGTTGTTCAAAACAATCATTCAGTTTGTGAAACAAGAAACAGATACTGTAATGTAGAAGGATTACAGATCGAAATCGAAGGTCCTCGTCGTTCTTTCTACCATTTTGATGCAGGAAAGTTACATACGACGATTAAAGTTGGTGGTATAATGAATGATATTCGACCACGAACTTTTCGTCAGAAAAAAGATGGTACTTTCAATTTTGACAAGATCTGTACTGCAATTGTTGAAGAACTCGATGGAATTGTACGTCGTGATCGTAAACGTGAACAAGAACGGAAACAATCCAAATCTGCATATAATTCTATGAAGGAACTGAATAAGAAGTATGGTGAGTATGAATGGAGTCCACTTTCAGTCAATCGTTTCAATAAGTTGGAAATAAAGTTGACTGGTGATGCAGAAAGGATGGAAAAGATTTTGAAGTTACTTCAAGATAATGATATACAATTCTAATGTTGACAGTCCAATAGGGTTATAGTATTATAACCCTGTTTAACAATCACAGGAGAAATATATGTTTTGGAATATTATGAATCGAATCCATTCCTTGCCCAAATTCGAAGATGCTGAAAAGGAAGAGTTGTGGTGGAATGAAAAGGAAAAAGAAATGACTGATTTAGTTAATTATCAGTTGTCCTATGCTCGTCCTTGGGATAAGGATGCAGTACATGCGTTTCCTTTCCTTGATGGTTGTTTGGCTCCATGCGATGGAGAAGAAAGAGGAAAACAAGTACTTACATTGAATGAAGGTTATAGGGAATTTTTTAAGGAACATTTGGGATTAGGAAGTTACGTAGGAACAGTAACTTATCAAGGAGAAACTGAACAACAGTTGCATGAAGCATGGTTAGAAAGTGGAAAACTAACGGAAGAGGACTTCTGTGATGAAGAAGAATGGAATGAGTATTGTGAAGAGATGGATAGCATGGATGAAGAGGAACAATTTAATGAATGGTTGTGTAACTTGGAAATGGAAGTAGATACTTGTTGGATCTTCGAATTAGGAAGTATTATGTTTTCTCATTATGGAAGAGGAGCTGGTATTAGTGTACGATTCCATCAAAATGCCATTGAGAATTACAATGGTGAACAAGGTGAAGAATTAATTAAATTATATGAAAGTTTATAATATCCTGTGAAGCTCCTCTTTGAGAGGAGCATTTATGGCCCATATCGTCCTTTGATATGGGCCTCTTTTTTTGTTGTCATTTTATTCATTTAGGGTGATAATATTAGAATAATCAAACAGGAGATAAATTAATGAAGTTTTATGATTTAGTTAGTGAAGGTCCTTATCATATTCATATTGAAGAGGTCAGGTAGAAATATCTGACCTTTTTCTTTGTTGATTTTTTATTCATTTAGGGTGATAATAATAGAATAATCAAACAGGAGATTAATTTTGAAAATTTTAATAACTGAACATTATGAAGATATGGGATATGATTCTCATGAGGAAAGTGTAGTTGATACAAAACACACTTCATTGTCCGATTATATTCTTGAAAGTTGTTTTGAAAATGACAAGAAAGAATATGATGAAATGATCAATACAAACAAGTGGTTTGGTGGTCAATGGACAAAACATTCGGACGAATATTTTGAATGGGAAACGGATGTAGGTTGGATTCATTACAAAGTACTTGAACGTCCAACTGAAATTGTTAAAGGAGATCGAGTTACTGTTGAAATAAACGGAAACTGGTATGCTGAAGGAAAAGTGAAGGAAGTTACGTTGGACGAAGATGAATATGAACTTATTGTTGAAAGTGATGAACATGAGTTTATTGTTCAAGTTCCAAAACTCGAACAAGTCGAAATGGAAGAAGTGGAAGACTTTGATGAATTCATGAAGGACGAAGAAGAATAAGTTGACATTTTGATTGGGTTATAGTAAAGTAACCCAATCAACTCTTTTACAGGAAAAAAGTTATGACGGCTAAAGTCTCAGGTACTAAGTTTGAGATTCAGAAGACAAACGTATCACGAACTCAATTCGAAAAAGATTTATGTAAAAAACGTAATATGAAACAACTTGGTGAAGGAGCATTTGCTACTGTGTACGGCAATAGGGCACGTGCAGTTAAAATAGGTCGTGCAGATGAGTATGGAAACGAACGTTATCTACAATATTTGTCCAGAGCGTCAAAGTATCCAAAAAATCCTTTCTTTCCCAAAATATTTTCAATTAAAGTCTATCGCAAAGGTACAGACAGTCCATATATGGTTGTAGAGATGGAAAGACTTCAACGTCCAAAGAGTGCTTGGACTACTGCAAGTATAATGGAATCATTCATTTGCGATAATGATGCAGTTAAAGTGATGGAAGGCATGTTTACAAAACGCGCCAGTAAGCAACTTCTTGAAGTTAATTCTGTACTCAAAAAACATCGGTATGATCTTGATATTCATGATGATAATATCATGGTCCGTAAGAATGGACAATTAGTCATAACTGATCCTGTCGCATAGGAGGACTTATGAGTTATCTTATTGGTTTTGCAGTATTATTATTCTTTGGTGTAGCACTTCATTTTCGTGCTACAAACCCCCCATCTTGCTCCAAACGATAATTGAGTTGTCTCCTAATTTGGGCTATAGTATTATAACCCTATCAATTAACAAAACAGGAGAAGAATGTGGAAGTTGGTAAAGTTTATCAAGAACGCTACATTGGTGTTATTGCAAAAGTTGTCGAAGAAGGTGATTGTTGGCAACATGTAATGGCCGAAGATGTAGATCAGAAAAATATCTTTCCAATCTATGCTGATGAGTATGATGATTGGGTTGAAGTAGAGGAGAAATAATATGTTTTATTTTCGTACACGCGATGAAGCAAAGAAATTTGCAAAAAGAGAGGAACATTACAAATTCATCGACTTAGGAACGGACGCTCCAAAACGTTGGGCTGTAAAGGTACTTCGAAATGGTTAAATTAGATATTATATTCCAACACCGTTACAATGGTTGGTATGTTTTGTCCGATGACATAACAGAGAATCAATGTGACAAAATTTCTGATCTTTTGTCAAACATGTCATATGAATATTGTGATGAAGATGGGTGGTCAGATCCTGAAACTGTTGAGTGTATCGATATTGATTCTCCAATTGTTGAAGTTCTTGGTGAGGGTGTTGAGTTCGAATACACTCTTGGAGTAGGAAACGATTCTTAGTTGCCTCCTGAAAAAGACTAGTTGACAGTCCAATAGGGTTATAGTAATATAACCCTATCAATTAACAAAACAGGAAACAAATTATGAGACTTGAACTTCTTGGCACCAAAGTAAATTCCGAACTACTCGCTGAGTTTGTTGAAGAAGGTTTGGCTGGTCTTGGTGTTCTTGATGACATTGATGAACTGATTTATTATGCCTTCCATGAAGATGGTTTGAATTCGGCAAGGGAGGCAATGGAACGTTACAATAATGCTATCGAGTTTGTAAATGCTTTCAAGAAAAAGAAACTTATTCCAATCAGCGAAGAAGACTTCAAACGGTGGACTACTGGCTAGTCCACCCCTATATGAGTGACTCATACAATACAGGAATATCGCATGTTACTAATACAATTTCCACCTGAACGAATTTTTAGACCACGTTGTGAGAGATCACATGAAAGGTGTTATCCACCTGATAACAGTAATGTTATTGACTTGGAACAGACCTTTATTAATGTACGATGGTTTGTTGGTCTAACACGACTATGGACTAGTTGATTAATAGGGTGATATAATCTATAGTATATGGATATCAAACAGGAGAACAAGTATGAATCTTGAAACATTTTTAAAACGAATCGAAGGAACGAACGATGCATACGCTGAAGAAGGAAAATATTTGGGTGTTAATTACATTGGAGAGTTTCGAATTATTCAATTCATTGACATGGAAACTGATGTAAAAGTAACAAACTTTATCATTGATGATTGGAAACAGTTTGTAAAACAATCAGTTGCTAACTATAACAATGATGGTGGTGATGCAGAATATGAAGGTATCGAAAATACCATTCTTCACATGAGAGAAGTAGAAGGTATGGGTAATTGTGTTCGAAAATTAGGATTGTAAGTAATTTGGTATTACCATACATTCGAGAACATGGATGTTCGAATTCATGAATAAGAATTTTTAATGTACTATGGAACTGTGACAAAGTCAACAGTTGATTTTAATTTTTATTTAGGGTAATATATAATCTGAAATTAAAACACAGGAACAAACATGAAAACATTAATTGTAACAGATCGTGAATTCGATATACTTCAACAAGTTATCGAAGTTAATCGTGAGATGGAAGATGATATGGTGTTAGATAGTCTTCCTCATATCACAAATCCTCAACAAAATGAAATAGTTATCACAAAGGACGATATCAAAAATTACCGACAAGAAACTGCAAAAAGGATTGATTATGTAGTAGAACTTACTGTTTTACTTGAAAAAATCAAATTTCAATCAAATCAATAACTGTTGTATCCAAGATAGGGTTATAGTAATATAACCCTATAAATCAAACTACACAGGAGAACACGATGGACGAAGATGAATTGTTGGAACAACAAGAAGAAAAATTGATGGAGGAATTGCGTCCTCTCAAAGAACAACTTGATGAGATAATGTCACGTTATCCTCACGCGTCCTACAATGATGTATGTGATTGGTTGTCTCAATAATCGTTGACATTAAGATAGGGTTATAGTAATATAACCCTATCAATTAACAAAACAGGAAACAAAATTATGGCAAAACGTTCCAAAAAACCTTCCAAAAATGGTAAGTGCTTAGAGTGGACACCAGAGATGGTGGCTGCATATAATGCAGGTGGACATGATGGTCAAATTCAGACCAAACTTGCCCACAAACGTCACTTCGATCCTGAAAATTATTTCGAAGAAGAACAAGAAGATACTAACGAAGAATAATCGTTGACATTATGATGGGGTTATAGTATTATAACCCCATCATATTAACAAACACAGGAATCGAAATTATGACCGATGTAGTCTTAACTGTAATTTCTTCTTTTAGTGAAGATATTGAACCAATTGCAGTTGTATCTTCCATAATGAGTCCGTCCACAATTCGTGCTATTTGTAGTAAGAACATTAAGGAGACATGGACTTATACTCAAGGTTTTCATGGTCAGTTTGAAATCGATCATGAACATGATAATGGTTACATATTGCGTCCCATATTTGATGGACGCATGCTGGAAGATGAAGGATTTATCGTATCATTCAAGATTCCAATGTACCACATTGGTGACAAAATATGAGTAAGTTAAATCAAGCAGTTACAAGACTGCAAGGTACCACTTTTGATGCAAGTGGTTATTATGCGGAACTTTTGCGGAAATGTCGCAATTGTCAGTTAGTTACAACTGATCGTGTACGCAAAGTAAAGAAGATGCAATCGGAACAATCAGAAATGATAAGGAAATCAAGAAGTAAGCTAAGGGACATCATTGATCGCATAGATTGTGATATTATATTCGACAATATGTTTGGAGACGAATTTAGTTGACATTTAATTAGGTTACTAGTATAATAACCCTATAAATACAGGAGATAATTATGTTAGTAACTTGTTTTGTAATCGCATTTTCGTGTTTACTTGCAGTAGTATGTAGTTGAGGTAACTTTATGAAATACTTTGAAAAAGCATTTGACAAAAGCGAACCAGTAAGTCCTAAGGCTTGTGTAGCAATTTTAATTGCTATGATTGTTGCAAGATTTATATTTTAAACTAATATCCTGTGAGCCACCAAGAGTGGCATTTTATAACCCACATCACCTCCTTTCGATGTGGGTTTCTTTTTTCTGTTGCCCACCTTCAGAGTACAGGGATGTACTTGTTGTCTTTAGGGTTATAATATATGATAATATATTTTTAATCACAGGAGCAATTATATGAATTATTCCGAAGCAGGAAGGAAGATTGAAGAAATTATTCGTAAGGTCAAATGGGGACAAAAATTTGATCCAAACAAATTGATTTGTAATTGTACTAAGGTGTTTTATGTGAATAAAACTCCAAAGTATGTTTCAATAAAATTGGAAGTTGATCATTTAACAAAAGAACAATTGGACGAAGCTTCCAAACAGATACAAATTTTGTATCCTTCTGTTTTCTTGAAACTTTACAATTCAACTGCAAATAATGGTCATTATACGTACGAAAAAGTACTTTGTAGATTGAAACAAGTTTAAGTTGACATAATAATAGGGTTATTGTAAAATAACCCTATTATATCAATTAACACAGGAAACAAATATGTCAAAACCAATCTATACTGTTACATTCGAACTTACTGAATCGGACTTGCAGAACATTATTAATGTTCTGAATGATTATGAGTTTGATGGTTCTGTTGAAGATGAGGATGAAGATCCTGATCTGACCAAACCTCTTACAATTGAAGAAGTTAAGGAAAATCCTGAACTTCTCAAGTACTTATGTGAAATGGATTATAAGGATTATGCATTTTCAGACTTATTCGGATACTGGAATAATGATGGATGGACGGACGTTCGAAAGTACAGAAAGTAAGTTGTCTTACAGATAGGGTTATAGTAATATAACCCTATCAATTCACACAACACAGGAGATAATATGTCTGTAAAAAGCTTTGTATGTTGAACTTGGTGGATATGATGGGTGGGTTGGTTCCAATAACTGACAAAATCATTATGATGAATGGTGAGGAGTCAGGACATTTGTTTGTACTAGTTGACTAACCAATCTAGTTAGGGTAAGATATAATTTTACTAAGCCAAATTGCCACTCAAAGAGGTGAGATTACGGTCATGTAGTTACTTGATTTATATATTAAATTTATAGATAGATAGATAATAGATGAGAAGATAAAACCCACTAAGATTCGTTCTGGTGGGTTTTGTCGTTGTTGACATTACATTTAGGCTATTATATAATAACCCTATTAAATGAACAAACACAGGAAACAAATTATGAAAGTTTATGCAATTGAAAAAAGTTACAGTGAGTATGATGAAGATGGTGATTACATCACCACTCCGTTTTACTCTACCAAAGAAAAAGCAATCGCTGCACTTCGTGAGCGATTTGAAGAGTACGAAGAGGCTTCGTTTGCTGAAGATGGAACTCATGTTCACATTGAGGTAGATGAGGATATGGAAGGAGAAACAGTATGTTTTGCTCAAGTTATCGAAGTTGATGTAATTTAAGTTGACTTTTTGGAAAAAGAAATGAATTGGTTTACAATCTTATTGACATGCACGTTTGGAGCCTTTTATTTTATGGGTGTGTACCACGAACGAATTCGTTGGAATAAACTTATAAGTCAAGGTGTTATTCCGCGTCCTAAAAAGCGCCATATATGAGTCACTCATATTACGTTATATTAATGCAATATAGTTGACATAACTAATAGTCCACAGTAATATAACCCTATCAATTAACCCCTATATGAGTGACTCATAATATGCAGGACATACTAAACAAATACAAAGATGACATTCTACAGACCTTCAAAGAAGTTATGGAAGATGAGGGCTATGAAGTGGATTTGGAAGCCATTGATGAAGAAGAAGTATTTGATGAAATACTTTGTGGATTGACATGTGAATCAGGAATGAGAGAGGCATTGGACTCGATTATGGCTAATGGACTTATTGGTCCCATGAAAGGAATATCTGAAGAGGA
This sequence comes from Fusibacter sp., assembly GCF_057447755.1. Lineage (NCBI taxonomy): Bacteria > Bacillati > Bacillota > Clostridia > Eubacteriales > Fusibacteraceae > Fusibacter > Fusibacter sp. The sequence continues at coordinate 176,403 of NZ_JBVBZF010000001.1, read as the reverse complement.
GGAATAGTTGACTCCAAGATAGGGTTGTAGTAATATAACCCTATCATAACTAAACAACAGGATACTAAAATGCAAATCAATATTGATCTTTTACTTGAACACAACATTGTGGAGAAGTCAGGTACTGATGGTAGTTCACAGTATTATGATGTCAATGATGGCTTTCGAATGGAGTATAAGTCATACGAAGTACAAGTCATTGAAGTGAATGTTGATAAAGGATTTGTCAAATTCCACAATGAATTTGATGGGTTAGTAGATACACTCTATCAGTATGATTATCCTGAAGATTTTGTAGTGTATGAATTAGTTAAGAAAAACTTTCTAACTCCTTGATCCTTCGTACACTAAGTAACTTACTGATTACTAACAAAAACCTATATCGTTATTTGATATAGGTTTATCTTATATAGGATTATTAGTACTGACAATATGTATAAAAGGAGATAGTGGTGATAAGTTTTGTTTATGAGCTTATCAAGAACTTTTATCGAAATTAATTAAAATAATTGTTGTAATTTAGGTTCATAAATGAGATTATAATTACATGAACAACACACAAACAACTCAACAAACTAATTTAAAATTAAATAAATTAATTGTTGACAATTTGGAAAAAGGTTCATATAATATAAACTTAACATTAACTAATACAGGAAATGAAATTATGTCTAAAGATCAAGCAGTTAACTTAGTAAGTGGTGATTTGGTAAAATGGATGGGAGAAGATGAAGTTGGTAAATTTTCCTATAATGGTGAAGTAGTTAGTAATGATGGAACATATATCAGTTTTAAGGATGAGAATGGAAGTATTATGGATATAGAAATTGGAGATGGAAAATTCGTTAAAATCAAAGCTTTAAAGAAGGAAGAAAAAGTGGAAGAAAAACAGGAAGTTACAAGTACTGAAAATACTGAAGAAAAACAGGAAGTTAAAAAGGCAAAGAAAAAGGAAGAAAATCAAGAAGTTAAAGGACCTAAAAAACCTGTTGCAAAACAAGCAGTTAAGGAAAGTAAAAAAACCTTAGCAATCAAAGCTTTAGAGGATTACTATATTAAGAATAACGAATATCCGAATAGACAGGATGGAATGATTTTACTACAAAAATCAGCAGGTTTGACAGTTGCAGGAAGTTCCACATATTATGCGAATTTACGAAAGATTCTTAACTTTTAAGTTAAGATAGTAAGATTCGAATATAAGAGAACATGGATGTTCTTTCTTACTACAAATAAGTTGTAATGTCAACAGTTGACTTAAAGTTTATTTGTAGTATGATGAACGTATATTAAATCACAGAGATATTAAAACATGTCAAATGAACGTTCTTTCAAACAAACAAGATTTTATCATTTAGTAGCAATCTCATTTCATGAGACTGAAATTCTCTACAAATCTCAATTAGATACATGTCATGTATGTGTAAATGATTGTGTCAAAATTACTTCATTAATCAAGCAGATAGTGAAGATTGAAAATAGAATATTAAGTAATTGTAAATCTGTAGTACAGATAAAGAAATCAGATTTGTATCTCTCTGATTTATCTGAGAGATTTCTGTTTGCAATTTGGACACATAGTGAAAAAGCATATAACTTCATAAAAAAGAACAAGATAGTAGCTGTTGTTGGAGTTGATTGTGATGAGTCAGATACTTATCTTGTAATAGAATCAGATTCGAATCAACTAATATTCTAATATACGAACATTCGAAGACATGGATGTCTTTGTACTACAAATAAGTTGTAATGTCAACAGTTGTATTATATTTTATTTGTAGTATAATATATTATATTAATTCACAGGAGAATCAATATGTTACGTAAAGATATATTAAAACTTGTACGTTCAAAAGTTCAATTGAATCAATGTGTTATGTTTTCAGATAAAACTAATACATTTCAGAAAGTTAAGTATTATGGAGTATTCGAAAAGACTGATAAAGGAATTAATTTCCTGAATACTCAACAAGTTAACGAAAAAGTCAAACAAATCAATCAGTTACTTCAAGCTAACAATCTACTTGATTTTAAAGCAGAAATTCATGCTGATTATAGATGCTTGAGTATTGTAATGAAAATTCCTTACAAGTATCAATAAGTTACAACAACTAATGTAACTTAATTGTACAAGGATGTACTAACTTCTTCATTCCTATTTAGTTTTCTGTTTCAGAATAATCTATCAGCGCTTCAGTATATTAGAATATCCGAATATTCGTATGCGAGGGACCCGATTTTCGAATATTCGTAGGTATAGATATTCGGCCCTAGGCATTGTGTACCAAATTTTGAATCCAATCTCCAAAATCCCAAACCCGAAAAAATTTTTTTAGAAAAAAATAATTTGAAAATTAGAATTTTTGTAAATAGAAAATAGAAAAAAATGCAAATGACGGCTGCAGGCCCCTATTCTGTTTCAATCGAACGGAAAGATAGTTCAAAAGGTTATACAAAAGAAAATATAGTATTATGTATATCGGCTATTAACACTATGAAAAATGATTTAACAACCGAAGAATTTTATTTTATTATTCAACAGATTGTTCAACACTATTAGAAAATTCCTGTTGGTCCTTTGCCAGATGGTGGATCATTAATCTCGAGCCACAATGCAACCAACGGTAAAACAACGAATACCAAAAATGCCATTATGCCTATAAGAGTGTAAGCTATCCATTCCATCAGTTACAGGGTTCCAATAATCTAAACCTGATAATACGTCCTTCAAATGTTGGATCTGGAACTAATATCACACCCGAACCATATTTGCGTTCTACAATATATTTTGTACCTGGTAAGTTCTTAAGACATACGACTTTACCAACATCAGCCCATGGTGTTAGATTTACGTGTGGTTCATTGTTACTACAAGCAGTTGGACCAAACGCCAAAGCCACTATCATAGCTAAAATTATCCCACCATATAAAATAGTTGGAGCTACCCACACATGTTTTGATCCGATTCCTACCATTATTTGCTCCACCTTTTGCATATTGGTCTCAACAACGTTTGTCCAGCTGTTGATGTAACTAACCCCAGTACGGATTCAAGGCATTCGGGAGCTTTGGTGGGGTGCTTTAGCTCACCACCAAACGAAGTAACAGTCTGATTTGTTCCACATCCTGCAATAAGGCAGGTTAATAGTAACCAAATCCTCACAATGATCCAAGTCCTAACCCGACAAGGAATACAAGTACTATGATCACACCAATTGCTTTCCACAAGAATGAGAAATCTGGTTTCATAATAAAACTCCAACAATAATTCCAATAACAAGTGCCAATCCTACGAGGACCAACACACCCGTCTTAATAATGTTGTATAAATCACCAATCATTCTACGTCCTATTTCCTAGCGCAACGTCCACCACAATCTACACATACTTTTGGTTTGACTTCTTCCAAATCATCATGTATGCAAGAACCACATTTTTCACACTTGGTGCATGGATTGTGTAATCCACCATCTCGTCTTTCAAAGATGTATGCAATTCCAACTACTGTGAAAAACAAGATCACAATCACCAATAAAAATCCACCCATTGTACTCACCACTTTTCATGTTCACGAATTATCTGTGATAATTCTGTTAGTAATTCATTTCGTTCCTGTATGGAATCAAAAGGATCCAATCTGTCAGGTCCTGGAATAGCCTCATTTTGTCGATCAAAGTAATCATCCATTTGTTTTTGGAATAATGAACAAAGATCAGCAATCATTTCAATTGTACAAGCATAACCTTGAGCATTCACTTCCTCAAGTATTTGAGAATGCTTGAAATCTCGACTCCACCCATCATAGATTATATGGTACATGGAAGTTCCAGGTTTGTATCTTGCTTCAATATTAATCATTTGATTTCCACCATGATAGTTCTTTAAGTCCATATCTCTTACGATGTCCAGGCATAGTTAATTGCCATATTGGAGCAAGGATGATTTGAAATATAACCATTCCAACCGTAATCTTAATTTGACATAATGCAATCAATATAAGTGCAAGGATGACAATTAATCCAGTATCAACTAAAAAGTGTTTGATTGGAAAATTTTCAGGTATTTGAATCATCTTTTCTCTCTTTAAGAATAACTCTTCTTTCACTATAGTACTTTGTAGGGAAGAGGTCAGTCAACAGCCATGCAGAGCCCAAAAAGGCAATAAGAATTCCCCAAAAGGTCATATCGTGGATAATAGAAATTAGTCCTACAAATATTAAGGTTACAATACTTGTATCCATAACAAGTGGAATGAGATTAATAACCTTCTTCATTTCAAAATCTTGACTTTCTTTTCGTTCAGTCATCCTAATACCTTCATAGCACGTTTATAAGCGTCTGAGACACTCTCTGGTGATTTAAAATGCTTGTCCACGTCAGAAACGGGCAATGCATGGTAGTTACTTTGGTCATTGTAAAACCAAATGTATCGATCTATACGATCAATCATATATTTTCGTCCTGCTGTAAATGTTACGTCTCCATCATCCATAACATAATTTTCTGTACAAATAAGTTTTTGGTATTGTTTGTATTTCATTTTCTTATTCTTGTTATTTGAAATATTGTAACTAGCTGTTTATTGCAAGCAGGTAAAGATCCCAACAATCATCATCTATTCCATGTACGGCAAAACACGAATCATCATGGGTACCATTAGCCCAATATGATTCTAATACAATGATAACTTTGCCTCCCATATTTGCTTTTGTCAATTTGTTCGTGTGATGACCAAATCTGGTCGAATCCACATTCGTTAATAATGTCAAATTAATATCATGAGGATTGGTTGGATCAACATCTGCAAGTCCATGTTGATGTCGAATGGTATTCAACATTGCTTGAATCTTTGATTCTTTGATAGAACCAACAACAAGAGGTTTACGAGTAGGGTACTTGGTGTGAAATCTAACACTCATACATATTTCCTTAGTACTGAAATTAAGTCTGTAGCTATATCAAAATCGTGTGATTCTACTGCCTGTAAAGAAAGTTCTTCAAGACAAGAAAGAACAGAACTTCTATCGACTGTATTCATGTCTTCAACATCAAATCCTTCTGCTTTAAAACTTTGTAGATATTCTGAAAAATTTTCCATTACACCATAATTGAAATCGAAATTAACTCCTTCGTTTTCCATCATTTTTTCAATTGAATCTTTTGCTTCTTTAAGACCAACTCCAAACATTCCACGAAATGCCTTTATTGCAGGAACTTTGTTCTCTTTTACATATTCAGCATTTCTGCAGCGAATTTTGTATCTCATGATAATATCCACACTTCATTAATTTTAAACCACAATACATTAGATCTATTATAACAGTTTGTGAAGAGACTGTCAATATAGTTAGGTTTGGTTCATCGGAAATCTTTTGGGGCTTGGAAAAGGTGAATGAACCTAAACAGAGAAAGCGGCGGAAATCGGCGGATTGTCTCTACTTTTTCTTACGGTCCTTTACTATTCCTTCAAAGTACCATTTTGGATTGTTTGTTTTTGCTCTTGCTCCAATTAATGATATTAATGGTTGAGGAAAAAACCACAACAAGAAATTCCATCATGCTAGGTACAAAATGTGAGTTGAATGATCGGGATTTTCTGCGTCCTCAGCATCCACACTTTCGGGTAAGTACATTTCGAGAACTTCATCATCCAGTTCAAATGCCTCACCAGCCATTGGACTCCAACCAATAATAGTTGCGTCATCAGGAAGATAATCATCAAGCAGTTTTAGGAACTCTTGTTTAGAAATTTTCATCTTCTACCCTCTTATAAACTTGAACAAGTTTGGGATCTAATTTGGCTCTGGAATACTTGCTATCACTTGCCATACTGTAGACCATATCTTCTTCGATGGAGGATATGTAATCTGGTTCAAAAAAATTCAACTTGATTACATATTCTTCTTTAACTAGACAGAATCCATCTTCGTCACAATCAAAGTACTTGTCGATGAATTCTTGTGAGATCATTCTGATTCCTTAAATTTCAACAAGTAACAATATTTGTCCTTGAAAGAACGATAATTGGCTGCTACTAACTTACTAGTGTCATATTCAGCAACACGATCAATCATTCGAGTTAATCCACGTTTAATATTTTTTTCTTGATTTGTAAAAACTGTACAAATACCAAATATTACTCCACCAATTGTTCCAAACAAAAGAGCTAAGAAATAAAGCATACCTGAGATGACCATTGACCACTCATAGAAATAGAATGCTTCAAAAAATGGATAACCAGCCATCCAACCAAGCACTTGGATTGGTGCTTCAAGCAATAACATTCCTGCTAGTACACCAAGAATTGTGATACCAATACAGTATAGAAAATTGATTACCAATCTTCGCGTATAGGTACATAGATCAATTTCACCATAATAAGTACCCCATTGTTTAAATAGAGCATAGTGCCAAGATTTTGTTGATAATTCAAGTTGTTGCATTTATTTCACCTTTACGTACTTTGTCAACGTGAGAACATTTCCTTCTATATTTGAATCCTTTACATCTACAAGTAATTTTACTACATGAAACCGTGACCGTAAACTCATGTCCTGAACTTCCTAAGACTTTATATTCACCTTGAGGAATGGTAGGTTGTGGTTCTGATTTGACTTTACTTCCAGTTGGACAATCAATTAAGTTCTTGACTTGACATCTTGAACAGTCAGGATTAAACGAACAAACATCTCTACCGAAATCAACTAAGTTACGAGAGAACCGTCCTAAATCAGTTTGATAAGGTACAATATCATTAACGGTTTTTTCCAAAGCAAGATCTGAAATTTTGTCATCAAAAAATCCCATACGTTTCAAGATTCTACGTACGTGAAGATCGACACCAAAATAATCACATTCACCATGAGCCAAAGACATGATAATACTTGCTGTATGACGTCCAACTCCAGGTAAATCCGTTAATTCATTAAAGAATTTTGGTACTTCACCATTGTGTTCCAATTCCAAATCTGATACAAGACTTAGAATACGTTCAGTTTTTTTGCCTGGATACTTAATATCATTTTCTTCAAGCATATCAGCTATTTCACGTCTAAATACTTTTTGGTCACAATTATAAATTGCTTTACAATCAGGATATTGTTGGAATATAATTTCGGTAGCTTTCAATGCGTTATCTTCGTTTGAACCACCAACAATTACATTAGTAATTAAACGTCTGAACTTCCAATTCTCACTACCAATATCGTCCTCTGTTAATCCAAAGGTACGAATTGGTAATGGATAATCTTTTGCCAATTTGGCAATTAGTTTCATTAATCGTTGATCAATCATTAATCACCAGTATTTTTTCAAAGTCCTCAAAAGAAATAGTTTTTGTTTCAATTTGAGAAATAATTTTAACCTGTTCATCTTCTGATAGATTGTATTCTTTCAGAATTGATTTCACAGCATTTTTTGAATGTGGATCAAAAGGAAATTTAATATTGGTTTTAATCCAAACTTTTTGCATTGGTTTCATTTAATTTGTCCGTACAAGTGACAGCATTTTGGTATGCAACAATACGAGTAAAAACAGAGGAGTACCAAACGTCTGGAGATTCCTTAGAAATCAGTTCCACTTTGTCACTCGTCTTTGAATACTTAACATACGTGAAATGTTCATGATCTAATTTTTCATGGAAAATAGTACTTCCCATTAAAAGTCCTAAGATAAGAACCAAAATACCAAATATACCATAGACATGTTTTGGTTCTAAATGTGTTACTAACCTTATGATTTCCATACTGCTATCAAATCCTCTACTGCAACTATAACAAATCCTTGCTCAGTATCAAGAACAAATTCCTTTTCATTCATTAAAACGACTGTTCCACCAGTGTAGAAATGATCACCATGTAACTCTGAATGTGGATCACTATAACAACCATGAACACTAACAATACTACCGATAACCAATTCGGGAAATTCAGGAGGTGTAAAATATTCAGACATTGTATTTTCCTCAATTAATTTAAGATATAATACCCTAAATTGTATGTTGGGTCAACAGGAGGTTTGGAAAAAACGGTGGGACTTAAACATAATTTTAAATTCCTACAGAGGACTGGTATAGGAATAAGCATCTATAGTAATCTCCAAGTCAGACCTTTTACATTTACCCAGTAAAAGCAAGGTCCTATGTCAAAGCTTCAACGGTGATACCCTCAATAATTTAGGTATTTGCATATCCAAAAATTTGGAACACCTCTGCTACATAACCAATCGGAATTTTAAGTCGTCACCAAAACCACAGATTGGCTGCGTGGTGTGGTCACAAAGTAGCATGCAATCTACTTAACGATCAAGATAATCTTCTTAGAATTTGAATTATTTGTCAACTTCATTATTGAAACGTTCAACTAAATCTGAATAAGTCGCCCCCACCACAATACGCGCTTAAACTGATTGGCAATCTACCAACCTTACCTCAAGTAATTTTATTCCTCGTAGCAATCAAATGTTACTTCGTTGTACGCATCAATAACCCAATTGCGAGGATAATTATACTGCTGAACAATATGGTCAATTAACGTTTTTGTATCCCATTCGGGGTGCAAACCATATTCTTCTTCAACTGTTAATAATAATGCTTTCATCATACCCATTAGAATTTCTCCTCAACTTGGGTTCTATTATCCCTGAATTAAAAATTATGTCAACTGGTAACCTAATTTTTTTAATTTCTAAATAGTAATATAATACAAGGAGATACTTCGTATGGAAATTATATTACCTCTAATGATTATAGTACTAGTTACTCCAATCATTCATCACATCTATTTTAAACGCAAATTAAAGAAATTTCTACTTACCAAATTAAGAATATGTGGAGGATGTCCTGTTACAGAAAAGGAACGAGATTGGTATGATCAACACACTTATCTGACACCTTATCTTAATAAGAACAATTCTATTTGTTTTAAAGTTAATAAAACGATGTCAGATACAAAGGATAAATGGAAGGACATAAAACAAAATTGGAAGCGTTATTTGGAAAAAGCAAAAGAAAAATTCAAAAGAAAACAAGTAGCTTGTAATGCTCCTCCCACTTTTTCCGAATATTACAATAATTTACCAGAATCGGAACGACAAAGAATGAAGGACAACTATGCAAATCGATCTGGAAAAGGTTACAATAGTCCACGAGATAGTGTGTTCGCAGGCGGATCTGGAAGTTATACAACTTACACACCAAGTCCAGCAGAAATTTTGTTTAACGAAATAAAGGACACAAATAAATTTGAACACAAAAATGTGTTGATTGGTGATAGAAATGATATGTTAAAAGAAGTGAATGTTGGTGAAAGTTGTCTAGATCGAATTGAAGATAGAGATGGATATCACAGTAATTTTGAATAGGCTATGTTACTCTCCAAGTATTAGCCAAAAAGATTAGGAGGGAATTTTCCCTCCTTTTCTTTATAGTTTCCATTTAAGATTTTGGAACTTCCTTAGTTTTTCGGTTTGATTAGGTAAACAGTCAAAGATCCAATCGTAAGTTGAAATGTATTCCATCATCATTTTTTCATCCTTGCTAACCTCTAATCCAATCAGTCCTTTATGTTTGGCGATTAGCAAAGATATAACAGACATCTTAGTATCATGTGGCAATGAACAACCCTCATCTTTTATAAACCCAAATGCAACTCCATACAATCTTTTCCATTTGAAAGAATGATTTTGAACAAAATCTGCGAAGTCGATTTTTGTACCAAAAATATAGTTATATACTCTTAGAGTCTCGAACCCCACATCTACAATATCATCCAATTCTTTCATTTCCTGATCGAAATTCTTCATAATCAGAACTTCAAAAAGTTATTTGCCAATTCCTCAACCAATTCTTCCTTTTCGTCATCATCGAGATAAATTCCCAAATCTTCACCTGCTTCCTCAATAGCAACACGAAATTCTTCCATTTGAGAATACGTGTCATGACGCATTAAACGTTCGGTCGTTACAGTACGATAATCTTCACATAAATGATCGTACACTTTCTCTTGATCTAAGTTCATTTTATTGCTCCAAGTAAGTTACTTTAACGTTGACATATTTGATAGTAGGACATGCTTTTTTGAGATTTTTGATTGCTCGAACAACATCAATTCTCGCAGTAATATCATGTACCAGTTCAGGAGTGAATTCTGTTACTGAATGTTGACTGTAATCTCCATCCACATCAGGATAAGTAAGACAAATTCGTCCATCAGACAATTCATCGATTTCCAATTCAGGATAATCAGAAACTTGATAGGTTTTTGGATCGTGATACATAATTTTGTTCCTCGATTAATTTAGGGATATAATACAATAATTATGTTGGTGGGTCAACAGTTGTGAGATCTTCTAACTTGGTGATTGACCAGAAATTTACAATATCTTTGAACTTAACATAAACATCAGGAGATCCTTTGCACCAAGCAATAACACGAATTTTATCTCCTTTCTTACATATATGAACACGACGTCCTTGTCTCCCATCTTTATATTTGGGATCATGAAGGACGTCAACAATCCATTGATTTCGAAAAACGAAATCCTTTTTTGAATATCTTACATTCAATGAGTTCTCTGAGGGAGCTGTTCCATTCGTTGTTGTTTATGCCACCTTTTTGCGGCAGCCTTTTTAGCACGCTTTTTTAAAGCGGAAGGTTTTTCATAGAACTCACGTTTACGTAGTTCATTTAATGTATCATCTTTTTCAACCGATCTTTTGAATCGACGTAACAATGAACTAAAATGTTCATTTTTTCTTGCAGTAACACCTGGCATATTAGAATCCTCTTATAATAATTATATTGTATGGCTGTGCTAAATAAAAGTCAACTTACAACTTCCACTTAAGATTGTGTAAACGAATCATTTTTTCAGATGGATCTTCTATGTATGTAATTCCATCCACTTGGTTTTTAACCAACCAGTTAGCATAATCTGGTTCTGTATTAGCTTTTTGTATCATGGTCTTTCTCATAATCCATTCACGAAAAACAGAACCTATAATTCCATCGATAGAAGAGGAAGATAAAATATCAACACTATCCCAATGAATTTTTTGATATCGAAGGAACACATTTACTTTGTAGTCAGGATTGAGAATAGTAAAATGAATATCATAACTAGGCTGAATTAACTTACCGAATACAATTAGATTATGTTTCATCCAAGATCCATGACAAACATGTTCAATCATCTTTCTAATATCATTATCAGAAGGAACCATTATAATTTCCACTTAAGTTTATGAAGTTTAATTGCTGGTGGAGTTTTGCACATAAAACTACCCAAAGCACGTTCACTCAACATCACAGCTTCCTTCTGAATTCTTTCATGTTCCTGTAGTAAGAAATCAATTGGATAATGTTTCCAAATATTACGCATAGGAACATCTACACCAAAACTTCGTGCACGTTTTGCAGTGACAGCAAAGCATTGGTGTATTCGTCGTATTTGTGTTCGATCGAAAGGTCCTTCCTTCTCAATCGATTCCATAATTTTTTGGTATCGATGATTACTTAGAGTCTTTCTCTCTACGCATTTTTTGAAATTTCTCAAGTGCTAAATCTCGTTTCTTTTGTGTAATTAACCAACCTTTCGATTTAGGAAAATCGAACATGGTGTACAGTTTGTCATCGTACAAGAAAGTGATTTTCTTTTCGGTGAAAGCTGAAACTTCAACATTATCACTATACAACAATTTAACAGGACCTGCACCATAACCACCAGTAATAACACCTTCGAAATCTTTATAATCCCAAGGGTGGTCTTCTGTAGGAATACAGAGTAATTTTTCGTCTAATTCAGGAAGACGAGCTTTTGGAATTGCAAAACTTTTCAGTACACGATCTTCCTCTAATGTTGATCGAGGTTCGTTTGTCGAAGGACGTTTTTCATCATAAGTATCAGTTTCACCATAAGATTCAAAACGAATATCAATATGTGTACCTGCACGTTTTGCTTCGTGAAGTTGTAGGCAAAGAAGTCGTTGCATTTGTTTATCTCTCTATCGAATATAAAGAAATTATACGATGAAATTATAGTAGGGTCAACAATTACCACCAATTATGTTCGATATATTTCCCACCACAAACATGTTCTTTGTGTAATTTACCAAGTAGGGAAATTTGTTTTTCAGTAACGAATCCAGCTTTTTTACCAAAAGATTCAATACCAGTAACTATTCCCTGTACTTCCGAAGGAGCAGCCATTTGCAATTCTTCAATTGCAGTTTGCAATTCAGTTCCAAATGTGAATTTTTTTGTTTTCGTTTTCATTTTAATTTACCTTTACACAAAGCATCTAATATTAGATTCAATGCAAATTGATAATCTTCCTTTGTATCCATTCCTTGAGCATCCTTACTCAATTGTTGAAATTTCTGATAATTTTCGTCACTGACAATCCATGCACCACGAATGTATACAGGATCATCAACATTGTTGATATCAAAATAAGGATCGTCCTCATGAGCATCAGTCATTAATAGATAATAATTTTCTTTAAGATGATCAATCGTTAATGTGTACATGTATGAATAAGGGAGAGGTGTACGATCAGCAAACTTCTCTCCGACATCAGTATCATCATGTACAATAACGTAATACATTAGAAAATTGCTTCCACCAAATCATACTCATCTTGTGGCAGAGCTTCAACAAAGTACTCAACAAGACCATTGATATCTTCGTCAAAGTACTCCTTCACTTCACTTAATATTTGATCCTTATCAAAAGGTAAGGAATCAACATAATGAAGACCACTAGAATCAAATTGAATATCAGTGATTTTAACGACTTCGCTTGTAAAGTCCTTTGCAGCTAAAATCATATCAAGGTCATACTCAACAGTAATATTAACTTCAACACCTTCCAATACACGTTCGTACAAACCATACAAATCATACTTAAAAGTTAAGGTTTTCATACACTCTCCACTACTTGTCAGTTTCGTCAGAATCGAACCAAACGGTTACCAAACTTACAACTGGAATAAGTCCTGCTCCATGTGCAATTTCGCACTTATATGGAGCTTCACCATCACAGTTAAGCAACTCAACCAAATTACCAATCCAGCTTCCACCAATAATTACAATAAAAAGTACCCATATAACAACAACACTACCTAATATTTTTTTCATAGTTCACCTATAAAGATGGGTTAGGACTTTTACATCCTAACCCATTGTTTTACCAGCGAGAATTACGTCCTGATTCTTCGCGTCCACCGATATGTAATACAACATGATTTGGATCATCATAATTTTTGTTTCCATGTCTTGTTACAACAACAATGACTGGAACATGAGATGGCATAATTTCTGGTACATATCCATCTGTGAAAATTACTACACATGCAGGAGTTTCATCCATTTCTTCAGCATGTCGAACCATTGGATTCATATCCGTTCCACCACCTCTACACATATCTTGAGAGAAACATGTAAAGTCATCACCATTTTCACTACGATAATCACCTACTTCTTCAACATCCATTTCACAAGTAATGAACTTAACTCTCCAATTCATGTAATTATCAACAATTGATTTCAATTCAGTAAGTCCTTCTGTTACATCACGATCACTCATTGAACCTGATGTATCAATTCCAAATAACAAATCAATAAACTCACCATCTGTTGATGGAAAAATAATTCCACCTCTTGAACGAGAATTGTACTTTTTGTATGTGTTGAATTCATCACGAGATTTTGTAATGAAATCACTTAATACTGCTTTCCAATCTACGTCAGGTTTGACTAATTTGTAAAGTTGTTTTACAAGTGCGGAATTACGCATGTTTCCAGCAAGTTGTCCACCTTGTAAAGAGGCTGCAAGTTGTGCTTTGAGACGTGCTTTTTGATCAGCGTCCAAAGATACTGAACCAACTTCATCAAATGGAACTCCACGTTTTCCACCTTTACCATCCTTTCCTTTACCATCTTTTGGTGCACCACATTTTGGACACATTTTACCATTTCCTTCTCCATGTCCATCTTGATCACCACCTTGTCCTTCCTTCTGCTTTCCACCTTTTCCTTTTCCGTCTTTGTCTCCATCTCCATCATCTCCATCATCTCCTCCCGAACCTCCTTGACCATCATCTCCTTCATCATCTCCATCTCCACACTGACAACCAGCGTCCAAATCATTAGGACTTCCAAAAGCATCCAACAATTTATCCAAATCATTATTGTACTCTTCCAATAGAGCACCATAAATTTGATCTGAACTTTGATTTGCATACTTTTCATCAAAGAGTCCAACTTCTGGCATTTGAAGTTTTGGAGATTCTAGATCACACAACAAATAATTGATAAAATAATCAGTTGCAATGTTCCAGATTTTTGGATTATAACCACGATCGTGTTGACGTCCCAAATGTTGGAAATATAGATGTAACAACTCATGTGCTATTACAAAACTACGTTCTTCCAAATTATTCAATGTTTTCATCATGAAAGTTTCATTGATAAGAACAGTAGCTTTTCCACCAATAATCGTAGCAGCCATTGTTGGAATATAATCTTGCAGTTCCTCTTCATCCAAGAAGACATAACGTGCTGATACTACAACAAAAGCTAGGAATGGAAATGTACGAATTAATTGTGTTTTAACAGATGTTAATTCTTCATCACGATTTTTAACAGGTGTTAAATCATCTTCTTCATTTGTACTCATGTTTTCACCTTATTAGTTAACATTAGGTTCATTATCATATAATGAACCTAAGATGTCAACAGTTAAAATTAAGTGATATGTTTTTCAACTCGATTGTAACACTCTTCTGTGTAATCTGACACGTTGACCAAAAGATCATAATCTTCTGATTGCTGGATCAGTTTGTACACAAGAATGATCGATTCATCAGGTAACTGACGAAAGATTTTATTCAAGTTTTTCATACGTTTTTCACTCTTATGATTTTCTTTGAAAAGAGAAATCAAAGATGAAGTAATAGCTGAAAGTAAACCCAAATCTTTCTTTGGAACTGTGTACTCGATTTCACCTTCCATGATTCGAGTGAATGAAGGTAAATCTTTGTAGAACAACATAAAAGATTGAAATTCAGTAGCAACACCTTCACCAACACAACCAGCCAATGCTACAGCCAATTCACCATCTGACAAGTTCAACTTTAGAATTCGATTAACAAATTCCCAAGAACGAGGAGTTGGAAACGCTTGGGCGTCATTGACATAATTATGCAAATAATCAGGTTTAAAATCGATAAAACCCATTACACGAGTGTCCCAATTATTGTCCATTGCATAAGCCATGAAATCTTTTTGATTTGCTTCAATATTCATGTGAATTGCAAATCGATTGGCAAGAGCTGGAACAATTCCTTTAACACCAGTTCTGTCAGTTTTCAGGTTACCAGCAGCCATACAGAACCAACCTTTTGGAAGTCGAACGTTATTGTTAACTTCACGATCCAAGATCAAACGATAGGCTGCTTGCTGTACGTTAATACCAGCATTTGATAATTCATCCAAAAACAAAATACCTTTTGAATCTGGATCTCGTGGGAACCATTCAGGAATACTCCATACTTGTTCACCATCACGAACATATGGAATACCACACAAATCAGAAGCTTCAATGGATGCTAAACGAATATCGATTAGCTCCAAATCTTGATCTTCGCAAATTTGTTGTACGATCGATGATTTTCCAACTCCTGGAGAGGAGTGGAGGAACAAAGGAAGTGTTGTATCACCACTAGCAATGACTTTTTGCATTACTCGTTTTGCCTCTTTAATAGAGATCATTAACTGATCTGACATTTTTTGTCTCCGTTGTTTGTTGATAACAAGTATATAATACTGTGATGTGGGTATTATGTCAACACCCAAATGTAAATATAATCCCTATTAAAACCTGAAGTTACAATTTCCAACACAAATTATATGCTTTAATTGTTTTCTTCATTGGATTGTGAATTAAATCAATACTTCCCTTTGCTACCTTTACAAGACAAATCTGATCATGAAGTTGTAGTTTTCGTAAAGGAACTTGTTTTAATTCAAGAAGATCCATTACAACACGTCTTAACTCATAATCAAAGTACCCTAAAGGATTTTTGATTTTTCCATCGTCAAGTAAGTGAATATCCTTTTTTCGCTTTTTCAATAAAAATCGTAGACGTTTCAAAGATTTAATACGTCTACGATTAATAAATTCACTATATCCATTCACAACCTTATAATTTCCATTTTAACTTATGGATTCTCTTAAGTTTATCTGAAGGATTTTTTCCACAATATTTAATTGCTCCATTCCACAAACTAACAGCCAATTCCTTAAGTTCTTCATCCAATGCTCTCATGTACTGAATCGACTGTCCTTTGTGAGCTTCCAAAGAAATTTTCTTCAGTTCCTTTTGACGTTCAGGAGTATGCTGACCCATCTTAATCATTGAAATACCAGTGATTTTTGTCTGAACCAGTTCCTCATACGCTTCAGGAAGTGGATCACGAATGTAATCAATTGCTTTGGAGGAACGATTGATTGCTTTACGTTGGAGCCATGCAGGTTGATCAACAAAAAGCATAATTCGTTTTGGATCTTCGTAAATTAACTCAGCAGCCAAATCTTTTGGAATTTGAGCTGAAACACCATCTGGTGGAGGTGGTGGGACTTCACGTTTTTGTCCACCAGTCTTACGAGCTTTTCGATTTGCTTTTGCAGTTGCACGTAAGGACTCAATTTCTTTGGAATTAGCAGTGGTGAAAATGTCTTTTATTTTCTCCATATCTAAAGAATCTATGATTTGATGACATTGTTCGTGATGTTCATACACGACTTCTTCTTGGTACATATCGGACAAAAGTGTACGAACAGTGTATACATCAATTTCATCCTTACGAACCGAACCTGATTTCGTGATCATAAAAACATCGACAGGATCAACTTTATAGTCCTTCCCAGACCAGCTGTATTTCTTTTTAGTAATACGATTCGGATTACTCATTGAATTTGCAGCGTCCTTTTCAAGACGTGCCTGAAGTTTTTGAGTAGCTTCAGGTATCAGACGTTGCAGTTTTGCTTTATTCATTTTTGGCATAGACATGTATTTGCACCTATTTGTCTTTTAACGGAATTTGACATCGAACCATTTCTGGGTTTGGATTTCTTGCATGACGAAATTGATATTTGTAATATGAGTTATCAAGAACATCTTTTGCAAGTGTCCGAAACTCCTCAGCAGTTAAATCCTTACGTTCTAAGTTCGTTCTAAGAACGTGACAAATCTGACTTGCTGATAATGTGAATGTTCCTACTTCGGCCATATGGTTACCTCAAAAAGTATAGTTTTTGTGTCCAACTCGACACTTCACCATCCACGAACTATTACCTTTTTGACTACAAAAATTAAGACTTGCTTTTGGATTCTTAAGGACAAGACCTTCATCTTCCAAACTCATATCATCTGTAAGATGTTCAGAACGTTCCTGAATAATAGCCATTTCCTTTTTAAAATCGCCATGAATTAACTTTGCTACCCAAACTCGTGGATTAATTACATAGTGACTATGAGTATCGTTTACTTCAGTGTTTTCGTCAACACCAAACAATTTCATAATAATTTCTTGACGTTCAGCAAATGTCATACCAGTCAAGGACTCACCATCAGCAACCATAATATCAAAAACATACAAAGTATCTTGAATGTGTTTGGTTTTGTTGTGCATTAGTTCACAAGCAAACACATACCAACCATTTCCAGGTAGAGTTTTGAAGTATTCAACTGCTTTCGATTCAGTATCTTTCCACATTTTATGGTCAGAATCGTGACGAGTTTTGGTAATAATTTCTTTTTCGGGAGTTACATAGAGAACAGTACAGGTTCCATTCTTTTTAACCTGTGCAACCCAACCTCTTTTTTCCTGAAATGAAAGCATTGGTGGTGCAATCTTCTTATCAGGACGTGGTGGGTACAAGTATCTGTATTCATTAAAGTTCATTCTGTTCTCTCCAAATTTGGATTTTGAGATAAATTAGAACTATTTCAATAATTGGATACACAATAAGTTTTTTATATAAAATATTTGTGTAAATTTGAATTTTGTTCATGTTTTCCTCAATTGTTAGAAATATTATCTAACAATTATTCGTCAGGGTCAACAGCTTTTTCCACATAATGAATTCTTCCAATCCCCATTAACAGCAGACAAAGAAAGGAAATTCCAAATAAAATGTCACAATTGGTTACAGCAAATATTGCATTAAACAAACTCCACACACCAAATATGCCTACAAAAATAAGCATTCTGTTTGGTTCTGGTTGTTTATCAAACCATGAATTAAATTTAGTATTCAAATTCCAAATAAATTTTAACATGTTGATGTTCTTTTGTTGAATGAACTCAATAATTTTTGACGAGTTTGTTCTGGAGTAATTTCTTTTGTGGAATTGAAATCACTTTTACAGATAGTACTACAAAAACCTTCTTTACGAACTGGAATAAAACTGGCTCCAAGAAAAGAACATTCACATTGTTTACAAATGTTAACCATTATCGATCCTTTATTTTGTTCATTCCAATTTTAACACTTTGATCATGTAACACTTTTGTTACTTTTGGTTTCATTTCTGCAAATACCGTTGGTGGTAATTCCAATCCAGAGAAAGCATTTTGTTCATTACCAGTTTCGTGATAGAAATATGCCCAATCACTAAACTGATAACGACCAATTTTTTCGTGAAGAATAATCTTAACTGAATAGTAAGGATCAACTTCAGATTGTAGATAAACGATTGGTTGCATTAACAGACCTTCAAATTTAACATTGCAAATGCAACAAGCACATAAACAACAGTTGTTGTACGAAAAAGCCAAACTAAACGCTTATGAACATAACGTTCAACTTCATTACCACTACCTTCTCGAATGTTCTTGGCAAGTTTTCCAATTACGTCATGTAAGAAATAATCAATAATTCCAAGACCAAAGAATGTAAGGAAAAGCATAAAGAATGCAAACATAATTTATCCTCGATTTAATTCGTCGTGATTCCAAGCAGCCAATTTTTCAGATGCAGGAATGACTGACAAACGAGCCATTTCAAATTTAATTTCACGATAATCGCTTTTTGATATCATTCCATCATCAGTACGTACACGATGTACAAATGAAGCAAGAAATACTTCTTGATTTAACATTTCCTTAATGTGACCAAGTTGTTCGGCCGTTGCAGGACTTGTTCTGTTGGAACGCTCAGTTCGATAAACATCACTGAATGTATGAATAGCAATTGTTGTAACAAAGGATACAACGACAATCGTTATTACAGGAAAAAGTTTCATAATACCTCCTAAGATTTAAGAAATATTATATGATATTAAAAAAGGAGGGTCAACAGTTTTTATAAACCAAGTGTTGGAGTTTCTGTCATGGCAAACAATTTTGCTCCACGAGAACCAACAATTTTAGCAATTTTTTGATATTGCTGTAACAAAGCATCACGTTTTGCAGGCTCCAAATCAGCTGATTTGATTTTTGTCATTGCTCTATTAACATCAGTTAATTTTAATGCTTCTGCTGAAACTTTACGACGTTTTCCAATAGATGGGAAGTCAATCATTATTTCACCATTCTGCATGGAAACAATTTTTCCAAGAGCTGGTTTTCCATTAATAACAGCACGAACAATATCACCTTGAGCAGGTGCACCTTGCTGTTGACGACGTCGTTTCTCAGCATCACCAGTCGACTGAACAGATTGTCGAATTGCTCCCAAATCAGGTTTATTAGCAGGAGCTTCCCAATCTAATCCACCTTCATAGCGTTCTTCTGTAAGAATGGTAATATCTGAGTACAAGCGTTCAAGTTCTTCGAACACTGCAATTTCGTCACGTAGTCTTTGATTGATTTCACGTATTAAGTCCATACGTGTATTTATTAGTGGTTAGTAGTTTTTTGTCTTAAATTCAGGTCTGTACAGAGAAAAAATTCAAATAAAGAAAGGTTTAGTGACATCCATTGATAATAATCTAATTTACAAGTTTTTCCATCAATCTTTACATTAATGGAACCTTGATGTCCTCGATCTTCGTAACTTGTTAATTTTTGCCACAAATTTCGAGTTGAAATGTCATTCTTTAATTCAATATTCATGAAAAGTATGATCCTATCTTTTATAATGAAAGTCAACCTGTTGATTTTGATCTGTAATTAGGTTATTATAACAACTCTACTTATTCATAGGAAACAAAAAATGGCTTCAATATTTTCAGCACGTTACATAAACGCTAAAGCAATTTATGAACTGTTGGTGATTGAAATGAATAAACGTGGAAATGTGCAAAAAGATACCACACCTCAACCACCTAAAATTCAAGGTGGAGAGACTGATGAATATATTCGTTGGGTGGAACGTTTGCTAAACATGTTGATTCATGACGATGTTTTGATCTGTTCTTTGATTGCACAGCACGATAAAGTTCTACAAAGACTTCATCATCCAACAGATAAGATGAAAAGACTCCACAAAATCAAGTGGAAAGTTTAACAGTATCCAACAGCCCTACAAAACAGTTGAGCCTGTTCCTCCTTTGGAACAGGCTTTTCTTGTTCCAAATTAGCAAACTTAAACGAATTATGTTTGTCAGCAAAAACATTCCACACAAAATACACACCCTTTTGTATTAATTCGTGTTGGGATTGTGGTACAGCAATGTACGTATAAACTTCTTGTATTTTAATATCGTTTGGTTGTAAAGGATCAATTGTTTGGGCTGTAAAGGTATTACCTTTCACATCTTCAACCCAACCATACCAACGTTGTGTAACAGTAGTGGAAGCAAGACGAACTCGTTCTCTTTCTTTCTCAATTAACGATAAGTTGTATGGATGCATTTGTTCTTGAAAACAATGTGAACAAAGACGGATTTTGGATTCTTTATTTCCACGTAGAGTGTACGACCAAATTCCACAGCTCGTACAATGTCCCCACGCTTCATCAGGCGTGAAAGCTAACATAAAGTCTGAATAAATTCGACACATTTCAGTTGCTCTTAGTAGTTATAATTTTATTTATTCTAGAGCAATATTAAAGCCTAAATTCCTACGAAAGCCAACAGGATTGAGCCAATTAAGATAATTAACCAAGCAAATGGAAAAATAATCTCCCCAAAAAACTCTTGGACTTCTTTATCATTTTCTAAAAATGTCTTTAAAGACATCAGCAAAATCTCCATAATCTTTCTCACCATAGCCATTCTTTTGGAGTTCGGACATCATATGCATACCTTCAGTTACACCAGCTTTGCGTCCTTCCTCATAAGCATGTTTCCAAACTTGTTCAAAAAGTTTTTGGAGACCATTTGCTGTTAGGTTTGCACCATCTTCTTTCCAGTGAGGATTTCTTTGTGTGTAAATAATCCACAATTCTGTACGTGTCATACAAGTCCCAACCGATGCATATCATGAATTACTGATTCGTCACGAAGTAACAATTCGACCCAGTTTAGAACAATTTGCATATGTTCTGAAGGACTATCTTCGAAAATGTCTGAACATATGAACTGGAGTTCCTGATCAGCTCCTTCATAATTTACTTGAGCATGATTCAACAAATTAGTGATTTGAGCACGATCTTTTGTGTCAAGTGTTTTTGGAAGGACTGCTTTTAGATATAAAACGATTGATTTCATTCATATTTACCTATTACTATTACACGAGCATTTAAAGGAATTTTTGCTACAGTAAATGTTGTAAGGTTAACTGCTTGATACCCTGTAGCAGCATATCCACCATCCCACTCCATTCCTTCAAGCATCAAGAATGTAGTCTTTGCATTAACTTGACGTTTAAACAAAGTACCATTATCTACATCTTTGATTGGAGTGGTTTTTGCCATTAATATTGATCCAATAATGCTTGTACACGATTAGAATCAATTTCTTGCAACAGTTCTATAGCATATTGGATAATTTGTTGACGATGATGTCCACAACCCCATTCTACAGGTTCATCCAAAGCAAAATTCTTATCGTGTTGTTGTAACATTCTTTCGAATGTATCCCATTGTTCATCCTCAGTTAAATTGATGAACGCCTTACTACTCAATTCGTCCCATACACTCATTTTAGCACCAAATTATTATTGTCCACATTAAATGGATTATTATCAGCTGTTTTTAGGTTACTTTTTCCAGTAACAAATTCGATTAATGTCTTATTTACAATGTTACCTTCTTTGTCACAAACTACAATACATTCCTTCATTCCACCTTCTTTATACACTAAACGAAGTGTTGCTCCTTCCACAATAGAAGGAGCATTTACACGAATAGGTGTATTTGGTAGATAAGGATTTACAGATTTTAGTTTGCAAATAACATTCATACAAATAATCTCATTACTACGTTTTTCACGTTCATAATAAAATTATCAACCATTTCGTTAGTCTCAGACAACAGGTAATCGTCACCTTCCACAAAATAATCATCATCTGTGAATATCTGACAATCAGGACCATGATCAAATTGACAACTAACTACAACAAATGCGTCAATTTCCTCCAAGACTCCATCTGTGTACACAGAGTAACATTGTACTCTGTACCAAGATTGTTCACCTTCCTTCAAGGTACCAACGATTTTATCGATAACACCATGATATTCAACATCTTCATCAGAAGGTCGTTTGCTAAGCACAACGACCTTCTGACCAACTTCGAGTAAAGGGGTAGGTAATGGAACAACCATTATTCTTCCTCGTCACGTTTAATAGCACCCCAGCGATTCACTGACTTGATACCATTATCTACAAATTTGAACTCTTCATGTTCATTGCAGAAGTGACGGGCTTTTGCTCGTGTATCAAAAGATACTTGCTTAACGCCACCCAACAAATCCTTCAATGAAGTAGTGTCTTGATAAGCACCTTCGATTGCAGTTTCGGGCTTGATTTCAGCCAAAACTGTGTATGCACAGCAACGACCTTTCGTATTGTTGTAATCAGTAGGTATGGAGACAACATCTTTTGGATGGATCTTAATCATTACTACACGTTCACCCCAAAACTGATCCACATATTCACGAGAACAAAAATGGAGACCAGCAGAGCAAGTATGATTACAATTATCATCCACTTCATTTCGTTCCATATGAACTTCTTGACCAACACGATTGTTGATTGTACCAGTGTAACAATCTGTCCAATCAGATTTAATACGTTTGTAAGCTAAGAAATGACCATCGTCAGTAATTGGAAGTTTTCCATATTCCAAGAAACCATACAGTTCATTCACAGCACGATGACTTGGATTTTGCATTAGGTTATCCAAGAAAATAATCATTGGTTCAACCTGCAAACCTTGCTCCAACATCTCAACCATACGTTCTGTCAACGTATTATGCATTGGAATACCTTTGTAAAGGACTTCACCCTTTACGATTTCAACATTTGACTGACCTTCTACACTCTTGTTCAAAAGAGCACGTGGATCAGAGAGTTCCCTTGCAGCCGCAAAATCACGTCGTTTCACAGCATCCAAAACTGATACAAAACACTTCTGGTCTCTCGTAACAGTAAAAGAATCACCATCATCCATTGTAATGGTAATATAGTCATCAGCCTTAATCATGCTTGGCATCGTTAGTCTCCTCAACTTTATCGATTAGGTTAATATAAGTAGCAATTGTGTCGAAGTTGCATTCAAATTGATATGAATCAACAAACTTCAACATTGGATAACGTTCTTCAATCTCTTGTTCAGTAATAAGAGATTTTGGATCCAAATCAAATCTGAACCCAAGAGCCTCTAGAGTATACTTGAGATTCCACACATCATCAACGTTATTTGTATCGTACATTTTGCCAGTAGATTCAAACGTATCACGTAGTAGTCCTGGGTTTAATGTATCAAGAATTCGTTGACGAACTGCTGATTTTTCAATCAAACGTAAAGGTCTAAACTCAGCAATTACATGATGATAATTTTCCTGAGCCAAAAATCGTTTATGTAATCCATCAACAAGTGGCTTAACAATATCCATCAAATCAAACCAATTAGGCTCATTCTTTAATTTCTTAACTACATTTTTTGTTGCACCAAAAATAAAACGTGGTAGTTCTAGGTCAACAAGGTCTGGATAATGTTGTTCCAAAACTCTGAATAGTAAATTTTCATTACCTACTAATTGAGCTTGTGGATCATAGTGTTTATCATCGTTACCAAGAAATGTACGACCATCCTTTTCAAGATAAACACCACCATTTGCTAATCTGTCAGAATCCAATATTAGTCGATTCCACACTGCACGTCTCTTGTAACCATATGATCCATATGATCTATCTTCAAGAACATAAATGCTATCCACACGTGTACCTTTCTTTGGTTCCATAGGAGGTTTCGGTAAAGTACTGACTTTAACAACCTTTGGTGAACCAATAGCACGAATGAACTTTTTCATTTCTTTTTGATCAGATCCATCCAAGTTCTTGCAACGAATAGTCAAAGCTTGTTTGTCATTCTTGCTTAAGTAGTGTTGAATACGACGAACACCACCAACTTTCATATCATTCTCTAATACAATATATCGAGCATGTGGAGAAACTGACATGTGCATTTCAGCACGTTTACTACGGTCATCAGCATACACATACAAAGAAATATTTGGAAATTCTAGACCTCCACTAGTCCGAAAATTAAATGATCTACGATTATTTACATAATCATTGAAACGTTTATTGGTGCTAATAGGTACTATGTTATTTTGACTACTAGCAGAAGAACAAGATGATGTACGGAACAGTTCAGAAATTTTACTTTCACTACGAAACATTTCGAGTGAAAGTTTGTTCATCATCAAATAAAAGTCCCAACGAGTTTTTTGTGTGGTTATTTTCGATTCAATCAAAGCCTGAACATCATCAGCAATTTGTTCGAATCTTTTTTCGATATTACGAATTGTGCGATCGTCGTACTGCAATGCTTCACGATTGGCTGCTACTTCCAATTCACCAATTTCAAAATGCATAACCAAAGACATTTCTTCAATTATACGTTTTGCTTTATCGGACATTTTATCACGAATCTGATAGATATCAAGTGGATAAGGTACATTACCTTGAATGGCAATATATTCTTTGTGCCAAGAATTCTTGTCAAGAATTGCCCAACCATTACCTTCCATTTTATAGTTTGGTTCCTTCAAATATATAGAACCACCTGTCATAAGTGGTAAAGGATTATAATATTGAAGTGCAGATTCAGCACGATCTGAAAAACGGTGGAAGTCCTCTCTTAAAACAGCAATTTTAACTTCCAACCCATCTTGAATACTTTCATCAAAATCACTTTCGAAAGTTTTTGCAACAGAAGGAACACCATGTTCGTTGATGAACATTGTGTAAACTCTTTTTACTCCATCCTTACAAGCTGTAACCGTGAAGGATTTTGTATAACTGAAAGGACTCTTTGATCCTAACCCCAACGCTCCAATAAAGTCATTGGATTCTGTTTTGGTGGAATCGAAATAAGTGGTGTATAACGTCATGATTTGTTCATCAGTCATACTGACTCCATAATCCTTTACAGAAAAGAAGGGCTCCATTACTGTAGGAATATGAACTTCAAAAGGAACATCACCTCTTCCAGCCTGTACATGAGCATCTTTAGCATTTGCTGATAACTCACGAATTACAGCAAGTATTTTATCCGAATAAAGACCACTTGATAAAATATCAAATGCTTTTGCTGTAGTTTTAATTGTGAAAGTTGATTCAGTATTAACACCTTCACGTTCAAGTTTAGTTTCTGTGGTGTGTAATTTCATTTAAGAAACTCCATAGAATGTTTATATCAGAGTTTATTATCTGATATTAAGGGTGGAGGGTCAACGGTTATTTTAACTTTGATTCATCAAAAGGTGGAAAGGTTTTTGGAAGTTCCTCATATTGTACTTTACCATTCAGTATGTATGCGACCCAAATATCTCCATTTTCTTCACCATTTCCATACAATGAAAATAAGATGTGTGGATACTTCTGTGAATATTCACGCATATTTTCTTCCCAATCATACCACTTAAGTCCTTCATCCCAAATGTAGTACCCTTCATTATACAATTCTGAAATTGCTTCATGGTGATCAATATCTTGATCTTCATCAGAATTGATCACTAATTTAAAATCTGTATAATAACCCATTAGTCTTCCTCAATGATTGGTTTTAATAAAGTATCGATTTCATCCATTAAAATTTCCATGGAATCAACATCTTCCTCTCCATCAGTAGCATAGATGTTCAATAACGTATCTTTCCATCTGCCCATAATAAGGGCTAATTGTTCACAAATTTCGGGTGTTAACTTGCTATCATCATACTCAAATAAATCAGCATGATACACGTCATTAACAAATTGTATTAGACGTTCTTTTGTTACAGTTCCTGTAATAAATTCAACCACGAATTACTCCTACGTGAAGTTCTGCTAACTTAATTCGTAATTCAACTAATTCGTCCTGATAGTCCAAATCAACTTCTTCAGGAAAGTCTTTTGCAACTGCTTTTTCGGTTTCAATTTCTTCTGAAACTAATTTATGCAATAATTCAATTTCTTGTTGAGTTAACATAGTTTTACCTTTTTGTCCACAGTTTCTTTTTCAATTCATAATCCAATCTACGAAGAGTATTACGAGTACTTTGTGAAACTTTTCGATTCAATTCCGAACTTGCTTTATACTGCTGTATAAAACGATCACGACGAATTTTCAAAATCAATTTTGCTATTATCAATGGAAAATAGAAAAGAATCAAGCGGAACGACATTGTATTGGATTACCATATTGATCAAATATTTGCATAATTAAAGATGGGTGTTTATATGCTTGAACCATAGTATCTTCATCTTCACAAAAGACATTAAATTCTCGTTGTCGTATTTCAATCCATTTATTGTAACAAAATACACGATCTGGTGTAACACCATTAACGTCTACTATTCTCCTTGCATTACATCCTGCTGGTGCAATTAAGGTAGGTGGAAGGACCATCACCTTATTTTCGGGTGGTTCATTCTGTTCGATATATTCTTCAAGAGGAATATACTCAATTTGTTCCGACATTTTAGGAGTGTGTTGTGTGGCTTTATCTATTTCATAAAAAAATAAACAAAGTACAGCAATCCAAAAAATCATCAAGAACTTATTCACGAAATTGCTCCACATAACGTTTGGCTTTTCGAGTTGGAAGAACTGCATCGATATCTTCGTGTAATTTCACCATTTCAATTGCAAGCAATAGTCTATCGATGCTACGTTGCATTTCGCAACCTGAACAAACTATTTCTCGTAAACGTATATCTAATTCTGTTGGCAAATCGACCATGTATATCTCCTACGATCTACAAATCTTTGGTAGCATTTGTTGTGGTATTGTAGTAAATAAATCACAACTCCACAACAATTCTGAACCTTGAATAGTTCCTGTTAAAGCGAAATCACCTACCACACCCATTTTCTGAACCGTATAAACAACACTAACTGTGTTAGGTGTATTAACTAAACCTACATTAGCAATGTAGGTAGTAGGAGTATTCTCGACACTAATATCGGATAAGGTGACAGGAAGTTCACCTGTTGAAGAAAAATATTCTACAATGTGTTGTTTTGCAACTGAAGAAATTGTAATAACTTCAGCGAGTTTTGCACGATTCTGATATTGACTATATGTTGCCAATGCAATCGTTGCTAAAATACCAATAACTGCAACGATAGTCATTAGCTCCAAAAGTGTAAAACCATTTGCTTTTTTCATGTAAACCTCACTAAAAAGATATTACATTTAAGATACCCTAAAATAAAATTAATGTCAACTAGGGTGTGCAAGTTATTGTTGGAGGTGTAAAAGCAGATGTCCAACGTGCAAAAGTACTAATGCGTAATTCGTCAATAAAACAATTTGTTAGTGTCCAAGATGCATTACCTGCATATCTTGAACCCACATACATCGATGTACTCGATGCTCCAGTTGTATATGTCGTTGGACCAAACACTTGAATACCATTTTCAAAGAGATAAATCAGTTGGCTATCATCTCGCACAAATGCGTAGTGGGTCCAAGTATTCAATGGAGGAGTACGATCTCCAGCTCCAGTTCCACCAGCAGTATTGTTTCCAATATGAAAATTAATAGCTGATCCATTTGTATGAAGTTCAAATCCAAGAGGACCACTAATAACACCAGAAGAAAGTACTCCTCCAGTTCCAAACGAGCCTGTAGGATAAATCCAGAAATCTATCGTAAATGGTCCAGTTCCAACAGCAAGAGAAGGACTAGTAAATGCAATAAATCCACCACCTGTCCACTGTATAGATGATGTCCCAAATTTTGCTTGGGTAGTTGAATGGTGCACTGTTCCTGATGGGGTTAATGTGTTAGTTTCTATACCATCATCTGTAAAAGTAGTATCACCATCAAACGTATTTGATCTTAATAGAAGTATCGTATCTGTATAACAAAAAATAGGTGGAGCAGCAGTTCCAAGTGTATAATGTAAAGAAATTCGTGTTGGATCTAATACATGATCATAAATTGCTACTTCGTCAATCACGCCATTAAAATCACCGTTCCCACTACCTGGACCGTAGTATGGATGATAACCTATAATACCTGACGTACCTACATTTAGACTAAGAGTATCTGCAACAACTTCAGTACCATTTACATATCCTTTACGATTAAACCCATCATAAGTGTATACAACATGTAATGTTTGACCTGCGTAACTTATAGCATAATCTATATCGTTACTATATCCACCAAACCGTATAGCATTGTTTCTAAAATCAATAAAGGCTGCTTGTTCAGTTCCAATAGATCCCATAAAAACTGAGAAGGCTTCGGTGGTAATATTAGTGGGCAAATTTACCCAACATTCTATCGTAAAAGGATTTGCTCCACCTGGAATTACTGCAGTTGGATAAGTAGCATAATCATTCCCAGTTGTTAACTCCATAGCCGAATCTGCATCTATTGGTAGAAGAGTCGAAACATTTAGATTTGGAGAATTAACGTAAGTTCCATCCTGTCCATTACCTGACGAATCAGCCATAACTGTTCCTGATGTTTCACTGAAACGATAGTATGCATTTGGGCTGTCATTTAGTACAGCCTGATAGTAAGTATCATCAGGTGGGGTTGGTGAATATGATGTTGGAACTGCTAAAATAAAAGCCATAAAATACCTCAGTTTAGAGGTATTTATGACCAAGTTCTTCCAATGGTTAAGTGAAGGTTCCAATCGTGTGGAAGTTCAAATTCCTTACGTATTTCAATCAGTTGCGGACAATAAACATTTACAAACCAATAACAATCTGGACGATCCCAACCAGTTGTATCACCAGAACGACGGACTTCATGTGAGTATTCAAACTCTACAATTTGTTTGTCGTATTTCTTCCACAAATGCATAAGTTCTGGTTTTGGTTTTTCTCCACGTATAACCGAGATGTGTGCATCCCAAGAAGGTTGGCACAAATCAATCCAATAACGGTTTTTAACCCACCACCGATAATATCGTGTAATCTCACGATCAACATTAACAACACACCACCAATCAGTACGTTTGTTCATGTTTCCACGATATGGGTCGTAGATAATTTTTCCAGTACTCTTAAACATAACCAATATATTATCTAGGATTTATGTTTTTTGTTCAACCTATCTTTCCACCAATTTTTGTTTTTCAAAATACTAGGATAGAATAACTGAAAGAATTGTTCCCATTTCTTTTTTGGAGCATATTTTTTAGGAGGTCTTGCACGAACATTTATGCCTTCCATTTTTGATCCACAGTTGCCACAAATTCCACTACCATTAACAGCCCAGCATTTAGGACATAATTTTGTCTCAAAAATATATCGTCCACCAAGAGTGTGGTCAAAATTTCTTTCAGCATAAACCCAATATGGTTGTTTTCTTTTCATAATTTCCAACGTAAATTATAACATTTAGTTGCTCTTGGGCTTGGATACAAGAAACATTCATAAATGGTTTTATGCAGAGGGACTAATTCTTCTTGAATATCTTCATCAGTTAATCTTTGAAGCCAACGAATTACGTTCCTCTTTGCATCACGAGAATGTTGATGATCTTGTTGTTTCAGTTCTTGCTTTGTCCAATATCCTCGCTGAACTAATAATATTGCAATTTCCTTTGCATCGTTTACTGTCATTTCAACAGGTGTTGGTTTTGGTAATGTATAAACTTTCACAATTTCCACCGTAATTTATAATACTTTGTAACACGTTCAGAAGGATTTGGAAGACAGTCATATACACCTTTATGTAGACAAACCAACTCTTCCATTAATTCTTCATCTTGAAGATTTTCTAAAAATTTAATAACTTTTCGACGTTTATGTTTATCATATTCATCACCATATGTTGCCCAATTAAATTCGTCGTTCCACAAGCCCTTGGCTCGAAGAATTCGATGTACACCATTTGCTTCAATAAGTGAAATTGGGTAAACTGTTGGTTTCATATCTTAAATTTTATACCTTGGGCTAATGGTAAATCTTTACCATAATTAATAGTGTTTGTTTGTCGTCTCACGTATTGCTTCCAAGCATCTGATCCAGACTCACGACCACCACCAGTTTCTTTTTCACCACCAAAAGCACCCCCAATTTCTGCACCAGAAGTACCAATGTTTACATTTGCTATTCCACAATCACTTCCCCAAGCAGCCAAAAACTGTTCAGCTTCTTGAACATTGTCAGTAAAGATAGAAGATGATAGACCTTGACTAACGTCATTTTGCATCTCAATTGCTTCTTCTAAACGATTGAAAGGTATAATGTAAACAATAGGAGCAAAGACTTCATCTTTGATAAGGTCTGTTTGTTGTGATGCATATACAATAGTTGGTTCAACAAAGTTTCCATCACTCTTTCGTGTATTTCCACCAATTAATATTTCTGTATCTGGAGCTTGTTGAATCTCAACAATTTTCTTTTCAAAAGTACTAACAGCATCTTTATCTATCAACGGACCCATTAAAGTATCTTCATTAGTTGGATCACCAATCTTAACATGCCCATACATTCGAACTAATCGAGTTTTAACAGTTTCAACTTTGCTTCTATGTACAAAGACTCTTCTTGTACTTGTACATCTTTGACCTGCTGTACCAACAGCACCAAACCCAATAGCAGGAATTGCAAGATCCAAGTTAGCATGTTCGGTAACAATTACAGCATTATTACCACTACATTCAAGTAAGTATTTTCCCATACGTTTTCCAACTGTTTCTGAAACATGTTTTCCAACTTTGGAAGAACCAGTGAATGATAGTAGGTTGATTTGTTTATCTCCTAACATTACTTCAGCAACAACTCTACTTTGTGCTAAAAACAAATGACTAATCATTGGAAGATCCATTTCAACTAATAAGTCACGAACAATCCAATCTACTGCAATTGCACAAAGTGGTGTTTTTGTTGAAGGTTTCCAAATAACTGCATTACCACAAATAAAAGAAATAGCAGCATTCCAAGCCCAAACAGCCATTGGAAAATTAAAAGCAGTTATACAACCAACAACACCAAGAGGATGCCATTGTTCATACATTCTGTGTTCAGGTCTTTCCGAATGCATTGTTTTACCATAAAGCATACGAGATTGACCAACAGCAAAGTCACATATATCAATCATTTCTTGTACTTCACCAAGACCTTCTTGATATATCTTACCCATCTCTACTGAGATTAACATACCCAAATATTCTTTATAGTCTCGAAAACGATTACCTAATTCACGAACAAAATCACCACGAACTGGTGCAGGAATTTTCTGCCATTCTTTTTGGGCTAAAACAGCTTCATCCCTCATTGTTGCATAGTCATGTACGTTTGCTGTACGAATGGTAGCATCACCAATTACACGTTCTGTAGTTGGATTAATAGACGTAATTGCAACTTCCTTTGGAGCAGTTGCTAAGTATTGTTGTGGAAGACCTTTGTATGTTTTGGCATTTTCCACAACACCTTTTAGCCAACCTTGAAATTGTTTTTGCCACTTTTTATTCATTTGATTCTCCTAAATGTTTTATTTGTTTTTCAACCTTTCGATTAGTAAATCAGTTTTTGCTTCGTTGCACTTACGCTCGAATGTTAAAAAATCTGTAGCAGAAAAAACTTCATTTGGTTGAAGTTGGTCCTTTACGAATTGTTTTAATTCAGGGGTGGGACAATTTTTATCTAACATCTGTTCAACTAATTCTAGTTGTGGTGTTGTTATGGAATGCATATTAGTCGTACCCATATAAAATATTGCACCCACTAATATTACACCCACAAATATAGCACCTATAAAAATTTCAACCCAGGAAAATAAGCTGGTTTTTGAATTAACTTCATCCATCAATTAAACTCCATCATTCGAGCGATTGGAAAATGGGCTTGTTTCATAACATCTTGAGTTAGATAGTTAATTGAAACACCAGCCTCTCCACGAATAGCCTGTTCAACAAGTTCAGGTGTATTCTTTTTCATGTAAGGACACGAATTACATTGACAACCTGTGTAGGTTGGAGCTAAACGTATATCTAACTCAGGTCGTGCCTCTTTCATATTATACAATAACCCATCTTCAGTTGCAACAAAGATAGTGGAATGTTTGTAAGGATGATCTTTTACCCACTGTAACATTTTACTTGTAGAACCAATCATATCAGCTCGTTTTAAAACTGGTAAAGGACTTTCAGGATGAGCAAGTAAGTACTTTTTGCCATCAGTCCAACTACTCATTGCTCGAAGAATTTCTTCTTCCTTAAATTGATCATGAACTTCACAAACAGCTGTCCAATATTCAATGTCCCAATCAGGATGCTCATGTTTCAAATAAGCACCCATGTTACGATCAGGTGAGAATAAAATTTTGTGACCTTTGTTGTGGTAGTGCTGGCAAATTTCTTCTACGTTGCGAGATGTCACAACAACATCTGCCAGTGTTTTCATTTCTGCACTTGAGTTGATGTACATAATGTGTGTTGTTGGTTTTCCAGCAATCCACCAACAATCATCTAACCACGAGGCTAATTCTTTAATATTGGTTTGCTCTACTAACGAACAAGTCGAGTCTTTGTGTGGAAGAATTACTTCTGTGTTAGGTAAAAGAATTTTTGCAGTTTCAGCCATAAATCGAACACCTGCAAAAACAATTCGATCTGGTTTTTCCCTGGCAGCATGCATAGCTAGATCGAGACTATCGCCTACATAATCGGCCATCTTTTGTACTTCAGGTACAGTATAGTAGTGTGCAAGAACTAGAGTTTTCATTGTTAGTCCTCCTCTTGAGGTGGTACATATGCTGGTTCTATTTTTGGAACGATATCTTTTAAACAAACTACTTCAGATTTTACTCCAATAGATTCCCACTCATTTGTATACTCATTTAATTGGAAAACTTCATATAAACAATAAACTGTCCAACCAACGATGTGTACATTTTTGAATTTGTAGGATTTTTGTGACATGATACGTTTCTCCAAATTATAGATTTCCAGCTATAGGGTACTATAAATTATAATTTGGATCAATAGTATTTTTCTTGAATACTTTCAAGAATTTCCCAATCTTCAAATGCTCCTGATTGACGATCAACACAACCTTCCCAAGAACTATTTTCTTGTGGATCTCGTTTTGTTGTTGCACCTTTTTCACTCAAAGCATGTAATTCATAAATGCTATAATGAGGACGATAAATTGGTTGTTTTCTCCACTTAAACTGTTCGCGAGTCTCATGCTCCACTGCAGTTAACGTAGCTTTCAAGGCTGTTGAAATAATTTCATCATCAGTCATATGAAAACTTAACAACCACTTACGACTCGATTGTTCTTCCATAACACCTGTCATATTGCAAGGAGCCATGAATTTGATTTGTAGGTAAGGACGAGTTCCATCTAACTTAATGTGGTAATTCCAATCGTTAAATGTAACATCTTTGATAAGATTTTGCATTGTTTCTAGTGTTTGCATGATGAGTTCCTCCTCATGTTTGATGTGTTGACAGTCTATCTGTCAATTCTATTTATCATTTACCAGTATATTTCTTTATTTGTAGCAACATGGAAAGTCCAAGCGCTAACATACACAATAATGTTGTAGTTCCATATATGTACCATATAATACTATATCCAGTAAATGATAATATAGAAGATACTACATTCAGTTTAAAATTACGACTCATAATTGCCACCTCAGTCTATGAATTTTCATTTGTCGTTCGGTTGGGTTATGTAAGTAGTGAATACCCCACTTATCAGTTTTAATCAACTTCTCTGCAAGATCAGAGTGTTTATTGTATTTTTGCACACTTACTTTGATTCGAGAAGTCCAATCATGTCGGTGGTGACAGCTATTACATTCACATGCTACCCAGGTATCACCAAATATAAAATCTTCGATTTTCTTTTTGGTTATGTGTGGACTTCTACAATGAGGACATAACCAAATTATTTTTTTACTCGGGCTGAACATCTTTCTTGTTTGCCTTCATACAAAAGGTTAGATCGTGCTTAGTGGTATATCCATATACTGCGCATCTTGCAGCAAATGGGGTAAATCCTTTTGCCACTAGTTGGTTAATTTGTTCTAATTTTATTTTGGTTTCTTCTGCTTGTAGCTGACGATTTTTTTCCTCTTTTTCAAGTCGTTTAATATAATCAACGTGTTCAATATCTTTTTGTTTAATGTATCGAGTAGTTTCTTGAACTTCACGTTGAGGATCGTATTGAGCATCGAATATGCAGTATACAAACCAAGAAACGATTAGTGTACAAATAATAATTGTATAGTGTGTTGCAGTAAATTTCATTAGTCACACCCCTGCCCAAGACACAATGTTGCACCTGATTTTTTCTTTTCAGTTTCTACAACTGCATCAGGTTTAACTACAGCTAAACATACTGAATCGGTATCACGATCCCACCCAAAAATTGCACATCTTGCTTCAATCGGTGAAGCCCCTTTTGCTATAAGATTTTCCATTAAGGTAACCTTATTCTTTTCCAGTTCTGCATTTGCTTGTGCAGTAACAATTGCAGCTTTTGATTCTGCTTCTGTTTTACGTATTGTAGCTTCTGATTCAGCTTTTGTTTGAAGGGTTTCTTGAGCTTCTCGTTGGGGGTCATATGTGTTGCTGTGCATAGTACAACTAACCATACCAACAACAATTAACAATACAGTTATACAGATGTATAACACTATACGGGTTTCAGATTCATGTTGGGTCTGTGCCATTGTTTGATTCCTCAATTACTATAAAGGTATCATCAAACAATAAATTCAATTCATCAACAGAACAAAATGTGTTTTCTTGTGGGGTTAGCCCAATCTCTTGTGCTTTTTTAGGTGGGAAAAAAAGAAATCCAGCATCATCCTGACAAACGATTATACCTTTGTCAGAATATTTGCTGGATTTTAATTTGATTATTTTTACAACCATTATGGTTTTACAAGGACATACCCCTTACTGACTAAGTCCAAAATGCGAACAACTCCAGGTGATGGGGTTATTGCATGTGGATTAAGTTTAGGTGCATGACCAGCCTTTTTTGTCATCTTCTTTAACGTGTTTGTGCAAAGTGCGAAAGTAACTCCACGCTCTGCTAACCCTGAAACTCGTTTTGAGAGTTTACTTTTATTTAGTAGAAGTTGACCACCAGGACCAAAGGCAACAACCTGAATGTCAATTTTATCTTGACCATAATGCTTCAACAGATTGTTTGCTACATTGAGAACTTTGGGTTGGGCATTTACTTCAGAAACTTGTAATACAACAAGATGTTCTGCAAATGTGGTGTCAGCAAGGACAGGACCTGCTAAGCCCAAAAGAAGGGGAAGAAGAAAAAGTAATTTTTTCATGTTGGTGCTCCAGTTAATTAATCAACTTAAAGCATGTATTATTTTTATAGAAATGTCAACTCACCACCCATCAATTTCAAAATACTGATCTAATTCCCATTCGTTTTCATAGTCGTAATCATTATTATAATTACCAGCAAAACTATGTGCCCAAACTTCAGCATTCGCTTGATAAATTTGTTGAATTAATAGACTAGCTTCACCTTTTGTTTTTGGTAATTCACCAGTATATTCAAATGTTTCTCGCAAAGTATGAATTTGCTTTTCAGATATTGGTTGGTTTTTCCAAGACATATTTTTCCTCCTAAGGTCTTTGCCACCATGCCCAATGTACAACATGTTTACAATCACATTTGGGACACTTTGCTATTGTCATGTTGGTCCAAGTAGAACCATAGACATCTTTAGTCCATTTTTTACGATGGAAAAGTAAGCACCAAATAACATTAAAACGTTTATTCATTAATCGTGAATTATGAAAAGGTGGAATTCTTCATGACCACCAACACCAATTGGAACAAACTGTATATTGATAATACTACAAAATTGGCTTGTTTCAACTGCTGTTTCAACCCAAGTGTTAAGTTCCTCCATACTTGAAAAAATATGGTGATTAATTTTGCTGTTCATATAACCTCTTTGTTTTGGCTGTTCGGAAGGAATTGATTGCTCTGGTAATTCAAGCTGAATTTCAGGTTCTGGTTCCTTTTTGAAAAATTGCTTTATTCTATCAAACATTATTTTTGAAATCGAGATAAATTTTGTGCGAATACACTTGTCATACGATCATACACAGTAACGATCGTATCATCAATACAAACAAATACAACATCAGGAGAAGTAAAGAACTCCATTTTTCTATCATATCCATATTTCCTATACATTTCAGCCATTAATGCTGTGTTATTAAATATGGAGCGATTGGGAGATGACTTTTGATAAAATTCGATAGCAATTGCTTTGTTTACATTGTTATCTTGTATCTTATATGGAAAACGTTCTTGAAAACGTTCTCGAAGATGATTAGTGAAATTATATTTCATAAAATCCTCTAAAGAAGAAAGTGAATATAGGTACCACCCTACACTTATCACACGTCAGCCTTTCGTGCCCCTCCAACCTCTACCACGCTTAACCTCACTATGTGCTTCGTCTATTCACTTTGGAGCCCCTACTCGGAATCGAACCAAGATCAGAAGATTACAAATCTACTGTTTTACCATTAAACTATAGGGGCAAGAAGATCCGTCCGAAGACGGATCGGCCTTATAATATCCATAATTTCCATTTTCCAGACTCAAATAACTTCAAACACTTTAACAAATCCTCGTCCCATATTCCATCATGATAGTAAGTTTCCTTACCCAAATGTCCTTTTTCAACTCGAAAACGTAAAGCCTCTACCGAAGTTTCCTCCGGTTCCCATTGGTCTTCCAATCCCATGCAAGAGCAGTGACCTCCATTTACTTCATATAATTTGTTATCACGAGTGAACAACACGAATGCTGAACCATCGTAATCTCCATATCCATACCAAGCAAATAATATGTTTACTCCTTGCTGTTCCTGAACAGAAACATTGAAGTTATTAAAAACATCATCAGCTGAATTAAAATCACCGTAAAACATAACAAATCTCCTCTATGTGTTGATAAATGCGATTCAACTTACCATATCGGAACAGCTTGTTTACAACGTATTAATTCTCCTCTGATGTTTCATATACTATATATGCAAACCTATTTAAGGTCAACAATTAATCTACCGTTTTTTCTCGAATAAACGATTGTTTGCACGTCTCCAACTTTTAAATTTAATTCCTAATGGAGTTCCCTCTTCTTTATGAACTTGAATAAGGTTCCATATTCTTTCTCTAAAAGTTCGTAGAGAAATTCTACGTTCTGCGAAATAACCAGTTCCTCCTATTAGCTTAATATTATGAAAAGATGAATATCTCGACCATTTTGTTATTACAAAAAAACGCTTAGCCATTGTTCAACAAATTCCGTAAATCAATAATTGCAGAGTTAGCAGGAGAGATATAACTCACCATACTACGTGAATAATTTGGCACCCAACCCATTGGAGAACCATTCAGAATCATAGGACTTGATA
This sequence comes from Fusibacter sp., assembly GCF_057447755.1. Classification (NCBI taxonomy): domain Bacteria; kingdom Bacillati; phylum Bacillota; class Clostridia; order Eubacteriales; family Fusibacteraceae; genus Fusibacter; species Fusibacter sp. The sequence continues at coordinate 138,404 of NZ_JBVBZF010000001.1, read as the reverse complement.
CTTCCGACAAAGATTCTTCCAGTAAACGAATTACTTGTTGTAACTCTACCTTTGCATTCTTCTTCATTAGTACATCGTTAAAATCAATTTCAACAGCTTTTAAGATGTGTAACAATGCCCAAACATATCCTCTCGATTCATAAAACACATTGTCAATTTCTAACCAAGGAGTTTTTGCAATCACGACTTCATGAGTTGGAGTTGATTGTTGAGCCTCAGGATCACCAGATAAATCTGTATTGACACGTACTTCTTTAACACTAGCATTTAATCGTTGAATTAATCCACCTAATCGTTTTTCAACAACTTTCAACAATTCCTCTAAATTGTCTGCTCTTGTATAGAACTGAGAATCTCGTTTCTGTGGATCACCAAGTTCTTCCAAGTAATTCTTCATCAAGTTTATACCATCTCTATATTCACCTTCAGTTCTTGGAAATAACCAAGAATTGTTATTAAAGTGAAATAGTGGTTCAGCTTTAGCAATAAAAGGATTTTCAACGGATTGTGACTGTGAACGACTAAAATCATTTCGTAATGTTCTTGATGTATCACGAACCATTGTTAGTGCACCAAACTCCCAACTTGGGATGTTGTCACAAATCTTATAAAAACCAAATAAATTACTAGGTGGAATTTTATCATTGCTCATGTAACCACCTGGTTTATCAAGTAATGTTTCAGCTACTTTAATTAGTGTACCTGTAAATACCTGACCAGGAACTTCATGTTTTTGTTTAGAAACATCAAACATATCTGGTTCTTGACTCCAATATAAACCTAACATTGTTAAGAGTATAAATGGCATTACAATTGCACCACCAATTAATGATCGTGTACACCACACCAATAATCGTTTTACACGAGAACTTTTTTTCGTATTTGAATTCACTACGTCATCCATTTCTGCTTTCGAAATAGTGGGTTTAGGTTTGCGAGAGAATTTTGGAAGATGGAATTTAAAGGATGAAAGTTTTTCCTTTATTCGATCTTTTAAATCAGCGAGTTTGTCAAGAAACGCATATAACTTCTCATTTTGCATTGTTCATTCCTCATAATCAGATACAAACAATTTTACCCACTTTAAAAATGGATTACAACTTTCGAAGAAGAGTATCTAAACGAATGGCTGCTTCACAAGGATTGTGAATAAGATGTAAAGCGTCCTTTTCAATCCTAACTAATCGACATTGCATCTTTTCACTTAAACCATGAATGGCACCATCTCCATCCACAGCTTCGAGAACTTTTCTCATTAAAATTTGATCAATTGTATTATAGTTCATAACGTAACTTAAATAATCGGGTAGCTTTTTCACAAGGCTCAAATAAGTAATGATAGCCATGTCTGAACATACGGACAAGCAATAATTGTTGAGCTTCATCTAACCCTTGAATTTTCTGATCATATTGAACAGCACGGTCAAGCAGGAGTCGAATAAATGCTTTATCAAAGCAATTCAACCCCTGCATGTTTATGATAATCATTATTGATAATAAGAACCAAAACGATTGGTTAGAAAACTATTGAATAAAATATCTTCTTGTTTAATGAACCCAGCAGCATCTGTATTCACAACCATATCCATTGCAGCACATACACCAGCAGCAGTTGTGACTTGAATACCTGTCCATTCTTGACCAGCTATTTCTACAGGGTATACTTTCTTGAACCAAGATTCTTCACGGAATTGACCATCAATCATACCAGATACAGAAGAATAGATAACAATAACATCTTGATTTGTTTTAGGAATTGCATCTTCTAAAATTGATTCCATAACATCACGTTTTTCATTTAAACCCATATCGAACATCAAAAATTTAATTCGATCGGCATGACCTGGATAACGTAATGTCTTATAATTTAAGTTTTTAACTTTAGAACCAAAAGTATCTGCTAATGTTCCTAGTCCACCAGATGTATTAAATGCTTCATACTCAATTCCATCAAGAATAGTATTTTCTAATCCCTCTAAAGGTCGAAGTGTATCAACGTAAGCACCATTAACAATAGCTTCACATGGATTACCATATTCATTTACTAATCCATTGGTGGACCATGTTAGGTTATATTTTAATTCATTTGAAATATTTTGAGGAAGTGCTCCAACACGTAGTTTTGCAGTATGAACTTCATCAAACTTTCTCATTAAATGAGCACCTAAGATGTTAATGAAACCTGGAGCTAACCCACACTGAGGCATAAAAATCGTTGATCCATAAGCTTGTGCAAGCCCAAATACTTCTTGTTTAACACGAACATCTTCTGTTAAGTCAAAATAATGAATACCATTTTTACCAGCGATTGTAGCAACGTTAATATTTAACGAATAAGGCAATGCAGAAATGACAATTTCTGTTTCACTATCTTGTAAGTATTTTTCAAAATTAATCCAATCAGATATATTCAACTGAACTTTTGTAACTTTTGAAGCATGGTGTAATAGTAAAAATTGTTCACTAATCAATTTGACATCATAATCACCTGATTCGGCTAACATTGTTGCAATTAATGAGCCTATATTTCCTGCACCTAAAACAGCTACTTTTTTCATAGACACTCCTTAGATACTTTCTACGTAAGGCATTTCTTCCTTACTAGTAACAAGTTCTAACTCTTCAAGTTCCCAAAATACATAACGATAAGAATTATCAGGATTTTCTTCATCTATGTGAAATTCATCAGGCATGTAGTCATAGAAATATGCACATAATTGTTCGTCGGTTGGTTCTTCTAACCAATATCCTGCAACACCACGATCACTCGATTCAGTAGACCAAGTAGCAACCCATACGGTTTGTTTCATTATTATTCTCCTTAGTACAATTTTATAACTAATATACAAATATTGGACTAAGATGTCAACTTAAAAATTAATTCTTAACTCACCTTTATAGATATTGCAACCTCTTGCAAGTTCGTTATTTTTACGAACCCAGTGATAAGGTAGGAATCCACGAGGTGTACTAGTTAGACTCGTATTTTCTGGTTCATTAGCTAGTGTATGAACATATGGAAGAATTGCAGCAGATAATGCTTGAGTTGAACTTCTTGGGACAGCACCTGGCATATTGGTAACTGCATAGTGAACAACACCATCATGTACATAAGTAGGCTCTGCATGAGTTGTTGGTCTAGTAGTTTCAATACAACCACCCTGATCAACTGAGATATCAACAATTATACTACCTGGTTTCATTATTGAAACGACATCAGCCGATACGACATGGGGTGCTCGTTTACCTGTAATTAATACAGCACCAATAACAATATCAGCATAAACTACTGCTTGATTGATAGCCTGTTGTGTTGAATATAAGGCAGTTACGTTAGGTCCAATCGAACGAGCCAATTCTAACTTATCACGATTGATATCAAATACAGTCACATTTGCACCCATTCCAGCAGCAACCCTTGCAGCATTAATACCTGCAACTCCTGCACCAATAATAACTACATTACCTCTTTCAGCACAAGGTAATCCACCCAATAGTAGTCCACGACCACCATTCTGGTGGAATAATAAGTTACTCGCAGCCTGAACCGCTAATCGTCCTGCAACATCACTCATGGGTGCAAGTAAGGGCAAACGACCTTGTTCATCTTCAACGGTTTCAAATGCAATTGCTGTTAAACCAATATCACACAATCTTTGTGTAAGAGCAGGTTCAGGTGCGAGATGGAGGTAACTAAAAAGAGTATGATTGGCTTGTAATAGATCGAGTTCTTGACCAACTGGTTCTTTAACTTTAACAATCAATTCACCAAACTGATAAATTTCACGAGCCATACCTAAAATCAGAGCTCCAGCATTAAGATATTCTTCTGTGGTGTATCCAGCTTTTAAACCACCATTATGTTGAACAGCAACTTGGTGACCAGCTTGTACTAATGATGCAACGGCATCAGGTGTTAGGGCAATTCGACCCTCATGAACTTTTGTTTCTGTGGGTATAGCAATTTTCATATTTACCTCCAAATAAAAAATTACTATAAATTAAGTTAATTGGGGATGTCTACAGTTTCCATTTAAGTTTATGAAGACGATTTATTGCAGAGGTTTGTCGTTTTTCAGGTATAAGATCAATTGCTTTGTCACTAAGTTTAACTAGTGTTTGTGAATTTTCTGCAATTAACTTAGCCCATGTAGTATTGTGGAGTTCAATAATTTCAGGTGTAAGATATTTTTCTTCTAATAGATCAACAGCAATTGCTGAATTTAGAACTAACTGTTGGACTGTTTCTTCTGAAAAGTCAAATGCTTTTACTGCTTCACGAAGCTGATCTTCTTTAAATCTACTTGTGAGTAGATTCTCTAATTCAGGTCGCCACTGTCCATCAACGACTAGAATTACATCAATAAAATTATCAATGTGTTGTTGGTTTAGTTCTCGTAGTAAATCTAAAGCATATGTATTCATCATTTTATAAGCTCCATTTCAGCTTATGTAGTCTTTCAATTTTTGGAGTAAGATATTTCTTGTCTAAGTACTCATAAGCAACTGACGAATGTGTTACTAATTGTTCAATATGTTTTTCGGTAAATTGAAAACACCTCAATGCGTCCCTGAATCCTTCTTCAGTATACCGACTTTGGATTAGTTCTTGCAATTCAGGACACCAACGACCATCAATGTTCAGAATACATTGAATGAATTGGTCAATTTCTCGACTAATTGTATGTTTGGTTATGTTGTGTAATACATCGTACATATACTTATATATGCTTGAATTTTCACAGCTTCCATTTCAATTTGTGAATTTTTGTAGCTTGTTTACAAGGTTTTAATAGAAGATCATGAACAGCTGGATGTTCCTTAACCATGCGTACTTGGAAACTATCCCGAATAACTTCACCACTTTTACGTTTAGTAATAGCCCACATTTCAGCCCAGTTTTGTTCTTCATCAGGTTGAAAACGTTTTCGAATCATTTGTAATACTTGTTGTGCATTTGCCATTGAAAAGTTGCCCCCATTTCTGGGGGCAACTCCTTTTACTTACCAGCAACAATACTAAGCATATCAGTATGCATTAATTTAGTATCACTGTTGTGTAATCTACGAACTTTGCCTCGAGTTTTATGGTCAAGTTCATTCCATATCTTTTTATGTGCCTTTGAATCTCGGCGCATCTTACGTAACATTTTGCTTACTTTTGCATTCATGTTAAATTCTCGCAGAATATGTTGCATTCAACATTTTTGCATGTGTGATCCAAGACCAATTATCATTGACAATTTGATCATACTCTGTTGTGGATAGTGTAAATTCAGTGTCTTCACACATTTCCAACATCGTTATGTACTTGTCATATTCATCAGTCTTTAGCTGAGGCTCTTGAAAAGGAACTACAAAGCCATCCGTTGGATTTTCACTATGTTTAGCAAACTCAAGCAAACCCTCTAAATGTTTTGTGAGATCTTGGTAGTAAATCACAATTGCTTTGTTATAGTCAGTTTCGTGGACTTCACGATTGTGACGTAATGCATCAAGTAACTTTTCTTTTTTGACAGTTACACTTATGTCTGAATTTCGTAACATTATTTTTCTCCCATTAGTGATCGAACAATATTCAATAAAGCTAGGAACATATTAATGATATCCAAATACAAACCAACAGTTGCAGATATGTAATTGGTCTCATCACGATGTAAAATTGCACTAGTATCATATAAAATAAAGCCGCTCATTAACAACAGGATCACATAGGACATTAATAGGTGCAGCCAAGCAATTTGCATAAACAAGTTAGCAATCAAAATGATAATCACACCTAACAAAGCAGAGATTAAAAATCCACCCATAAAACTAAAATCTTTTCCTGTCTTGATGGCATATGCAGACAACCCAGCAAAAATTAAACCTGTACCTAATGTAGCAGTTCCAATAATGGCTGAACCGTTTGGAAGATCAATATATGCTTGAATAACAGGACCTAACGAAAATCCCATCAAACCTGTGAAGAGAAAGACAAGGTAAATTCCTGCTTGGGAATTTTGATATCTTGGAATAACAAATATCAACACAAAACCCAGCAACCAAGCAACAGTTGATGTGATTGGACCAATCTCCATTAATACACCCAACCCAGTCATTGCTGCACTGAAAAGTAAGGTTGCAGATAACAACATGTACGTTTGACGTAAAACATTATTCGCACTTTCCACTAAAGTATTCATTAATTTCTCCTTCGATTAAAAAGGATATTATCTAATGGAAGTTGTAAAGTATCAAAGGTGATACGTGACTAATTCCTCAATTGAAGAAATTATCTTTTGAGGATCACAAGCATAAAACCCTGCAGAATTTAAGTTATTCATTTCAATAACTTTATATCCATCTGGTGTTTCAGCAATATCAACAACAAATGCATCTGACGGTGATCTAACATTCATCTGTAGACCTTGAAAACATCCAATAACATGATTTACAAACTGAAAGATGTTTGCATCAAAGCACTCTTCATAATGAACTTGATTACCACGTTTGTACATACTACCTGTAACTGGAATACCTCTAACAACAAAGAAACGGTATTCAGCATAGATTTGTTTACATGAAGCAATTGCTATTTCTGTATTTTCGTGCAATGGTTGAAAATCAACTTCTTTTGTATGAGCTATAGAAAGAAACCAATCATGAAAATCATATTGGGACATTACAACACCTGTAAATGCTTTGTTGTCTTCTACAGGACGAACAAATAGATCCCCATCAAATTGAGATAGGTCAGGTAAACCATCTGAAAACTTACAAACAATAGATTCAGGATTTAAGATATTTTCTGGACCAAACCCAGCTTTCCATTTCTCATAGGTGAAGTTTTCATTCAAGAACGACCCAGGTGTCCAACCTTTTGCCTTAGCAATTCGGACTAGTGAAGTTGCTCCCATCACAACAATCTTTTGACTTGTATCGATTTCTGGCTCTGGAGTATCATCAACGTTTTGTGTCATTGAATCAAAGTCAGCAGGAAGAATGATATTTGTAAAAGGAACAGGTTTTACAGTTAGGTATTGACTACCTAGACGATCTAATGCATTGATGAATTTAACATATCCATCTTCATTATATAAGTTGTTTTGGATTATCCAGAGCATAATAGCACCTATTGAATTGGTAGGAGTAGAAGGATTCGAACCCTCGTCTCATCGGTTAAGAGCCGAGTATAATAGCCACTATACGATACTCCCAAATGTTTGGTGGAGGTACACGGAGTCGAACCGAGCGGTCGTGTTTGCAAGACACATCCTGCTATCCCTAGACTACCCCCAAATTTGGCTCCAGCGGTAGGATTCGAACCTACGATTGTCTTTCGACCACAGATTAACAGTCTGCTGCATTACCACTCTGCCACACTGGAATTGGCTCCGATGGAGGGACTCGAACCCCCAAACGTTCGGCTTAACAGGCCGACCCCAATACCAGGATGGGCTCATCGGAATTAAACTTTTGTGATTCCACTACCACCGTAGTCATCACGAACCTACGCTTGTGCCAGACCGAAAATAGAGTTGCAACTCATGGGTGTCTGGCCCGAGTGGAGCTAGAGGGACTCAAACCCTCGACCTCCTGCTTGCAAGGCAGGCGTTCTCTCAACTGAACTATAGCCCCAAATAATTTGGTACCCCCTGAAGGATTCGAACCCTCACCTCATCGGTTAAAAGCCGAGTGTGCTAAAACCATTAAACACCAAGGAGGCATTGGTGGAAGCGGTGGGAATCGAACCCACATTTTTCGGTTTAAAAGACCGCTACAAAGCCAATTTTTGTTACACTTCCATTGGCACTCATGGTAGGACTCGAACCTACTTTATCCAACCTTAGCCCTGCGCGCGTTAAAACAAGGCTGTACATGAGTATTGGTGGTGCTAGAGAGATTCGAACTCACTGTCAATTGCTTATGAGGCAATCTGCTCGCCAATTTGCATTTAGCACCAAAATTAGTAGGATCACTACATCCTACTAAGTCCATAGTCTCTTTATCGATACTCAAAAAGTTAGTCGCTTTTCTATTGTATCTCAGATGGAATTGGACAATACCAAAACTATAATCGAGTTATTTCACCTCTCTGAGCTCGACTATTCCATTTCATTTTTACTAGACCTCTTTGTTCTAGTCCTTTTGCAGCACGATATTCATTGTCACCTACAATTTGTAATACTCTTTGTCCTGAGAAGTTTAACTTCGTCAGTAATTTTTGTTCATGCTGATTCATTACATACCTCCTCAACATAATTGGAGCCTCAGGACAGAATCGAACTGTCTTCCTCGCATTACAAGTGCGAACATCATCCCTAAATGCTTCAGAGGCAAATTGGAGCTCCTACTCAGAATCGAACTGAGATTTCAACTATACCACAGTTGTGTAATAACCATTATACTATAAGAGCATAATTCTTTAAGGTTTCCTTTACGCATGTCTATGATCGCTTAGTCTAGGAATTACATCATAGCGTTACCTTAGAGCCTTGTGTCGGATTCGAACCAACTTTAACCTCTTTACGAAAGAGGGCATCACCAGCAATGTTTACAAGGCATATTTGTTACATCTCCGAGTCCAACGGTGCGTCTAGGGGCTGCCCCTTATAACAAATTTGGTGGCTCCAGAAAGAATCGAACTTTCGTATCCCGGTTATCGGCCGAGTGTTCTACCATTGAACTATAGAGCCATATTTGGCGGAACTAACGAGAGTTGAACTCGCATCTTCTTCATTGACAGTGAAGTGCTTTACCAATTAAGCTATAGCTCCAGAAACGAAAAAACCCAGTTTTGAAACTGGGTTTTTAAATCTTATCTTAATGTCTTCAGATCAAAACCCAGCCTGCAATCCTTTATCGGTCGCATTCGCCATATTATTAATATTTGTTTTGATTGTAGTCATTTTAAATAATCTCTCAAAAAGTTTCATAAGTTGAGTTAATCTTCTAACTATTTATATTAAAAGTCAACAGTTTTATAACTTGTTATTTTCGAAGGAGTTTTTTGACTTCTTCGATATCAACATCCAAATTATATCGTTCAGTAATGAATTTTGCAAATAGATCTACTCGATCTTTATCGCAATAATGTAATTGTACTCTATATGCCATCACTTCAGCAAATAGTTTATACTTTGGAATTAATGTGTACATTGCACCATGCAAACAAGCACCAATAATTAATCCATATCCAAACACAGTATCATCAAACATTTCAGGATTGAAAAAATGTAATCCTAAGCTAATTAACATACTAATTAGTAACCAGAAGTACCACTGCAAAACATGCGTCATTTCATGCTTTAACAATCCTACATCAAAACGATACTTTGGAAGTATTTTAATGAAACACATAAAAGCAACACCAGCAAATTTGTTAGGTACCTTTTCTGTGTATTTGATAATAGTAGGAAAAATTTTCTTGATGAATTCCATTTTCATAATCAACTCCTTGTAAAATGGTACCCCTGGAAGGATTCGGACCTTCATCTCCACCTTAGGAGGGTGGCGTTTTATCCACTAAACTACAAGGGTAATATATTTATTCTAAATGAACGTCAGAACACTGTTCTGCTTCTTCAACAAGCTGTTCAAAATTCACTTCAGCAATAAAATCCATCATTTCTTCATTTGGATCACTGTCTATTTGACCTATACTACTAGATCTCAACGTAATTTGCAACGAAGGAAATTTTGGTTTTGCTTGTACATTCAACTGTGCAATTGATTCACTATCACATTCTGGTTTTAGTGATATAGGTTTGAATGCAATGTAATTAACAAACAATAAAGCATGAAGGAGGCAACTAAGTATTAATGCTAATTTCATGGTAATGTGTCATCGTGATAATTGTGACTACTACCACCGCCCAGTACAAGGATAAGAACAACAAAAGCAAGTATACCAAAGAAAATAAGTTTAAACATGATTAAAAAACGATTTGGGAATCAAATAGGTAATTAAATTATTATCACTTACCACTATCGTTATAATGGTGAGTAAGATAATAACACCAACAATCCCAATAATTCCAGCAAACTCAAATTGCTGAGAGGAGGATAAGCTTTTCATGAATTGGTTAAATTTCTTCATCATTATTCCTCTCTTGTTCTTCAAGAATGAATACTTCTTCATGCAACATTGATACTTTATGAACAAGTTTTATAGCACGACTATGTCCCATATCTAAAACCGACAAATACTGAACGAGATCACCAACAACATGATAATCACCATTTTTCTCAAAAGTATTTTCAGCATGATCAAGAGCATTTACAGCATCTTCTAATCTATGACGAATAAATTCAAAATATTCGTTTATACCATCTTTAACACTACGATCAAGTAGTTCTTTTGCTGTTTCCAGATCGTGCATACCACCCTCCTATATAAATTGGTGGATGGTGTATATTGCAATCGCTCCTACGATTAACATAAATATACACCCTGATTTAAAATCATCACTCATTTTTCTGCTACCCTATTTACGACTGTTTGTTTGATTCCATTGAATTCTTCATGTTTCTTAACAGTCATTTTAACTGAGTAAGTTTGTCCTTCTGCAAATTCTGTTGCAGTATTAGCAAACCAAACCAAGATGTTATCCTTATCATCAACAAATCTATGTACTTCTATACGACCGTAATATCCTTGTGTAATCGTCTTTTTAAGAAGAGTTACAGTTCCTTCAATACGATCCTTTGGATTACCCAAATAAACAGAATTCAAACCAACTTTTGGTTTGCGTTTTTCCATTGCTTTTCTGTAGGTACGAACCATTGAAGTTGCAAAACCTGAAGTTTTGTGTGTTACATATCCAACATTAACAATATTTTGAATATTAATCAAGTAATCGTTATTGGGTTTATCTAAACCTTTAACCCAAGCAATTATTTCATCAGCTTCATCATATTCTTCACGAGTAAGGTCAGGAATGGAATTATTCTGGTGCATCACAATGTCAAGTATATAGGCAGAAGTAGGAGTAAGGTTTTCTTCAAAAGCAAGACCTTTACTGACATACTCATGATCCTTTAAGTAACGAATTGTATGACCAAGAAAATCTTCAATTAAGAAGTGGGGTGCTGTTCTTCCATATGCTCCAATAACACTATACTGTTTTGCAGTATTAAAAAATGTTTGGAGCATTGTATAGAAATTTGCTAAGAGATTAGGATTTTTGTGACCAGTAAAGTCCTGTAGACAAGTTTTACCAACTTGTTTATAAGTTCCATCATTGTGACGAACAACGAATGTGTTGTTTCGTTTTCTATAACGATGACAGTGATCACAATTAGCTGGATCAGCATGATTGTATTCAGAAGGAATATTCTCACCAGGAATTGTACGTAGAAGTGCAACTCCACCTTTATCGTGAGTTATTTGACCTGCTAAATGCCAACCATTTAATACAGGAGCTTGACCTGTAATATCAACTTCATGAAAAAGAACATTAAATGTTCCTTCCTGTTGAACATACGAACGAACCACCTTTAAATTAACAGGTGCACATCCTAACTTTTCAGCTTTTTTGTTCAACTTGGAAATACTTTTTTCAAGTGCTTCCATATTTTCATCAGGTATTTGAAAAATCATTGTTAAACTCCTCAGTTGTTGAGGGTTATAATACTACTTGAACTCGTTTGGGTCAACTTTTTTCTTCGAATTTCCAGCCAAATAGGATAGCATTGCATTTACTAAACCTAAAGCAATGAACCCACATCCGATAAATCCCCATCCATGGATAGCAGTATATGTATTTCCAATACAAATTCCTAATATAAGCAATCCCAAAAAACTAGTTTCAATTTTCATTATAATTTCCACCTTAAGTCATGTAAACGTTTCAATTTAGAAGTTTTGTTTTGCATCATTGGATAAATCCATTCATGTTCACGGATTAATTCAATTGCTTTCTCTTCAGATTTATCTGCTAAGGATACTGAATAGAATTTAATACTAGTTTTTGGAGCACCATCCAATAAAGCTGATAATTTAATACCATCAATGTGATGGTTTACATAAACATGGCTTTGTCCAAAACCTGGAGCATTTGCTTCGTATTTGTGATAGGTAAAAATGAAACCTTCTTCATCTACACCTTCAACAACATATACCCATACAAGACGTGGTCGTCCTTGTGCAGTTTTACCTTGTTGAATTTGATGACCATGAAAGTACTTCCATTGAATACCATGAGTTTCTGTTAGTTTATGGAGTTTCTTTAGTTGTACAGGTTTGATACAGTCATCAGCTTCTTTGGAACCAAAGACGTGTGAATCAGTTACTTTTAAGGTTGCTCCTTTGTAGGAGTTCCCTTTGCGATTAATGTTTTTAATAACATATTCAGTAATTTCAAGCGGGTGCGTCATAGTGTTCTCCAATAAATTTTAAATATTATACCCTATTAGAAAACACCATGACAACATTTTTTAGTAATTGGTTACAATTCCATAATCCTTATTATTCACAGCATTACGAAATCGCTCCACATATTCTTTTACAGAATCATAATTTCCATATAATTGATCCAATTTATTGTACCCATCTATGACATTATTTCCAAATTCAACTTCAGCTTTTCCAATTAATTCAGGATTCCATAGAGCTGACCAATGTAAGGATTTGAAGTTTTCTTGGTTGACAAATCTCATTGTACGTTTTAGTTCCAATGTATCTTGTAGTTTTTCAAAAGCATCAGGAGTTAATGCATCTGAACTTATGTTTATAGAATCAACAAAAAGTTCCATCATTTGTTGTTGTGTACCATCAGAAACATCACAACCAAAAATCGTATAAGGAGAATAGGAAATATTTGAATCGGACATATGAATACCATACGTTAATCCATGCTTTTCACGAATGATATCAGTTAAGGATGTATCAGGAGCTAAACTTGACAACCAAGCATTACCTATTCTTGCTGAAGTTGTATTATGTAATTTAACTTTTTCATCATAAATCGTATCAACACAAATAGCTGTCATTGCTTGTTCAGATTCATTTGGTAAAACAAACTTACCAACTTGTGGATCACCTAAAAGTTCATCGTGCATTTGGGCTTCTAGTTGATAACTATGCTCGTTACCAAATGAAAAACGAGCTAATTGAATATTGATCTTATTCAAGATCTGTTCTAGATCTAATACTTCAGGATCATAAGTAATGTTGAATACATGTGTACCAGCATTTAAGAAAATATCTTTTACAAGAACAACATCTTCATGTGTAAACTTTGCAATGGTGTCAGGAACACCAATCACATTATCCTCATTATCATACCCACACAAAGCACCTGTAGAATTAAACCAAAACATTGTCTGGTCATCATCGGCATAACGTTTTGCTTCATTAAAAACAACTTGGTTTTCAATTGCAAATTCTTCTTGAGGAATAGTCCGAAGATCATTCAAAGCATAATTGCAGACTAACCGAATTGCAATGTCAAGTTTTTGCATTGTGGTTTTAAACCAGTAATTGATTCGATCGTGGTCTGTAGATGCATTATACGTTCCTTCAGTTTTAAGGAGTCTCATTAATTCATCTGTGGTGAAATCTTTACAAGCACGAAAACCTAAGTGTTCTATGAAATGTGCAATTCCGTATAAATTTTTACCTGTAACAGAATTAACAACACGTTCAATATTTGAACCATATAAATTTACGATTTCAAATTGAAATAAGTTTGTGCCTGGTAAGGCAAGGGCTTGAAATGTTCTACCATTTCGTTTAAATCGGTTGAAAGTTTTGTTCATATTCTCTCCTATACTTTCCACTTAATGTTGTGTAATCTTAACACGGTTTCATTATCAACTTCCTCTAAAATATGTGGAGGAATTTCATATTTGATAATTAATCGTTTTGCAATGTCAGGGTACTTTGTTAAAATTTCTTTAATAATAAACTCCCAAGCACAACCTGCAGTACCATGTTCGGCTAATTGTAAAATTGCCTGACCTTCTCGATCTTCAAATCTAGTTGCAAACTCAACTAGAAGTAACTTAATATCTGTTCGTAACTCTTTTAATGTACTTCCAGAATACCACCAAGTTTTAGGTGGTTGGGGATCACTGTGTTGATCTAACAATTCGGAGGAATCGTAATCGTAAGTTCTTTTTTCGCTCATACAAAATATGCCAGGTTTATTAGACGCTGAACATTTCGATAGGTATCACCTTCTAGTTTATTATAATGTTGAAATATTTTACCATCGTTGCTGTGTCTTCGACACCAAGTTAGATTTTCAAAATTAAGCATAACAACATTAAAACCACCTTGCCATGTCTTTTCGGGATGTACCAAGAAACGATGTATGTTAGTTTTGTGTTGATAGATTGGAGCATCAAAAATCGCAGTTATCCAACCATTTGCGGGATCACCAAAACTCTCTTTATTCCACCATTTCACTACACAATCTCCAATAACTGAAAAAAATCACTAAGTAATGCCTGTTGAACATTAATCAAATATTGATTATCAGCAGCCCACCACTTCTGACCATTTGCAGCAATGATATTTTGTATCTGTTGTTCTAATTCTGGTTCGTATTTAAACACTCTTAAAATACGAAAATTTTCTTGCTGTTGTCTCATTTGTAATGATCCCTTGCCATTCGTCTCAATGTCAATAGTCAAGACATTAGCAGGATTTCCACTTTCATGAATAACATACAACACACTGGTATTAACCTGTTTAACTGCAGCTCTTTCAGCAATATTACGACCAAGAAAATGATCCCAGTTTGTCCACTCTTTAAAATACTTTGGTGGTAAGTGATGAATATCTTCTGGATGATCTATTGAACGCCATTCATCTTGAGTTTTAATTAGCAATGAATGTGCATATTTGACATGTTCATCAAACGAACGATATTCTCTATCTTCGTGGGCTATCGTTCCTGTTCCCAAGAATTCTCCCCATCCTTCCCACTCATCTCTATAACCAGATACTTGATCAGGATACTTAGGAATGAATTTTGGTTTGTTTTTATTATACCAAGTTAACCATTCACTATAGGCTGAAAGTTTAAGACTTTGAGCATAACGTTTAGCATCAGGGTAGGGCCAATAAGAAGTATGTCCCAGAAAATCAGCATCTGAAACATAATCAGGATAAGTCATTTGAGGATTTTGAGGAACACCTTCGGGAAGTTTATGTGTAGTAGCATATTCTAACCACTCTTTATAATTTCCTAATCGTAGTTTGTGTACCCATGGTTTGACTTGTTCGTATGGTATCCAATCAACTCTTGGTCTTGCCATTTTACTTACCCACCGTAACTGTGGGGAGAGATTTTAAATAATCTATAGATAAAAATTTACGACACCCATCAACAGATATCGTATATCCTTCTTTATATTCATTCCATTTGTTTGGAGTTTGACGTTTTAATGGTCGAAGTGTATTTCCTTTCTTTGTCGAATATAAACGAAAGTTAATATTGTCCCAATAATACTGGGGATATTTTGTCGTTACAAAACCAGGTGGAAGAGCAAACATGACTTAATGTAATAAATCATGGTTTCTCATATAGATGATCTCAAAGATCTCTTCCATATCTACTTCAGACATGGCTTTCATCATATCTTCTTCAACATCATCTAATGGTTTTTCAAAATGGTCACTAATTTCTTGAAAAGTTGCACGAACAAGATTATTCACTTGTTCAGCTCTATTCTGAATTTGTTCCATTTCTTGATCAGATATGTCCGATGATTCATCATCAAGATCCAATTCAGACATATGCATATTGGCTAAGTAACATAATTTGTATGATGCTTCTTTAACAAAGTCACCATAATCCTCAGTACTGCAATCATTTAGTAAGGTATAATCAGTCATAATATTTATTATACTATAAATTGGGTAGTTGTCAACAGGTTATGCAACTTTATGCTTTTTAATGTGGTAATGTTGCAATATTGATATGGGTATTAAACAAACTTTGTGTTTGTTTTGGAGTTCATAAAGGTCAGATAAAAATGTACGATAAAGTAAAGGATGTAAGTGGGCACCCTTCGAAAGATAAAACTGTATTTCATTAACTGAAATTTTTGAACGTTTCATCACTCCATTCCTTCATCATAACTTAAAAACCATACTTAGACTGGTAGGCATTCACGATTAGACTAACAGCTTTTTCTGCATGCATTGGATCTTCTAACCCTGGAATATCTTCCACATATTGACCTGCCATATCCATTATGGCATCAACGTTATCATGTTCAGCAGGATCTAAATGATCATGGATCATATCAACAAGACGATCAACCTCATTTCTTGTTAATACCTGAGCCTCAAATAAATCTCTAATTTTCATATTATCTCCATATCAATTTAAAATTATTTATGGTCAAAATTGAAAAAGTAACCGAAATTTTACCAAAGATAAAATTTCGGTTACGAGCATAAATAAACTGTTGTATGTTAAAAAAGTTATATAGATTTCCAGCTGTTAGTCTGTAAAGTCAACTGTCCAAGCATCACCTGATGGAATAAAAGTTGAACGACTCTTAGGAGTCTCAAACCAATCAATGCGACTAACAGTAATGCCAAGTTTCTTCATCTTTGCAGTTGTAATTTCATATAACCAATAACTTAAATTTTCTGAAGTTGGTACGAAATTTACCATAAAGAAACTATCATAAAAATCTTTATCTTCTTCATCAACTTTTGATGTATCCAATACAAGTCCAGCAATATAATCAGTTCCAGGAACTTTTACTTGAACTAAATCCATATCATATATTTGATGTTCATATGACAATGCAAGTCCATTTGGTAATCGTTGTTGAAGTGGTAGAATTACTCCATTCGTTACATTATGAAAACCAGGATCATTTAAGTCGATAATAAATTTATGATCGATTGTATCATCAAGAAAGTTTTTTAACCAACCCAAATGTTTGAAATCAGTTACCATTGATTGAGGATTTAATTGATCAGCTTCCAAGAATACATGTACATGACCTTGATGGCCATGAGCGTGGCGGCATTTGCAACTAGCATCACCACTTTCACAAAACTCACCTTCAAGTTTTTGTACCCATACTTGATGTCCATAACAAAAATCAAATTGTTTATCAATTGTCCAACTCATATTAATCCCCACAAATAGCTTATCAAGTTAATTATACTTGAAACGCCAAGTGTTAACAACTCCCAACTAATTGCACCGAATATCATTAAAATAATAATTATGTGTAACATAGATGGATCGAGAAATCCTTTAAGAAACTTCATCGTCATCTTTCCTCTTTGTTTCTTTCTTTGTAGCTTGTCGATGAACAGCTTTGACCACAGGTTTGTGCAATTCCCTTCCCTCTTCTACAAATTCATCTAATGTCATCCACTTAACAGCTTCAGTTTCATCTGTTGTTTCCGTGAAAGCATTTTTATCCCTTATTCTAGCAGCAAATACAGTAGTACGACCTAAAAATTCTCCAACCTTAAACGAGTCAAGAATATTAATATCGGCTAAACCCAACTCTTCACTTGCTTCTCTGAAACCTGCCTCTTCAGCTGTTTCACCTTCTTCAAATTTACCTTTAGCCAACTGAAAACGTTTACCACCATATTTTGGATTAGATGGTTTCATGAAGAGCATCATTATCTCTCCTTCTTCAGTTATAAAGTAAGGTACTACTCCTGCTCGATATATTTTCTTTTTAGCCATAAATTTCTCACTTTAAAATTTCTAATGTTATTGTGAGTATACATTTTTCAATTTGAATGTTTGTTACTTGATCTCGAAATTTCTCGTAATGTTCTTTATATAAAATATCATCAAGAATTTGACGAACCTGCTCTTCATCACCATAGTCCATAGGATTTTGTGACCAATCCATTCCCAGATCAATATCGAAATTAAAATAAACTTTTTGACCTTCTTTCTCAGCAATGAGATTGTAGTAGCATTTTTCTTTACTCATTTTTCTCAAACCATTTTGCAGTTGGTCCACACTGAGATTCATTTAATCGAATCTCATCAGGATCACGTTTTTTATCTGGATTTAAGTTACATAAACATCCAGGTTCAATAAAACCTGACATAAAATGCATTGGAGGCCAGTAATGAACACAATCCTCACAATCTTTTATTACAACAGCTTTTTTCCAAAACCACATATTACGTACCAATTTTATTACCAAAGATGTGACAGTGTAAGCGACCTGAAAAAGCATATCCTCTTCTCATTGCTTCCATTGCTATGTCGGCAATTTGGTTTGTTTCTTGCTCTTCTTTGGTTGCACCAACGGCCATAATATAAACAGGAAATTTACAACCAGCATCTCTGAATTGTTGTGTATATTGTTCAACTTCATCCCAACTTTGCTGTGTTCCATTTACAACATATTTTAAATGACCACTTTGTGAGTACTGAGCATATTCACCAACAATATCAGGACAGATTGCTTTCTTTGGTTTCTCTCCTGATGTTGAAAATAGTTTAGGACTTATTGACCAAAACCATTGTTTATAATGTGACATCTGGTACTTATACAAAAATTCTTTTAAGTCCTGTTTTAATTTTTTAGTTCCATTTGTTTCAACAGTTACAAACTTTGGTTCATTGTTTCTATTACGAAACTCTTCCATAATAGCAACCATAGCATCTTGGTTGAGCATTGGTTCTCCACCCGTAAATGCCATGTGTGTCCACTGTTGTGTTTGTGGATGTTCAAACAAACCTTCAGGATTAAACTCATTACGAAGACAAATATCTGTAATTGTATCACAGATCTCAATTGCATCTCCTGATTTTGCTAAGTGTTTAAATTTCTTTGCCCATGTGTAGGAACTATCACACCCATACTCCCAAACAGGAAGGTCTTCAATCTTTTCAACTGAATTAACATCAAAATCTGTATATGGAAGAATGTATGTAGAAGGATCTGTTGGATCTTTTTGACCAAACCCATCACATTGTAAGTTACACAAGAAGAAACGAATCCAAGCTGTTTGGACTCCAGTATATGTACCCTCACCTTGAAATGAGTGGAAAATTTCTGAGTAGTTATATTTTTTCATTTAGAACTCCTTTTTCTTATTATAATAAAAAAAGGCTTGGATGAAAACATCCAAGCCTTAATCACCCCTTGATTAAAAATGAGTGATATTGCTACTTACTTTTTGGTGGTAGTAGTTGTAGCAGTAGTGGTGGTTGCAGTAGTTGCAGTGTCACGCCAAATCATCAATTCACCAGTTTCTTTGTCCTTTTTGCAATGGACCTTACCAGTAATACCTGAATCATCGAAACGTTTTGCTTGACGAAGAACATGTTGAGATACACCATGTTGATTTGCAAAGTCAGCTAACTTTACTTTGTCGGTAGGAACGTTCTTGAACGCAGTAATAACTTTATCACCTTTACGACCACGAGGTTTTGCAACCTTCGCAGGTTTCGTAGCTGATGCTGGTTTTTCAGATTTTGGATTTACAATTGTTTCTTGATCACTCATTTCATTTCACCTCTTGTGTATAAATACTATATTCTATATTACTATAAACGTTAAGCAAAGTCAACCCTTACTTACTCATTCTCTTCATCTTCATGTTCAGGAAGCCATTCTTCCATTTCATGTTTGGTTGTAGGAACTACATTAACGAGTCCTTTCTTACCTTCTTCCAATGCAGAAGCAATTACATCAAACAAACCTTCGGTTGCAATTTCCACTGGTTCTCCATTTGTGTAATTCTCTACTTGGTAGGCAAAGATTTTCATGTGGTTTGCACGTTCCTCGTCTTCTGCTCCCCATTCATCATTTAAGGCAGCATCAATGATGACTTTACGTACTTCTATAGGTAAATTAGCTCCATATCGTAATACGATTGCTCCAAGTACCTGAAGTGCAATTCCATCACCATCCTGATTTACACAGTGTAAAGCATGGTGGTAACATGGCCAAAAATTTTGGTTCAAAGCAGTACGTATTGTTTCTGGATCTTCATCATAAAAATCTGAATAACCACAATGATCAATCAAAAAATCACATTCGTAATCCATTGGAGTGTCTCCACCCATTACTGTTTTACTCCACCATCCCATTTTTCTCTCCTAATAATAACCTAATAATATTATACAACCTTTGCGTGAAAGGTCAACACTAAAAAGGATCAATATCTGTAAAAATATTATCCACGCCTCTCATGACTTTACGAACATCTTCTTCTACTTCTCTTATATCACGTTCAAGATCACGTTCAATCTGTTTTGCTCGTATCTGTAAAGCTCGAGCATTATTGTTGAATGTTTTTACTTGTTGGTTATGTTTAATTCGGCGACGAATTGCATTTAAAGCATCTTTATGTTCTTCACAGTATCGGAGATACATTGCTTCATTACGGGCTCGAGTTCCAGGTGGATGGTAGGGTTCAGAATCAAAGAACGAAGCAAGACCTCGTCCAATAGACGAGAATCCTTCAGATATGGCGCTCACGAACGTCGAAACCCAACTCTTTTCTGACTTGGTTTTTCCATCGTCTTTTTTGACGAATTCGAGACGCCCGTTGACCTCTTTTATCTCGATGTTGTCCTGCTCCTGATTGTTGAGCATGTTTAGCAACCCAATTGTTGATTTTGACTTTCACAATAATCTCCTAACTTGGAGATTATTTATTAACCTTTAAAGGAATCCCAAGCTTTTATTCGTTCAGATTCAACACTATACACTAATTCGGGGAATAGAGCAGTAAATTCTGCTTGATTCATCTCAATTTTTTCAATTAGATGTTCCACCAACCGAATCAAATAGTGTTTATTTTCAAGAAGCAGTACTTTAGCTCTTTCACGTTCATCAGTCAACAATTGTTCAACTGCTTTTGATGCTTCGTCCGAAGGATTCAAACCATCTGGTGTTTCCCGTCCTGAGGGTTGAAATTCAACACCAGGAAGTAAATCAAATGCATAACAACGAACATAATGAGATGCAAGTCTGGTCGCTTTATCAATATCTGATGATGCACCTGTCGAAATAAAATCGGCTCCGAACACAATTTCCTCAGCCATTCTTCCACCATACAAAGTAGTAAGTTTATTTCGAAAATCTTCTTTACTCACAATCTGACCTTCTTCTTCAGGAAGCATATATCCACCTGCAAATGAAGCAGTATTGATTTTAACTTCTTGAGGTGCTGTATGAGTTAATACAGCATGTAAAATTGCATGACCTGCTTCATGAACTGCAACAGTCAAAAGAAAGTCTTCAGATGCTTTTTTCTTCTCTGCATGTACATCAAGTACCACTGGAAATTCCATTTCTTCTAAACCAGATGCTGATTTACCAATCAATACTGATTTGTCAGTATCAATAGTTAGATCAATCTGATTAACATTTTTCTTAATAGCCCAAGCAGCCATTTGAACCAACCCAGTTCCTAGTATGGAATGAATTGACGAAAATACAGGACGTGTGCCTTGTGTTGGATATACACCGTTTTTGTAAATGACTTCTTCTGTATGAGAATCCCACTTAAACTCCAATCCAGATACTTCTGCCATAATATCTACATAAGATGTAACAGCATTGTGGATAATTTGTTGATAGGCTTCTTTGCTTATAGAAGGATAGATGATATGGGTGTTACCCAATCGTGCAATTTGCTCTGGTTTGAAACGTTGTTTTAATGCTGCCTTAACATTCATGACACTAATTTTTTTAGTCCGTTCATGAAAGACATTTGCATCTGTATCACAATCATTAATATTGGATGCAGCCCGAAAAACTTCATCTAAGTTACCCGATACGAAAATTAAACACTTCGTATAATCAATTTGATTACCAACTGAATTTTCAAGAGCAACTTCAATATTTTCTGCTAATTCTTCTGGTGACCATTCCATGATTTCTTTTAAAGAATTTGGAAGGTTTAATCTTTTCTTGATACTTTTTGCTTCGTAAGGATAAATTTTAAATTTTCGTTTTTTCTGATTTTTATCGTCAGAATCACTTTCTCTTGAAGTACGATAATCATCGTCATAAGCAGACATTGCAATCATCATTTCAATTTCTTGATAAACAGAAGAATTGGCTGCAAAGTGACCATCACTTAATAACATCCAAACATCAGCAAAACGTTCAACTTTAACATCTGAACCATCTTGAGCAATAGTACGATATCTTTGATATTCATCAAGAAGAATAATTCCTGGTTCACCTTGTTGAATACCTGAATCTAATAGAACCCCTGAAATAGAACCTACACTATAATAAGAGGATGAACTTGAAACACCATCCATTTGTATTTCAACAAATTTATCTTTAAAGTTTAGTAATTCAACTAAACGACGAACCAATGCTGTTTTACCAACACCTGTTAGTCCCCAAAGATTTACAATAACAGGTCGTGTTATTAATTGTGGAAATGTGTACCAAGCTGTTACTGATGCAATTACACGATCAATAATTGAGTCTAATCCATAGAACTCACCTTTTAGTGTACTTGCAGCAAATAATAAATCCTGTTCACGTTGTTTAACGTAATCCAAGTCAAAACTCATTTAATAGTGCTCCTGAAACCCTTTAATACTTCATTAAATTGAAAAAACTGATTGTAAAAATTCTCCTCTAATTTTGCCAATCTTGCAAGCGGGTTTTTTATTCGATCAAGTCTCATATCTTGACCATTAATACGAGCCATCATCTGATTAATTTCATCTTCAGATCGTCCTGATTGTTCAGCAACTTGACGTAACATCGCTAAACGTTGCTTGTTAAACTCTTCTGGATCTTTTTCGTACAATTCTTTCCAATAATCAAAATTAAATTCACCCATTGTTCTTCCTCCAAATAAGAAATTTTTGTATAATCATTCCCATACTAATTGAAAATAATACCAAACCAATTCCTTTAAATGTTTGCCCAGCAGGATATAATGCAATGAGTAAGAAAATAATCATTACCATATTCGCAATTGCTACAATTTTATCTTCCATTTATTTTTCCCAATCAAAAGTTACCCAACCAAACGTCTTGGAAATTTTTACCGCCCAAACGTCAGGCTCGTAAATTATTCTATCTCCAAGATCTTTAAAGTAAATGACTGCTGAGGACACGGCATAATCTCGTGCAACATAAGCATCATGTACTTCTCTTAATGTTCTACCTGAATCACAAATATCATCCACTAATAAAATTGATTTTCCATCCAAATCAGGAAGAACGTTTTGGTGATTCTTATTATCACCATGTCCATCTTTCGATGAATATTGAACTGCAACCATTGGAATATTTAACATATGTGAAAGAATTACAGCAGGCATTAAACCTCCTCTAGTTAATCCAACAATAGTTTCAATCTTTCCAATTTGATTTGTGTTGTAATGAATGAAATCTGAAATATGTCTACAAGATTCATTCAAATCTTCATACGTTGGGTTTGCGTAACTTGCGAACCCTCTGTCCATGTGTGTTACAATTGACATTCTGTCTCCTTTTTCGTTTTTCTAATTCGTCTAGAATGATGACTGGTAAAACCATCAAACCAATTATAACTGGGAAAAACCAATCGTCACCAATTGGTGTTTGAATTAAACGGTGAATAGTAGTAAGTACCATTGCTATAAAAAGAATATACCAGCCCATATTACTTCCTCAAGAGTGGTCGAGATGGTAAAGCAACTTGTGGATGTTTACCAGTGATAAAGTGTTGTTCAACAGCAACTGTATCTTCTTTTAAAATACCATACATCTTAGCTGTATGTGATGCAAATACATCAGGAGCTGATTCATACACTTCAGAAATTTGTTCCAATAATTCTTTTGTTTTATAAAAATCAGGATGAGTTATTAAGTGGAAACCAGAATCTGATCTTTCAACAATTAAATACTCATCAGCAGTAATTCCTACTTCAACAGTTTCAACCTCATCACATCCATTTGCACAAACAGCTTTTGCAACCATTTCTGCTTCAGATTTGGCATGTTCTTTTGATTCAGCAATTATTACGAATCGTTGAGTTCGAGTAACCTTCTGGTTAAGAAGGAAATTTACATCTACAGCGTATAACATACGTACCTCCAATTAAGCATATTTTACCCTATTGAAGTATCAATGTCAACTACAAAACACTGCGAAAGATTCGTTGCATTCTTTTTGCAGCTTCAAGTGTAAGTTGAGTGTCCTCTAATGCATTATGTGCATCACGAGTTCCTAATCCTAGCTCATCAAACAATTGATCAGAATTATATGCTCCTAACAATGTAACTCCTAAGCTGTACGTATCAATATGACGATTTCCAAACTGTAACTCAATTCCAAACTTTTCAAATAACCGAAAAAGGAAATAACGATCAAAAGTTGCAACATTGTGACCTAACATATGAATACAATTGTCAGGACCAAAATGATTCATTAAGAAAGTCCCAATTTCTGAAACAGCTTCTTCTTCTGTTAATCCATTTACTTCTAAATGTGCTTTGGATAGACCATGAATTTTTTCAGCACCATCGTTCCATGTGCTTTCACCATTCCACTTAATTTCTACATACAACTGATCAATTGGTTGTAACGTTGCAACATCTGCAACAATAAAACCAGCTGAGACCATTTGATAAGTCTCACCAGTTTCTGGATTGTGTGTTGGATCTAATTGTCCAATAGCAACTCCTGATGTTTCACAGTCAAAAGCTAAAACGTTTGTAAAATATCCTCTTGGTTTTTGTTCTTCTGTCATTTTATTGCTCCGAATAATGTGTACCTGCATCATGATTCCATCCACCAGCATACATACCAGCTGAATCAGATTTAACAAATACAATTTGACCAACTCTCGTACCTACACCAATATATGATGGATCATTGCGTACATTATGAATAGCAAAACCAATATGTCCTTTAAAGCCACTATCATACAAACCTGATGTGATAAACATACCATTTCTGTTTAGTGTAGATCGTGCAACCATCGGTAAACATGCGACTCCTTCTGGAAGTTCAACATAGAAATCACTCATTCCATCGACTGATGAATGACCAGGAATACAAAAGAAATGATCTTTATATTGAGTGTCATATTCAGATTCATATTCACGACCATCTAACATAACTTTGACACCTTTCTTCAATACTTCACCAGTATGTGGATTAGATACTTCACCAAGATCACTAATGATAGCCGAACCATGATGTGGAATTTCAAACATTCGATCTAAAGTGAAGTCAATAGCGTTGGGTTGGACAAAATGAGAATTTTCGGTAAGTCCTGTGATCCATCCTTCTTGGATGGCGATTTTGGGATTGATAAACATTATAAACTCCTCTTATTATAAGGAGGAGTTTATATTAATCTATATCAGATGTCAAGTCTGAACTCCAGATTACGAATTGATTTTTTCCTGCATTCTTTGCATTGTACATTGCAATATCTGCTCTTCGTAGAATTTCTTCGTCAGACTGTTTATCACTTAATGCAAGACCTACACTACCTGTCACATTTAAAATGTGATCATCAATGTAATAAGGTTCCATTAAGTGTTGGATTAATTTTTCACTTGGAGAATCAGTATCACTTACTACTACAACAAACTCATCACCACCATAACGTGCTACAAAATCTGTATCACGTTTAAAAAATGCTGACAATCTTGCCGATAGTTGTTGTAACAACTTATCACCAACCTGATGACCTAAAGTATTATTAATATTACCAAAATCATCTAAGTCAATAACATACAATCCAAACTTAGCACCATATCGTTGTTCGTGAGCAACCATTCGTTTTAAGTGTTCATCAAACGATAAACGATTGTATAAACCAGTTAATGGATCATGAAATGCTAAATGGCGAATTCGGTCTTCTTGCTGTTTTCTGTCAGTAATATCTCTAGTGATTGCTAACGTTGCAACTGCATTATTGTCTGAATCAAGAAGTGGAACCACTCTTGTAGACATGTACAATCTTCGACCATCAATGTGAATTATTTCATATTCATTCGTACTTGTTGTACGGTGAAATAATGCATTATTGAAGGTATTGCGTAGTTGAGTATGATGGTCTGGAATTGCAAATTGTGCAAAATCAGTTCCAATAAATTGTTCTTTATCCTGAACACCAAACATATCAAGTCCTGTTTGATTTATATCAAACAAAATTCCATCTTCTCCAACAATACTTACACATTCAGGAGTTGCTTCAAAAATAGCACGAAGATAATTCTCTTGTTCCTTTAATGCATTTTCAGCATTTTTCCGTTCTGTTATATCCATTACAACAGCAATCAAAAATTCACCACTTTTTTGAAGACGTACTTCAACTGGATAAGTTGTTCCATCTTTTCGTTCGTGATGTGCTTGAAATACACACAATGTTTTTCGTCCATTATCTAATCCTACTAAGGATAGACGAAAACCTTCTTCAGTGTAATCAGGCATTAAATCAACTGGTGTTTTTGATTGGAGTTCTTCCAATGTATAACCAAGATTTGATAATGCACCTTTGTTTGCTTGTTGGAACAGCAATGTTTCACCATCTAAGATATAAATTTCATCAAATGATTGATCAAGAATGTGACCAAATTGTTCCAATTGCGTTTGTGTTGTATGACGTTCAGTAACATTACGAATAACAGCAATTGTTAAAGTTTCTGTGTCAGTTTTAAATGGAGATAAATTAATTTCTAAGAATAATTCATCTCCATTTTTGTCCTCAGCAGAAAATTCAGAACCATAGTTATTTGCACGCATTAAACGTGTTTGTGGTTTTTTCTGATACATCTTTCGATGTTCACTGTGGAGTTTTTTAAAACGTTCTGGAAGCAACATTTCAACTTTTGCTCCAACCATTTCAGCTTTTGTATACTTGAAGATCGTTGTAGAAGCTTGATTGACAAAACGGATTGTTCCTGTTTCATCAGCTACAATGATTCCTTCATGCGATACATGAAATGCTTGTTGCCAAATCTGTTGCTCCAAATCACTCATTTATTGAAAAGCTCCAATGTTAAATCAATATTATATTGTATATCATCTAATGTGTTGGGGTCAGAAGTCAACGGATATTGAAAATCAACATGTTTTTTGATCTTTCTAACTGATTGATAACTATCAGCATTTCTTGTATATCTATGATTACAAATTCCTGCCCAAACAGGAGCAGAAGAATCACATGAATCTAATACACCCATATTAATTAGTGTTGGAATTTCCAAGGCAGGTCCTGAATTCAAACCAAGATAATGATGATACTTGTCAAAATTAAACAATCCTCTATCCAAAAGAATTTGTGTCATTACAACTCTCGCATAAGCGATATGTACGTGTGGAATTGCATTTGGCATACCAAGAATTGACATTCCCATGATATCAATTAAATCGTTTTGAGCTCCCCAAACATAAGCATTAATATAATCCTCCAAATCCTGAGTTTCAGATTGGGGAACAAACATAGTTTTAAATCCAGCATCTTTAACAAATGTTGCTAACCGTTCGGCTGCTTGAATTGTTTTACTCGATTGTTGAAAAGGATAATCTGGTAACACAATTGCATCAGCTTTACATTTGTGACCTAACTCAATCAACTTATCAGGATCATAACTCTCACCTAATTCAAATGCACCATTGTCCATAATCTTAAACTCGTTTCTTCCTGCATAGAAATTAGCATATTTGTCATCTGTTTCAACAAGATGTGCTAATATTAAATGCATTGAAGATTGTGAAGCAAATTGTTCACAGTAATGTGTTGGTGTGATAATACAGAATTGTGGATTTTTCATTCGGGCTCCTGAATTTGTTTATATTGTGATTCATCATGTATTGTGACTATAGCTCCATTTTCTCCATCTTCACTAACTTCACACTTACATAATTCAAAATGATGAATAAGTTCCATTGCAATCATTTCACATGACATTGCTCCAAATACACATAATGACTTGTGATCTCGATAGTAGTTTTGCTGGAAAAAATTTTTAATTTCATGTTGTAGCATTATAAATTCAGTATCACGATCATCGTGAGCTACAATTTTGTGTGCTTTGATGTGAAAAATATGACGATGAGGTTTACGTAGATATCCAACCTCATCGAAAGGGCATCCAGGCCAACTATGTGTTCCTTCAATTTGTAGTGTACAATAAACCTCTGTTTTTATTTGCATTATTTCCCCTGACAATAAAATTTTGCCATCACCATTCCATACCCAATTACATATTCGGGCTGTTCATGATGAAGCTTCATTATAACTGGTTTTGTGTCTCCAACTCTTAATAGATATTCCATCCCAGCTTTATACATCAATGATGTCATTAATATCCGTTTATTATAGTCGCTTTTCTTATCATATCCAAAGCACTTTTCATATAAATGAAACGAAGCATACCATCTACGGTATATTCGTGCACTAACTGATTCAACTATATGAGCATCTTTCTCTGTTAACTGCTTGTGAGTAAGAGCTTTGTTCAAAATTTGTCCATAATCGAAAGCAGAAATCTGTACTGGTTCTACTTTTTGGACAGTTTTTAGAGATGTGTGAGTCGTTGAACAACCCACACAAAACATAATCAATAATATACTAATTAGATGTTTCATACTTTTTCTTCATGT
The DNA here is from genome assembly GCF_057447755.1 of Fusibacter sp. Lineage (NCBI taxonomy): Bacteria > Bacillati > Bacillota > Clostridia > Eubacteriales > Fusibacteraceae > Fusibacter > Fusibacter sp. Next base: position 109,870 of record NZ_JBVBZF010000001.1, on the reverse strand, counting down.
TGTGGTAATAAGTTGTAGCACCAGCTTTAGACATATCTAAAGTTTCCATGAAAAGCTGAACAATTTCAGCTTTGGTCTTATTCAAATTATTACAGTAAATGTTAAATGCTGCCTCCTGCTTTGCACCTTTTTTCCGTTTTGGAACACCTCTTGCATCCAATTTAGGAGTTGCTTCAGATTCAGCAAAAACCCAAGTGTTATTAGAGATGTATTTGGTTGCACGCATTTGTGCATACTCAAGAATATTTTTTAAGGAAGTTGGTTTTTGTTCCAAATGAAATCGAATGATTTCTTGAACCAAATACAGATAAGTGTATTTGACATGATTGAAATCCAATTTGGAATCAAGATCAAATCCAACCATTGTTTTAATCATATCCCGATATTCTGTTTCTGATTTATCAATATAAGATTTGATATGTTGGATCGCAGACAAATATGAATGTGTAGGAATATGTTGGTCATTTAAGACATCAATTGCATGTTGGAGCATTAGGAATCCTCACTTTTATGAAATAATGCGTTATTATCTCACAAAGGTTCTTAATTGTCAACAGAAAATGATTCTCCACACCCACACGTATTGGAGGCGTTTGGATTGTTGAAAATCAGATGTTTACTAAAACCATCATCATGTAAATCAATTTCTACTCCATTAACAAATTGGATGCTAATTGGATCAGTTGCTAATTCAAACCCATAATCACGATTAATAATTAGATTATCATTTCTATTACCGTCATCCAGCATGGACAAAAGATATCCAAACCCACCACATCCCTTATTGGTGACAGAAACGATAAACCCATAGATGTTATTGTGAGCATAAATTGCTGTTAAGTGTTTATGTGCAATGTCTGTTAATGTAATTTCGAATGTATTCATAAGAAGGAATTATATAAGGGATTTTTCCTGTTGACAAGCGAAACCCCTCAAAAACTCCGAATCTGATTCAGACACTTTTAAGCACTAATCCGAAGATTAGGCTGCAAGTGCATAAACTGCATCGTTTGCGTTTACTTTAGTTTTTGTTTTTACATCTTCAACTGATGCATTGTCCAATTCTCTTTTATTTCCCCGTCGAATCCAGTACATCCCCATAGAGAATGGGTTTGGTGGAGATGGAGGGAGTCGAACCCTCGTCCGCAAAAATTACTCAATCATCTTCATACAATGATAAAACTATTTATCCTATATTCACTTCAAAATATCAACATTAATATATTGCTGTTGGTGGTGTAAAATCACTTGCCCAAATACAATTTCCTTTAATATAACGAATTTCATCCATGTACCAATTACCATATCCACCGTAAGTGGAAGAATAACCAAATCGTATCAGAGCGTTTGCATTTGGAAAATAATTTCCTGATGTTGAAATTTCTTCACTTCCATCAAAGAATAAGCGTGTTTTACTTCCATCATACGTTACTGCAATATGGTGCCATGCACCAGTAGTCATAGTCGTTGTACCAGTAACTGCACCTGATCCGAAGTGGCCAAGTTCAAGTTTAAGACTACCATTAAGATATACCCCATAATGTCCACTAGCGCTTTCACTAACAAAAACTCGTTCATTAGCCCCTACGGTTTTCCAATTGATCCAGAAATCAAAGGTATACAATCCAGCACCAAGATTGAAATCAGCTGATGTTGCTGTATGAAACTCTTGTGAGCTTGCTTTGATAATTTCTATGGATGTTGCACCGAATTCACTTGTTGTTGTACTGTGGGCTGCTCCATTAACTGCTGTAATCGTGTGAGAAGCAGCACTATCAATAATTGACGTATCACCATTTGTTGTGTCAGAATGGATTAACAATTGGTAATTACCAGATAAATCAGGATCTGTGTATGATACTGTTGGAGGTGTAAAATTACTTGTCCAAACGGCTGTACCGTTAACAACACGGAATTCATCAATATAACCATTAAAATCATTTAATCCATTACCCCATGTACCAATATACATGCCCGATGAAGAATACAATCCTGTTGCGCTTGAGACTGACATATCTAAGGTTCCATTTAAGAATACACGATATGTAGAACCATCCCAAGTAAGAGCTAAGTGATACCACGTACCTGTAGACCATGTTGTATTTGTACCTGCTGTCGCATTAGCAACATTCCATGTACTACCATTCGAACTTAGCCACATTCCTAATTTGCTGGTGCCCCCATAGCTATAGATAATACCAAATCGAAAATCAGAATTACCCGCAAAAATTGCTTGATTATTAGCAGTAGAGTTCAAATTAAACCAACAATCAATTGTGAATGGGTTAGCATTAAAATTAAAAGCTGAACTAATTGGCATTGATAAGTAATCGTCAGTACCATCAAATAAAATTGATGAACTACCAAATTTGCTTGCTGCTGTACTATGTTGTGCATTACCATTAGCAATAACAGCATTAGCTCCTAGTGAACTATCTACGAATCCACTTGCACCATTTACTGTGTCAGAATGAATTAATAATGTATACAATTCAGTTGGACTAGGATCGGTATAAGCAGAAGTTGGTGGGGTAAAATTTGTTGTCCACACTGCTGTTCCTTTAACAAAGCGAATTTCATCAAGATAACCATCTAATGGCTCATCATAATCGTCAGAATCACCAATTGTTAGCACACCTGCCGAAGCAAATGTTGCTGAAGCGGCAGCAGTATGTTGTAATGTGCCATCAATAAAGAAGCGAATATTAGTTCCATCGTATGTTATAGCAAAATGTTGCCAAGTTGAGGTACTAAAAGATGCACCACTTTCAATATAACCTGCACCTCCAGCATTAAAATCTTGCATTCCAAATACACCAGTACTATTTGTAAAAAAGATTTCCCAACCACTGCCAGATGCACCTACACGAGTACTAAGAAATTTCGCATATTTTGTAGAGTGTATTGAATTAGGATAAATCCATCCATCAATAGTCCAAGCACTACCTAAATCCCAATCTGCGTGGTCAGGTGCAGAAACATACGTACCGTTTACACCATTGAAAGACATTGCAGATGAACCAAACTTCGATTGTGCTGTACTATGTTGTGCACTACCGTTTGCTGTTAGTACATGATTGCTGAATGACGAATCTGTATAGGTTGTACTACCGTTGGTGGTGTTAGAATGAATTAATAGAGTGGTTTGACTACTAACATCAATACCCGCATTATAGTGGGCTTGAATTCGAGTCGCAGATAATGCTGTATTATAAATTGCAACCTCATCTAGGGTACCAACATAATCACCACTTGCGCTACCTGGACCATAGTATGGATGATAACCTATAATACCATATGCAGATCCAAGAGTAAGTGTTGGAGTGTCAGAAGCAACTTGTACTCCGTTGATATAACCACGGCGAGTTGTACCATCATAGGTGTATACAACATGAACGGTTGTATTATTATAAGTGTAAGCATAGCCTAAGTCGTTACTATACCCACCAAAAGTGATATTATTATTTTTAAAATCAATAAAAGCTGCAGCACTACCAGTATTAGTTCCCATAAAAACTGAAAAACCTTCCCCTGAGGCTTTATTGGGTGCATTAGCCCAAAGTTCGATGGTCCATGATGTTTGACCAGTTACTAACCCAGTAGGAAAACCAATATAATCTGTTCCAGCTGTTAATGAAATAGCTTTGCTTACATTATCACTAGCTAAAAGTGATGGTTCATTAAGAGTAACACTATTGTAATATGTACCATCATTGCTATTTCCAGAACTATCTGTTACGGTTGTACCCGAAGTTTCATCAAAACGGTAGTATAATAATGGACTATCAGCTAACACCTCATCCGAATATGCACTGGTAGAACTGCTACTACTTGCAACCACATAATATGGGGCACAAATAATTAATGGTGGCATGAAAAATCTCCTTGATATCTTATCCTTATATTTATTATTCACGCACAAAAAAAGGTGATCAAAGATCACCTTTTTAACACACTGTATTGCGTAAGATTTTTAGATTTTCTTACGTGACAAATGGTCAAGGTTTGAGTAGGTTACATACACATCCCCAACAATACCACCACCTTGCAAGCAACGACGTGTAATTGTGCTACGTTTTGAATCAGAACCATGTCCACTTAAAGCACGACTTGTCTTGCGCAAAGAACTGTAGATTGTAGCTTTACCAGTTACGGTATTAACTGTAAGGATTTTTTGGGCTGTCATTTTTCACTTCTCCAATAATTGTATTTAAAACTGAATTTAGGATTACTATACGAGAAATCTGCAAATTGTCAACGGTTATAATTCAACATTGTGAAATACACGTTTTGCAATACCATTATAGACGCCACCGAACATATCAACCATACGATTTGCAAGTTTGCGAATTGGGTCGTTTAATAGTGTCCAAAATGTGGAGAAGGGCCACCAAATAATCCAACGGGTCATACGAGCTTTGTTATCTTTTACAGAGGGTATAATTGTATCGGCTCTATAAGAGATAAAACCTCTATCATACAAGTATTCTTTCAATTGCTCTCTTTGATCTTCGGATAGATCATTCACATCAGTAATGATTTGTGGAATTTTAACATTTTCAAAATCTTCAGGATGATTATCAACTTCACGTTGAACACGTTTTGCATTGTCATTATGCCGGTTCAACCATTTATCACGATGTTCAATGAACCCTTCATACTTATTCTGAACAAAGAAATACCATTTTCCAAATGACCAGCCTAACCCGATTGCAGCATATAACCCAACCATTTCAAATAATGATATAAAGGTCATACCATCAAAAAATCCTTTCTCTGGAAAATATTCGACACACCCAATAAACATTGCGATCAAAATTGCTGCTGACCAATCACGCTCGTTTTCTGTTAATGCAATTATTACACAAAAAAGTGTGAGCGTTACAACCCAAAAACCAAGACTTCCAATTAAGAAAAGTCCAGCTAAAAATTCAAACATTACGTTCTCCTAAAGTTTTGAAATAAATTCATAGTTTGTATAATCATGAATAGTTAATAACGTTGAACCATTACGAGCAACCCAAAAATTGTGTTTATGTTGCTGACAATATTCCAACATAGCTAATCTATCATAACCAACAACAATACCAAGTTCAACGTTGCAGTGAAGAATCAGATCGGGTTGTTTTGTTAACCAACCATAAGGTTCAACATAGAATGTATGGGGTGCCCACACTTTAATATTTGCTTTAACATCAAAGGTGAATGTTTCGTTGGGTCGAATAATAATTTCACCATCAATCCCTCTTATTTGTTTTTCACGATTATCGGGGTAGTGGATGACTTGATATTTTTGCTGACGAAGATAATCAACAACAAATTGTTCACCTTTGTCACCGATAGCACCCGTTAGACCAAACGCTTCTTCACTATTTGTTGTCCAATCAGCTGTTAATCTTTTACTCATTTGAATCTTTTTCAACATCTCTATTATACCATGTTACTGCAATTGCATTCCATGGATGAAGTGATTCTTCATGTGATGTTGAAATACTAAAGTCATAGATAATGTCTTCATTAACCCAATCTTCTAATCCAGCATAAACCAATCGAACAGCATCTTCACTAAACAATAAATTTGAACCATTCAATTCAGCAAATGCTTGTTCATCTCTACGTTTAACGACAACCTGTACTTCTGTAGGAATCATTTTACGATGTAATTCAACTAGATCTTCAATCCAAACAACATTATCAGGATCAAATTGAATAGTTGTTGTCATTACAGATCGTTGAGAGTGTGCGTTTGCTGCAGCCTGACGACGTTCAGTTGCATTGTGTGCTAATTCAAAACTACATGGACATGTTGAACTATAAACATATTCAGTTGTGAGATAAAATTTGAATGGTTGATCAGAATTTCTAAAATAGCGACCTTCAAGTGTCACATTATAAGCAATATGACCTTCCATCTTACGAAGACTTAACTTTGAACCATCTTCTAATTGCTGATAATTACCTTTATCTAAATCTTCAGCACTCAGTTCTTCGCGAGTTCGAAGAGCTTTCTGTGTCCAAGGATATTTAAAACGTAGTTTACAGTATGCACTATTACTACCCTGTTTAAAAGCCATTTCTTCTAATGCACCTTTAATACCATCTAGTGTTAGATGATCTTTAATTGTGTTGTGCATTAAGATATACAGACGACTTAAATTTAAACCCTTTGCATTTGGATCATCTAATGAACAGTACAGAGATGCTTGAGCTTGTAATACTTGTTCACCACCATCTCGTCTTTTAACAACGATTGGCAAATCTACAGGTGCAATACCTACTTTCTTTAACGGAACTTTTTTACCAGGAATTACTGGTTTGACTTGAGGATCAGGTAATTCTGCATCCAAAGGATAAAAATCTTTGTCATAGTAAAAGACTAAATCATCCATTTTTTCAGAATAATCTGTATAGTTATAATCACCGGTTGGTGATTGGTGTTCACAATCTTTACTGCAACCACTCATTATTTTTTCTCCTTATAATTATTTGTGCTAACATTTTACCGACCAACGACAATTACCTCAACATATCCTTGAGCATTACCAAAGTCCATTGTTATAGAACTACCTGAATACCGAATGTTCTGTGGTTGAATTCGATTATTATTTGAGGTATCAAAAACAACACAATCAAGAACCTGGTTAAAATTTGAATAAATTGTAACTGGTTGGTATAGACTAACATACTGTTGGTGTATCTCATATTCTAGTACACACATTTGTTGATTTTGACTACCATTTTCGAGCTGTGTAATACGTTGTTCTAATCTAGCAATTTCAATTTCTGAATCAATAATGCGTCTATATATTGAAGCAATTTTTGCTTGAATTGCAGCAAATAAAGTCATCATATTACTTGAACCTTACATTTAACATTAATGAAGTCACCTTCTAAATCTTCATAACCAACATTTACTTGTATAATACTATTCTTAATCATTTCGGTTGTGTTGTTGTGAGAATCACAAACAACTTCATAGGAATGGATAAGATTATAATATACTAGTTTGTCTAAAGCTTCCCCTACATGCTTGCTAATCTTTGCACGCATATGACTATCATTTGTACCAGTAAAATAGTATTCAATTATCTGACGGACTACCAATTTAACATCTTCTTTGGATGCTTTCACTTCTATCTCCTTAATAATGCACGAGATTGATTTATAATCATTAATGCTCGTTCTGATTTATCGGAGACGTTAATCATGTTTAATCGACTAGGATGTGTCATACGTTCTGTATATTCACGCATCACAAGATCAACCATCTTACTATAATGTGGATTTGAGCCACGAACCCCATCGTGTTCAACAGCAAAATGACCACTATTTAAGTAAAACACTAAATCATAAGTTTGTTGAAATTGCATACATCGAATTTGGTAATCATCGATAAAATCCGAATAAGCATTATTATGTCCAAGAACAACTAATCCATAAGTGAATAGATCTGCAAATGTGCGTTCAGTAAATACTATTTGATCTGAAACACGGGCCTGTTGTTCATCTTCATTTTTTCGTTCAACAAGTGCGTGTTGAAATTTTTGTGCTAAATCCATATCAGCATACACTTCAGAAAGTGTTAATCCCCAATCATCTAATACTGATCTTGATGTTTTACGTTGAATAGTTTCATACCCAGCTTTTTCGAGCTGTTGAAGAACTGTAGATTTACCTGAACCTTGACTACCAGAAATTGCAACTAGCATGTTGTCTCCTTTTTATTTTTATAAATTCTGGACGAATATTATAATAGAGAATGCTTATAGTTACAACTTATTTTAGTCCTAATTTTTTAGCATGTTCGGCTAATTCAGGATCTCGAATTACTACTTGATACCCTGGAAATTTAGCACGCAATTTGGGGATATGATGTGACCATATTCGCTCAAGATTTTTCGGTTCAATTTTGCCACAAACTGTTAAAGTCTTATTGAAATAATCTCTCATAAAGTTATCTGTATAATGAGCTTTGATTCCATCATGCCAACACTGACAGAGACCAACATCAAAATATTCTTCAACATATTCAATAGCTGGGCGATCGATTGTAATGAGCTGAAATTTATTCCATTCGTGTTTCTTTAACACTTTACGATAACGGAAGTTTGCTATATTTGTTGGGGGAACTTTTAATTCTGCACCTCTTACAAGAATATCCCATACTTCCCAAATTTCATTGTCGTAATAATGACCTCTTGTCATCAAATCACATTCAGCAATATTGGGAGATAATTCTTTTAAAATACTTGCATGGAGATGTCTTTTTGAACTTAAGTAAGGGTTGGTACAAACTTCACGGTTTACGAAAATATCAACATCCCGTGGTTTATTACCAAAAAATGGATCGCGAATTGCCCCACCAGCAATTACAGCATCAGTATAGCCTGTCTTATGAAGATTTCGCAGAAACTGAATATGGTTGGGGTCGATTTTTATTCTCATCTAATATTAACTCTGTTGATTTATAGCTTCTCTTCTTACCGAAGTATGTTCGTCCTGGCGTTAACCCAATTTGAGCTAAGATTTCCAGTACTTCTTCGGCTATATCATTTTCTTCTGATTCCACACAAACAATTATGCCATCGTCATTAACTTCAACAAATTGTTGAACAAAAACTTCTTCATTATCCATAATTCGTTTTGCTTCATCGTATACAGGTCGTAGATAAAAATACCCGTACTGATCAGTTGTTATTTCTTTACGATCGAAGGCAAGGTTATAAACTTGATCCTTATAGAAATTACGCAAAGTAATTAATCGTACATCAACGAAGTCATCTCCATCAACAGCAGCTTGAAAAATAGCGTTAGGCCAATCATAACGAATTCGTGTTCCTCTTCGTTGTAATTCCCCTCGTTGATAGATTAATGGTTTCATTTTTTGTTCATACTATTTAAAGCAACAAGCATTTTCATAGCTTCTTGATTATTTTTCTGCAATTTTCTACGGAAATATTTTTCTTTCGTTTTAGTCTTTGCAGTTTTCATTTGAGACTGAAGCATTGTTGAACGACCCATTAACTCTTTTAATTCTAAGGTTACTGCAGCTTTCATCATTTCATCTTTCGATGGAACTTCACGATTTGTTTCTTCTTCGGCTTCAATTTCTTTGTCATTCATAGGAAGGTCTCTTCATCTTTTGCACGAGATTTAATATAATGTTCTAGATACATAATACCATGATCAATCGTTGGGACTAGATCTGATTTATGCATATCTATTAACATCATACGTCTACTTTGTAGTGCAGACAATTGTTCATATAGTTCTGTTAATGTTAGATTTTCCCATTCATACGAACGTACATCAGGAACATCTTTTCCGGTAATGGGAGTTACTGAACCATTTACATCAATGCCCATAGCATTCTCCTTTTGGTTCTATTTAGAGAGTTTTTATTCAGGTAGCCCAGTGATTTTAAGTATTTGAGCTGAACCAGCAGTCCAAATTTCATAATGTTGAGATTGATCTTCAGATTCCATCTCCCCTTCTGGAATATCTGTACCTGCTAAAATTTTACGACGGATTGTAAGTTCATCTTTGATACCTGTGTCCATTTTATACATCCACATTTCATCGTAGGAACCATCTTCATTTTGTCGTTTGTAAATAAGATGGGCACCTGGAATAGCACGGATCATACCTTGACGGTTTGGATCTTCTTCATCCATCCCATCCATATCTTCGTCATCCGAATATTCATTTTCCATATCTTCGTCATCAGAATATTCATCGTCGCCCATTTCATCTTCATCACTCATGTCATCTTCATCAGAATATTCATCTTCCATGTCATCTTCATCATCGGAATATTCGTCATCATCTTCCATGTCATCTTCGTCAGAGTATTCATCGTCATAATCATCAGAATATTCATCATCATATTCATCATCACAACCATCATCCTCATCTTCTAAATCGTCTTCATCACCATAATCATCATAATCGGAATAATCATCGTCCATATCCATTCCGTCATCATCATACTCAGAATCATCATATTCATCGTCGTATTCGTCGTCATCCATGGACATATCATCGTCATTTTCATAATCTTCTTCATCCTCTGGAGTTACCATGTTTGGAAATTTCTTACCAAAAACATTAGGTAATTTTCCTTCTTCGACCGTCTTCTTATGGTCTTCAAGGTCAAATTTTTTGTAAAAATCTAGAAAACTAGCCATGATATATCCTCTTACTGTCTCATATTGGTGAGAAATTTCGAATTATTTTAATATATTTATGCAACCTTAGTTGTTTGCTCGAGTAAATAAACGTAATAAGAACTTGGAGTTAACATGGCAACACGCAAAAGAGCAAAAAATGTTCCCCTAATTATTGAGCCCCATCCTGAAGATTATGAAGGATATCCTTTTATTACCCTTCTTCAATATCGGACTGAACATTTCTTAACAATTGTCGATAATGTAGATAATAAGCATGTACGTGCTTATGTTCTCGACTATTGTGCACCTACACAGGTAAATGAAGAGCTTGTAATCTATATTGCAAATGAATGGTACACAAAAGAAGAAATGCGTTATCCATTATCCTTTGAGTTTTCCAAGCGTGGTCTCGCAAATCAGGTTGCACCCATATATCGCAAGTTTACTTTGGACTTTATTTCGAGAGTTATAGGGTCTATGAACAAGTTTGCAATGAATGAAGTAAAAAGTACAAAACGTCGACGTCGTAAAGAAATTCCTGCAGGAGTTGATGTTCAAAACAAAGTAGTAAAACTACGTTAAAGAACTCCACCCTTAATTAAATGTAATTGTAGTACAATAACTAAAGCATAAGCCACTGCATGTGGCTTTTTGTAATAATGACCATTTGCCTTTTGGTATAACACTTTTCTAGTTGCAACTGGATCCTTCAAATATTTGTCTACAAGAAAACGTTTTGATGGTCGAATAATCGCAATACAATCAGCTAATTCTTCAACATTAGTAGGTTTTATTTGTTGTAATAATTCATAATGTTCGTGTAGTTGAAATAGTTTTGTTACAATACTTGGTATCTCAAGCATCTTCCAATCAGGCTCTTTTTGTAATAAAGATCTAATTTCTGCTTTACTTTCAAAGATATCTAATATTGATAGATGTAAAAAATCAATTTTAAAATAGCCTAATTCTTCTGCTTCTTTATAAGGAATTGCTGATAATTCTGTGACACGATCTTTAGGAATATTTTGAAAATATGTACCAACTGTATGTTTCTTTAATTCACCTTTTTCTACCATTGAAGCACGAGTAATGTGTTCAAAAATCTCTAGAGGGTCGAAAGTTGTTGGTACGTCTATATCAATATCCATAACTGGATATTATAGAGCTTGTAGTGCAGCAAGAGCAACATTGAATGCTGATTCAATACTTGCAAGATCCGTTGCAGCATCAATATTTACTTTACCTTTACGACGTTCAGTTTCAATTGCAGCCATAGAGGTTAGCCAATTTGTTCGTGCTGCCAGTATCGCATCCGTAGCTTGTTGTGCAGTTAAGCTTGTAGCATCAACTTCAGCTTGAATTAATGGATAGTCTGTTAGATCAGCAGGGTAAGCATTAGCAGCATGATCAACTGCTTGATCATATTTTTCTTGATAAACCTCTGCTTGACCAGGAATTGTTGAAATATATTTACTACGAAGTTCACCAGCAAAATTATCGATTTCACTTTTATATTGATTACCTAAAGCAACTATATGAATAGCCATTTCAAGATCATCTTGTGTAGCACTTGGACAGGTAATAGCATTATTGATTGTATCAATTGTATAGTCATTTGGTGTACCACCAGCCAAATTTATAATTTTATCTGCATCATAGATTTTAGGTAAAGTAGTTACTGCCATTTTAATTCCTTAATATGTATATAATCTTGAACGCAATTGTATATTTTGGACATGTCCAATATTAGCACTTGGCGAATCATACGATGAATCACCAATAAAGAGATGACGAGCAATAGATGCGATAGCAACACCACTACCTGGTGCACCACTCGATCCGTCAGATTTTACAGCTGCATCTTGTATATAACGCCATGCATTTGCGTTCTTTAATATTAAATTAGCTGTACCATTTACTGGATTTCCAGCAAGAATCATTGTACCATAATAATCAATGTCTAATGTATGATAGCTATAATCTGTATTAGTTGATCCATAGTAGATTGTTGGTACTCTATGTTCCCATTCATCGTATGTAGCAATTGTGCCATCACGAGGAGGTTGTTCTAAAATTTCTAGACCTGCAGATGTTGTAACTCCTCGACTAACAACCATTGTACTTCCATCTCCTGATAGAGCAATATTAAATCCAAACCAATCATTTGTAGATGGTGAGTAATTATAAGCATGAATTGTTTGACTAAGAGTCCAAGTAGTACCAGTATAGCGATAATATTCAACTTCACCAGCTTGTACTAATCCTGCCCATGTTGATCCTACAGCAGTATGTCCAACATAATCAACTGCAATACCCATTCCATGATATTGATTTGCTGCACCAACTGATTGAGTAACATAAGTCCAACCAGATGTAATATCAGCTCTATTGTACCATCGGACGCGACCAACATTTGTTGTATAATATCCATCCCCAACAACTAAAACACGACCATTACCAGATATTCTTACTTTTCTATATGCAATAGCAATACTATATTCCGTACCAAGAGTATCAGTCTCAGGATCGAAGTAAGTAGTGTAAACAGTTGTACCAGCCGAACCTGGACTTACATCACCACATACTATAACATTACCAGTTTCAGACATATCTAATAGATATCGATTAGACATTGTTGCAACAGCTACGACACTTCCTGTCATTGATGTTGGTCCAGATACATGATAGATTTTTACATCTGTAGACATTTGAACAGCAATAATTGTTCCACAAGTAGAAGTTTTAACTACGGAACCAAAACCACTACTTGCAGCTGCTGTGCTATCTTGAAATGTCGAATTAAATGCAGAGCCTATTTGACCATACTGAAATTCATAAGCCATATCAGCTGCATGTGATGCAGTAGCAGCATCTGTGCTATAATCGGTTGGTGTTGCAAGGCTAGTAATCTTATTGCTACCCATATTTAAAACACCCGACATGGTGTCACCAGTTATATTAACATAATCAGCATCATGATTATGATCACCTTCAGATACTGTACCAGCTGTTGTGCCAAGATTTAAGTTAAATCCAGTATTTTTAGAAAAAGCTGGTTCTTTTTCTGCATCCAACTCTTCGAGAGCAGCTTGAACATCAGTTGATGCAATATTTCCTGCAGGAGTAACCGTAATTGCACTTGCTAAATGGACATGACTAGTAGCTGCTTTTTCGGTATCTAATTCTTGAAGAGCAGCTTGAACATTAGTTGCTGCAATATTTCCTGCAGGAGTAAATGCAACTGAAGCAGCCGTCGTTGCTGTTGTTGCTGTTGTACTAACCCAAACAGCTGCTCCTACTGAATCATCTACACAGATAAAACTTTCATTAGATGTAGTATTAACCCAATGTGATCCAATAAAATATCCACCAGTTGAATCGTCTGTTACGACTGGATCAATAGTATCTTGGTGTGGCAACAATGTATCATGTGCTTCAACAATTGCAGCCTGAACATCTGTTGATAATAATGTTGCTGTAGGTGTGAAACCAATATTATTTGCAGTTAGTGATCCAAGCTGTGCATTAAGAAACTGTAAATTAACTGCATCACGAACATTTACGGGATCAGCCAAACCAATTACTGCATGAGTAGTATTCATATCTAAATTACCACTCATTACACTACCAGTCAATGCAACATAATTTGCATCAGCATATTGTAAATTCATTGCATCAAATGGATTAGTAGGATCAGCAAGATTAACAATATTAAAACTATTTGCGTCTAAGTTTCCACTTAATGTGCTTGAAGTAGAAGAAAGGTAATTTGTGTCACCATAATTTTTAGTTACAACATCTTGAGGATCAGTTGGATTTGATACATCTTTAACTTGATTCAATCCCATAATCAAATTACCAGACATTGTGTCACCAGCTTTATCTACTTTTGCACTAGTTACATCATTGATGGATAAACCAGCATTGAATTCATCCCAATCATATAATGCTGCAATATCTGTACCATCTAATAATGGTGCGAATGTATCAAGTGTATCTAAAATTGCGTTCTGGTTTGCTGTTAAGTGAACAGTTGCGTCTGAAGAGTGAGTGTCTAAATTAGCTTGAACAGCAGCTGCCTCAGCTTCGGCTTTCGTATCAGTATATTGTTTATTGGTTCCATCTAAAAGATTAATTGGATCATCCATATTAGTGATACGATGAACACCCATGTTAAGATCACCCGACATTGTATCACCTGTCTTCTTAACATAGTTAGCAGCGATTGAAATCCATTGAACACCATCCCAAACTTTCAATTGGGCTTCATTAAATTCTAACTCATCACCTGGATTTGTATCATACCATAATTGGCCTGACATAATTGGACGATTAGCATCTCCAGCAATTGGTGGAACCGAATCAGCATATATTCTAGTAACATCAAACCAATCAGTACCATCGAAAGCACGTAAGCGAACTTGATTGTCACCATAATCAAACCACACTTCACCAGCCGTTGCAAATACAGGAGGCTCATCACTATAAAAATGTTCCATTAAATGAATCAAATTTTCTTGAATACGTTCACCATAGTTGGGTGAGCCACGTCCATACAAAAGAATCGACGTGCTTGGATGACCAAGCAATGGATTATTACCAGGTGTCAAATCAGGATTTGTTGTTGCTGTTGCATCATTTGGACCAACTGGACCATCCAATTTGTAGTCTTCTACTACAATTGGATCTTTTGCGTTTGCGTCACCTGAAAGAGAATTTGTAAAATGAATAATATAAGCCATACCTAATCCTTAAGGAAGTATTGTTTGTTTACTGTAGAATTGTGAAATACCATTACCATTTTGGGCATACATAGTTGTTCCATCATCAGAGAAATCTATACTTCGGAAAACATTTGTACCTGTACTTAGACCTGGATGTTCTGTATCCGTAATGGTTCCGCCTGCATAAGGGAATGATGCATATGTTAGTGATAAGTTAGAATATGAAGAAACTCTATAAACATGACCTTGAGAAGACATGATATATATGCGACCAGGATCTCGGACATGTACAGAGTTAAGATTCTCATAATAACCAAACTTAATATAGGTATCTAAATCAACCGTTGAAGATTGAGTTGCTGTAGTTAAGTCCCATGCAGTTGTTAGGGTATAATGATGTAATACGTGATTTAAGTTTTCTACATATACAAAATTTAGACCATCATCGGTAAATGCAAGATCATATACCCAATTAGTACCTGTAAGACTGAATGAGATATTTAATGAACTTGTAAATGTAGCTGATGTTAAGATTCCTGGAGATGACATAGTAAAATGTTCAATAGTACCAGTGTTTAGTTTTATGGTATAAAGATGCTGACTATTTGGACTTAAATGCAAACCGTAGTATGAAGCACTTGCAGAATTTGTATTTAAAACTTCAGCTGTTTCGACAGCTGTTGTAACATCGCCTGGAATACCACCATTATTTAATTTAACAATTTTTGCTTGTGATGCACCAGTATCATAATATTGAGCATACCATACAAATCCTGCTGGATGTGCATGAAAGCCACCAGTATAACTATTTGGTCCAACTGGTGATTGCCCATTATAAACTAATGAATTAATGGCATAAGGTCGAGTAACTGGAGCTAAATCATCATATGTAACAAGTGGTTTATTTGCTCCACTACGTTTTACATAGACTTGTGAATCTGTCAATGCTTCACCAACATATACGTTACCAGTTGTATAGATGTTATCACTACTATAACCATATCGTAACACAGGTGTATCGACATTATTATTACGACGATATAATGCAACATTATCTATGGGCATACTGCTCCATCTAGCAGGAGAAGTTGCATCACCATGATAAATCATACCACCACCATATGTTGATGATTGACCAACATATAGGTAGCCATCACCTTGACTATTACCATATGCTTCAAGACCAGCAGCATGGCTATCACCAGCTAAGACTCTTGCATAATAATCTGCTGTATTTGTTGCTGTTGTACCAATTGTTAAATTATTTGATAAAGTTCCACCAGTCAATTGTAAGTAACGAGAATCAGCATAATCACGACTCATACCACTAGTACCAACTGTTGGTGCACCTACATTTGTAATCTCTAAACTATTAAGATCTAATGGACTATTTTGTATTTGAACACCTGTTGAACTAATATGTAATTTTTGAGATGTTCCTGTACTACCAATATAAAAGCCCATGTAGCCACTTTCATAATTTTGGAATATTGCATTTTGTGAATTTAATGTAAGAACTAATCCATCTGTACTTGAACTGCCAGTTGCAGAGTTGGTCATACGAAATGAATTTACGGTTGATATAGAATGCATATGTAACGCTGATTGAGGTGTTAAACCTAGCACAGCATTGCTGCTTCCTAGTGCAACATTTCCGGTTGCACCATCAACTTTTATTGATTGACCAGCTTGTGTTCCAATTACTAAATTCTTTGAAATTGTACTATCATTAGCCAATATTAAACCATACGTATCATTAAAGCTAATATATCCACCGTCTGGATTTGCATCGGTTTGCAAGCCAATTGTAGTTGCTATACTACTACCACGAACATTAAGATCATATGTTAATATAGCAGAACTACCTATACCAACTTTACCTGTCGAGCTAAATTCAGCTAATTTAGTTGCGGAGGAATTATCAGAACCTGAACGAATATACAAAGATGAAGCACCACTTGCTCCAACATTAATATGAAGATGACTATCTGATGCAATTACACCTTGGGCACCAAACCGTATATCAGATGCAGTAGCAGCATCTCCACCACCTTCTCCAAGAAATAAGTATGAGCCCAATTGTAAAGGGGCAGTTGGGCTTGCTTGACCATCTAAGCCAAGATACCCAGCATCAGTCATTGTTATACTTTTTAAACCAGGCGTACCAACAATATTTAATGATAACTTATCTGTACTACCATCAAAACCCAAGTATGCTCGTCGTGCTGTAACGCCCTGAGCAAAAGAAAATGCACCAGACCCAGTTAATGGTGTTTTAATTTGAATGACGTTTTCAGCTGCATCATTAGTATCTGCAACAATTGTTGCTTTGCCATCTGTAGGCGAACCCGTTGAACCAGGTTCTGCAAATATTCGACCGCGACTACTTAGATTATTTGTAGATTCATTAATAAGCAAAGCTGTCGTAGCTAATGTATTATTTTCAATTGTAAAGTTTGAAGAAACATCAAGACCAAAGCTATAACCAGCATGTGTATCACGTTTAATTGTTGCAAGATGAGCACCACTAGCCCCAAAACGTGATAATATTAATGGTTCATCGATAGGTGCATTAATTGTTAAAGCACCATCCATTGTATCACCAGCAGATAGCACAAACGTGCCTGCATAAGATGCAGTATTAGCAACAGCCCAAACCCCAGCATCGAATACTTTTAATTCTTGATTGGCTTTATCATACCACAATTCACCAACTACTGCTTCAGATACTGATGGTTCAGTTATACTAGCAAAATTTTCCATAAGATGAACAATGTTTTCCAACATATATTCACCATAGTCTAAACGTCCTGCACCTGGTAAGGAAAGATGTGTGCTAGTAGTGTTTAGACCGCCTGGATCAATTGTTAATAGAGATGTTCCATCATATAAATTAATGTCATAAGGGTTAGGTGGTAGTGGTGTTAATAATCCATCAACAGTTAAATCGAGACCAGAACCACTGATAACAACTTCCGTGTTTGGATTTGTAAACGTAGTAGATTGCACAATAAATGTGCCATCATTACCTGTCGAGCCTGTAATTGTGAATTTTCGTCCGACATACAGTACGTCTGGAATGTCAACACATGGTGGTGTACATGGTGATAAATCACCTGAAATCGTGAAACTGTTTGTAGTTACAGCAACAATTGAATAACTTGCCATTGGACCCAATACTCCTTATACGTTCTAACGAGTATTTATGTCCGACAACCTAACCCTCAAATATTCAAATTTTGCACAAATGCTTTCATTTTCTTCGCTAAAATCGGATCTTTAGTGAATTTGTGAGACCAATATTCAGGTCGAATTAGAGCCTCTATAATCTTCCGTTGTGGTGGCGATAATTTACGAAAGAATACCCCAAATGAATGACTATTCAACAATAACCAAGGAGTTAGCTTTCTATCACGTATTAATTGGATAATTTCGTTGGGCATAAGTTGTTCAAATACTTCACTAATATCACAATCAAGCCCATCAGCCAATTTTAACAACACTTTTAATGATATTTTCATTTGATCCATTGGTGAAAGTTTACGTTCAATATATTCCAAATAATATGCATAAGCAATATTATTTGTCCACATCGTTGGTGAAATATCACGATCTACCATCATTTTAATAAAGATGTCTGGTTCAGTAATTTGAACATCTTTAACAAATTGAGCAAATTTCATAAAAGAAGTATAAAAATTTGATGTAAGAAATGTTTGAATTTTTGGGACTAATCGTCTCTGAGCTCTCATCCACGAACCATAAAACAACCATGCAGAGTGTCCCAAAACAGTTTGCATCTCTTCTTCACGGACCATTCGTTTACAACGATGTCGTAAATATGCATCTTCACGTTTATAGGTACGATGACAATACTTACATTCGAAATGGTCACCGATGGTTGTTTGATTCATCGAGTCTTAAGCTCCCGTTTTATCTTGATAATCTCATCATTTTGTCTTCCTAGCTCAGAAGCATAAGTGAGAATATCTTCATCAGACAACAACGGGAGAGTGATGAACGCATCTTTTGTACTATAGTTGAAATAATCTTTAACAACTTGAATAACCGTTAATAGGTTTGAACCTTTAGCAGATTTATTTTTTGGATATGAATACCGAACTTGATGACCATCAGTACAAATAGTCATTAATTTATACAATAAATTTTTATGTTTCTGTAAACTAAAAACGTAAGGATTAACAAGTTCATTAAGAAAAATGATTTGTGCTGGATCATCAATTCCAGATAACCAACGTTGAACTGTTAACGGAGCAAAAGCCTTTTGTTCTTGCTCCGTTAACGTTTGATAAAATTGACGATCTTTCTTGTTAATGTGTCCAAGTACACGAAAGATATTTAATTTATATTCAGCCATTAACTTTTAATTTCTTTCCACAAAATTTACATTCAACATATCCTGCCTCTTTTGATAGTAACATTTCAAAAGGATGAATACAAGTGTCTACCATTGCTTTTCGATACATATTAATTTCATCAATGATTGGACCCTTCTGAGCTTGTAGATCTAAGATCTGCTCTTCGATAGGCGAAAGTTCTTCGATAATTAAACGTTCCATGTTTTTCTTCTTTCGATTCCAAGAAGTTTTTTCACTTCGATTAGCATGATTGGCAATCTTTTCAAGCATCTGCCGTTCTTCCATTTCGGCAGGTGTCTCGAAATCAGGCTTCTTCCGCTTAGCCATCGATACGTCCTCGTTCGAAAGCATCAATTTGTTTTTCTTCTTCAGATTGTTCTAAAAGACCATAACGTTTTAGCATAAATTGTTTTGATAAGAATTGAATATCATCGTTTGGCATACGCAATCCACGACCAAGTTGTTGAAAGAAATAATCCATATCTCCTCGTTCACCCAGATTTTGACCACCTGGCAATACTTCAACTCTTGATCCACGACCTGAAGGTGGATGTGCTGGTAGTATCACTTCACTGCATGGATTAGGTGTTGTATTTGGTTTTGGGTTTGTTAAACGATCTACTTGAGATTGGAGATAATCATTTTCCTTACGCAATAATGTAAGTTCTCGATCTAATTCTTCGATGCGAAGTTGTTCATCAGTTTTTTGTGTTATCCAAGTTTCACCATTAAAGACTTGAACTTCACGGATAGTTCGATCATACGAACGCATTGCACCAATTTCCACACCTGCATTTTGGCGTTGTCGGATTAAATTTAATAATTCTTCAACAGTCTGCATCTCTACTTGGTCTTCATCAAATTTTGATTCTTCTTTGATTTCTGCATCTGTAGGTGCTTGTATTTTGGCACGTATTATAGCTAAAATTTCATCTGCACTATTCATTATATTTGCTCCATTTTAATAAACATTGCAGCCGCATTAATTTCCGGATCTGCAACGAGGCTATGTTTATATAGGTGTTCAGCTATGACAAGTATACCTTCTTCCCATTTCTTTGGATGAGAAAATTTTGGACTCTTTTCAAGATTATCGTAAAGAAACCTATAAACGCTTTCCCATTCATCACCAACAACATTTTGACAAACCATCTTACGAATATCGACCCAAGTATCAGTCTGCATCATCTCTAGTAAATCAAACTTATAATCTCCACCATCACTTGTAACCGTTGGAGTTTGTAGTTGACCAGTAATTGAATGTTGTTCTAATAAGTTAACAATTGCACGTATATCTGGATAACCAATTGCAATAAACGTATCTAATTGTGGTAATGTAAACTTAATTTTTTCAGATACGAGAATTTTAGCTGCATATTCTGCAACATCATCTTTATCTGGTGACTTGAACACATAACGTTGACAACGAGATCGAATTGGTTCCATAATTCGATTAATATAATTACACGTTAATATAAATCGAGCATTATTTTCATAATCTTCCATTAATGTACGTAAGATTGCTTGACCGTTTAAAGAAAAATAATCAAACTCATCAATGTTAATAATCTTGTATCCACTCATTGCAAATGTGGTAACAAAGTTTTTAATTTTGTCTCGAACAGTATCAACATTATTTTCATCTGAACCATTAATTGTTAATACATCAGTTGGATCAACGCCAAGTTCAGAAATTAATAGTCGAGCAAGTGTTGTCTTACCAGACCCTTGGACACCTGAGAATAATAGATGTGGAATACTACCATCAGCAACCATCTGCAAGAAAGCAAGTTCATGCTTTTTGTCTTGAAAGATATAGTCATCTAATGTTTTTGGGCGATATTTTTCATACCAATGTGTTTTTATCATGATAATCCTCTACGTATTATGAAAGAAGATTATACTTCAAAAAAATTATTTTACAACATTCTGGGCTCGAACTTGCTTCATAATTTGATCACGACTTGTAGATTTTGCTAGTAGCAATTCAATACGTTTTTTCTCAGCTGCTTCTTCAGGACTTAGAGTTGTTTGTTCGTTTAAGTATTTTAAATGTTCTTCTAATTCTTGATACTTCAAAATTTCATTATTAAAATGTTCATGAAACTCGGATGTTTTCTGTTTCAATTCTTCTAGTTCACTTAATCCTTCGTGAATTGCAATCGCTTGTTTTCGTTTTAAAATTGCCATATTTAACCCAATTGTCAGTACAACAGCTAATGGATCAAATACCCCAATTAAAGCAAAGATTATATACTTTGTAGCATCGTCTATTTCAGCTCCAAACACTTTAGCAATATAGACTACTGGACCAGTATGTACACGTTGTACAATGATCTTAGACTTTACTTTGTGCTGTTCTGCTAATAGTTTTTGAATCTCTTCAGCATATAATTTTAAATCTGTATCAATCTGTGTACGTTCAGCAACCTGAGCTTTTCTCATTTTCCGACGATTTGTAGAATGGTTACCAGGAATTGCATCTATTTGTGCATCTAAGCGATTCAATTGGTCTAGACGTTCTTGTTTTAATTCTTTAACAGATTTAATTTGTTCATCGAATAATGAAATTTGTGATTCCATTTCTTTGAGTGGTAAAGTATCTTCTTGGTAACCAGCACTCAAAAAGCCAAAGATACCCATTGAGGTAATACCCATTAAGATGATAATCGCAGCAAAAAGATAGGTTCGCATTAGCACACTTAAGTCTTTCCAGTACCGATATAAAAAAGATGCAGCTACTAATTTACCTGCTTCTAATGAAGCACCCATAATCGTAACTGAAAGAAATGCACCTGTAAATAAAGATGCTAGACCATACACAGAAAATGCAGCTGCACAGCCTGCGATCGCTAGTGTAACTAGCGCAAGAATTGCGATAAAAAACATACATTAATCCTTTAATGCTAAAATCTGTTCGTCATCTGTTTTCCAGATTCTGACTCCATCATGATCAAATCCAGTAGTCCATTTTAAAGGAGCAATTAGTATAGCATCACCAACAGAAATTTCTTCTTTTACATCTGGTCCAATTGCTAAAACTTTACCCCAACGAGCTTTGTTCATCATTTGATCAACTGATTCCCGTCCCAAGATAATTCCACCTTCAGAGGTATCTAAAAATCCTTTTTTCGTGGTTTCATCATAAAAGGCAAACAAAATGCCGTTACGGACAGGAGTTAACATATATTTTATTCCTTATCTTCTTTCTTCTTTAGTTGTCTTTTTGGACGAGCAACTTCTTTTTCAACTGGGACGACTTCCTCTTCAACTTTTGCAACTTGATCTGATTCCACTTTATTGGATATATCAGTTGCTTGAGCCTTACGAAGTCGACGACGCATCTTTCGTTCGATAAACTCTTCACGAGCTTCGACTTTAACAGTTTTAGGTTTATCGCCCATAATTTGTTTAATTTTCATTAAATCAAAATCGACAATTTCACCTTTAGCACTTCGTCTCTTATTATTAGCCATTAAAACTCCTATTAACGGAGAAAGTCATTGATATCTAAATTATATTTAATACTATCAACATCGTGGACTCCAATCAAATATAAAACAAATGAAGCCACACTACTACCTCGACCTACTCCCCACACTATATTATTAGCTTGAAATGTATTTATGATGAAAATGAGTACCCTTAAGACATCTTCTAAGCCCATTTTTGCATATAAACGCATTTCATCTGCGGTTCTTTGCAATCGTTTATCGAACTCTTTTTCAGAATATTTAAGTTCATCATACTCATCACATAACTTATTTAGTACATACTCGAGGACATCTAATTCCTTGAATTTTATTGGAATATTCCAAGAATAATCAAATGGATCGACATCTTCTTTAATACTTATGCGTTCTTGTGGAGAAACCAATCTATTATATTGTTTTATCTCATCAGTCAAATGTGTAACACATAATCCTTCCGTGATTCCACGTTTAATAAAACTTTCTAATTGTTCTGGTTTGACAGTTGATTGACCATCAAACCAAAGTATACGGTCTTGAAGTTCTGTTTTATACGAAGCCTGATTCGTAATTTCCATCGGATGTGTCTATGTGTTGTGGTGGAGCTACTGGTGCATTAAACGGGCGTGCTTGAGAAATATCTATATCACCTGCCGGAACCAGATTTGGATCAAATCCAGGGGCTACTGGCATTGCACTTTGTTGTGGCAAGTCGTATGTTTGAACTTGTGGTAACTGTAATGCACTATGTTGTTGCATTTGTGGTTGTTGCATTTGTGGTTGCTGAAACTGAATTGGTCCAAGTTGTTGTGGTGCTAATTGAGATTCATAAGGTGAAACTCGCTGTACCTCATATTCTTCTTCAACAATATGATTAATCATTTCACGAATAAGTGACCATTGTTCAGCATCTGGACACCAGTCATCACCTTGAAACATTTCAATACCTTCAAGTTTAGCACGAAATTCTGTTAATGTCATATCTTCAATGACTGGTTTTGCAATTTTCTTTTTTCTAGCCATTTTTCTTCCTTTTTAGTTGCTCACTAAGTTCATTCATCTGATCGTGAGCTTCTTTACTATACGAAGGTTGTGGAGTATAGACAACCTCCCAATTTCCATACAAATATTGTTGAGCTTTTTCTTCTGGTAGGTCTGGAAATTTAATACTCCATCCAGACCAAATATTGTCTTCAAATAAATCTTTCATATTAACAAATAAACACAGTATCGTCAGGATTTACCTGTGATCCATCACAATAGATTGTTGGCGACCAAGGATAATTTGGATACACTGGATTGCTTGGACTAATTGGTGGACTATACGGAGTATATGGTGTTGGTCCAGATGGAACTGTAATAGTTTCTGCTTGAACTAAGTTCATTTTTGATGTAATGATTTGAATATCATCTTCTGTTAAAACTTGGCCTTTCTTTGCAGCCATAAATCCTTCCATGAAAGCTTTAAATTCTTTCAATGTAATAAAACCATAATCAACATTCATCGTTACATTAACAGTTCCATCAGATGATGTAATTGTTTCACTATCTACCTGTATCATTATATTATCCTATTTGAAATACTTGGTTGCGATTATTACCTTCACGGTATGATACGTGAACCCAGCCTGAATATGGATCACCTGGTTTTGGAAATTCCCTAATTAATTGATCAAACTCAGGAATATTAGATTGAATCCAAACAAACAATTCATCATTTGGTAAACCAGGAATTTCAATGTCAGCTGCTTCACCGAGTGGGTGGCTTTTACGAGAGAAATATTCTTGCCACGATTCATCATTTACCAACATACCTTTACGTGTGCACCAAGCTTCAAAACTTTTACGTGTAATTGTTTTTTCTAACTCTTCACCACGATACCAACTGTTGGGGCTAAAACTAACACCAAAATGAACTCGAATAGGTTCTAAAATATGTTCGGCTAATAGCTTTGCAGATTCAAGAACAGGAGTTGTTGGGGTATTATCAATCATTAAACGAGATGCTGTACTGGACTTTGCAATCTCGTACATCTTGAAATGAGCACTGATTTTTTCCTGTGGATTATAAATTAACATTCTGATTCTCCTAAATTATATCACCGATTACTCGGCCTTTAAGGTATTTATTGTAAGAATCTGACGGGGCAATTGTGATCCACAAATCAGGAGAAATGGGATGACAAAGCATTTGATGTTTATTTAATGCAGGGTAAACGTTTTTTCCGTTTATAATTAAATCCATTACTCTAATATGTCCAGGTACCACTAATGATGCGTCAGGTCCATAAACTAGGGCTGTAAAATCCCTTCCAGCCAAATCAGATGCTTCAACTACATCTAATTCCATTGTATCTATGGAATCATAAACTAAAACATTCCAGTTTGCAGGCATATTGAATTCAAATCCACGAATTGATAATCGTACTGTTGGGCAAGTTACTTCTTCTAAAACATGAATAGGAGCAAGTGTATAGTCCAACTGTTCTAAATCTAATATCCAAAAATCACTTGAAATTGTTGGAACAAAGATACTATCTAAGATAATTGCTTCGTTCTTTTCATCAAAAATTAACATGTGTTATCCTATTTTATAATTATTATGGTCTAATTATAATACAAGGTTCGCATATTTGACAACAGTCTTTTTGTGTGGATATTGGGCTTCGGTATAAAACTTTGAGCGTTCACGTAAATGTTTCTTGCTATATTTTAGATCTGAACAAATATCTGTTACCAAAACTGAATCTTTATCTGGTGCTTTACGTAGTCCACGGCCAATAGTTTGAATGATTCGAATAAAAGATTTACCTACATCAATAAAAATCAAATTGAAAATACGTTTGATATTAAGACCCGTACTAGCAATATGAATTGTAGCAATAACAACCAAATTGTCATGTTCTTTAAATAAGTCATACACTTCACGGCGAGCTTTCTTTTTATCTTTACCATGAACAAAAATAGCACCAGGAATCATCTTTGCTAACTTCTTGCCAAAGTTAACACCATCAACTAGACAGAATACATTACCTTTTTGTTCATCACGTTTTGTTTCAATACATTTTTTAATCCACAACATACGTTGTTCATTATTTTGTAGGTAGCGTTTTTCAGCTGTGTATTCTGGTAAATAAGCTTCTTTAAATTTTGTATAAGTTAAAGGTTTATCAAGAGGATTAACTTGTTCTAGGTATTCTTGATATTCTTTCTGAAAATCTTCTTCTAGCTGTTTTATATCAATTTCTAAACGAGCTAACCAACCCTGTTTAATTAATTCATGAGCTGGTATTTCATATACAGGTGTTCCCAAAGATACTTGCACTGACATCGCGTCAGCCTCTTCTTTCGGTAACGTACCTGTTAGTCCAAACCGATATGCAATGTGGCTACCATGTTCATTTAGGATATCTGTAAGTACATTTCCTTTAACACCATGACATTCATCTACAACAACAAGATTAAACTCTTTCATAATTAATTTATTATTTTGAATAGCTTGCCATGTTGAGACTACATGTAGGTGGTCTAGGTCTTTAACATCACCACTGTATTCACCTGTATCCAATCCCCAATATAAAAATTCGATTTTTGTTTGTTCTACCAAGTCTGAACTGGGAACAATTGTAATTGTTTTTAGACCACGTTTACCATAACTATCAACTAATGCTGCATTCATAATGGTTTTACCTGCACCAGTTCCAGCCAAAATAATACCACCTGCACTTTCTATTGCAGCGTTAACAGCTTCTTGTTGATATGGTCTAAGAGAGATTGGCTCACCTGTTTCTGGATCAGGGATGTGTTCAAAATACTTATCAGTGATGGGATCAGGATCAAATAAGCCTACAGTTCGATGATCTTCAATCTTTGGTGCATAGCCTAACTTAAGAAGCATTGGCACAATCTGATCTAATAACCGAATAAAAGTTTTACCAGTTTTGTGAAAATAACGGATCTTGCCATCCCAAGATCCTAGTTTATATTTGGGATTGAAAAAATAGTTTGGTGCAAATTTGCCATACACTTCATAAAAATAATCAGCATGGTCTGGATGTAAATTTGCAATGACGCAATTAACTTCGTCTAGGATTCTTATTGTGCATTTCTTTGTCATTATTATTTTTTGATGCAGTATTTGGTATTTCTAATTTCATATCTAATGGAGGTAGTTTAGGATCAAGCATATCTGCCATCGATAAACGTTCCTCTAATTTTTGGGCTAGTTTGTATAGAAAACAACGAACCTGTGAATCTTCCATTGTATCAACATAACGATAAGCATTGTTGATTAGTTTAGGGAGATTATCAAAGTCATAATCTTCCTCTTCATACTCGGTAATTAATTTATCAATAGGTGTATTCATTAAAGTACAACATCAGATAATTGATGTATTCTCGCTTCAGTTATATTTTTTAACGCATATCCACGTGCTTCAAATGCACGAACTATACCATCAAATCGATCATATAATTCTGTGGCTTCGTGCAAAATTTCTCTTTTTGATAAGTATGTTGTTTCTTTACAAACATATCTATCTTTATCTTTGTAAGATAGTTCGCGACTATACTTCTCGGTATAACGAACCCATTCTTCACCCCGAACTTTCTCGACTTGATCCTCAATATATTTTACTACGGATTTAAGTTGAATTCTACATTCATCATAATAAGCAAGCCAACCAGGTTGTTCACGATTAGCCAATTCTAAAGTCTTACCTTCAATTTTCAAATTCTCAGCCCAATCAACAAGAATTTCTTCATAGTGGTCAAGAATTTGAGGTAAGTTTAGTAATGATTCTGTAATTAGTTGGTATGGATTCAATGAATAGTCCTTTCGTTATACACGTATTTTTTATTTTCCCAATCTTCATATTCAGGTAGTTCTGATTTATCCTGATCTTTTGAAATAGTTTCCTGTTCCTCGATCAACTCTTCATTGTGATTTTCAGCATCCATTTCTCGTAAAAATTCTATTATATCTTTAGCTGTTCCATCTTCCGCTATTTCAATTGGAATGCCAATAGTTAATGATCTTTGCAATCGTTCACCATTTGCATTAACTGTCGGCATTTCCATTACTTCTCCAGTCTTTTTATTTAAGACTGTTGCAACATCATCCATGATAGCTGTTCTAGCATTAATAATAACTAAATCACGACTTATACTAACACCATCCCAAGAAAAATCTTCTGGAGATTGACCTACATATTCAATAATACCTTCCAGGACGTGATCTAATGCCATAAAAATTAAATCTGTTGCTTCAATATATTCCTGCTCTCGTTGTGCTATTAGCTTAGCGATTTTTGCCATCGTTAGCCCCTTTCCAAACCAAATCTTGTACATCCATCAGCAATCCAGCAACTTGTTTTAAGTTGGGTTTCTTTTGTAGATCTGACTTCTTGTACCATACTTCTCGAACTTCCCTATCCATCTCTTCAGCATATTGGACTACTTCTTCATAAGTCCAAGCACCATTACGGATATTTAGTAGTTCTTGAGCATCTGGTCTTTTAACAAGGATAACACCATCACGTAAGGCTTCAACACCCATACGTAAAAGTCGCACTAAATGCATAGCATGCTTCGTATCATAACCAAATTGTTCTTCTAATTCACTACGAGTTTCATTTCGATTCTTTTTCCAAGTCCAGTATTGTTTATGTTTCTCTTTGGCAACATTGTATTCTTCTTTGCAAAACTTCACAATAAACAAGGGTTGGCGACGAGTTGTCCAAAACCAGTTTTTCTTGGTAAAAAATTCTTCTTCAGGATCATATGTAGTGTTTAACGTAAAATTTTTATCACAAGTTTGATATCCGTCAACTTTATATAATCCAAGTAAATTGCCATCATAAGGAACCAATCGATACCCATTCCAATAATCTAGTAAATTTAATTTGAAAATTTTCTCAGATGTAAAATTATGAACTAATTTAACAAAATCTGTTTGTCTTGGTGGTTGTTCAGGTTGTGGATTATTAATCCACTTATTATGACCTTTAATGCGTTTTAACTGCGCTAATGCATATCCACTTGTTGTAAATGCAATTTTCGAGGATAACATCGTTGCTCTATACTCACGCAATAGATCATAAGCAGGTGTACGAAAAGTAATATCTGCATCATCAACCCATAAAGTTTCAATAATGTTTGGGTTACAATCGGTACATAACTGAACAAACTTACGAAGTTCATATATCTTCGTATCCTCTTCAGATGTATCAGTAACCTCACCTACATTAAAAAATGGGGTGCGAATATTAATTGGATCTGCACAGAAAATACCTCTAAAGTCAACATCAGAGGTGGGCAGATTTGTTCCATATGCAATAGATCCTGCATAGTGTTTAACTAACAGATTTTCTTGCATTAATTGTTGAGTATTTCGCATATAATTTCTCCAGTTTGATAGAGTTAATTATACAGAAAGGGAAGAGTAGGCACAAGGCCTACTCTTTGTTTTTTGCAGCTTTTGATTTACGACGGTTTGCTGTTTCATCCTTAGTTTCTGTTTCCGTGTCAATGATGATGTCTTTCTCATCAACCTCCAAGAATAAGTCCTTTTGACCTTCAGCTCGTTGTAGTAAATCCATTGCAAATTCTGCAAAGTTCTTTTGTTGAAATTTGATATCAGTTCCAACTACGTAGTACCAAGCACCACGATTTTCCACTATTCCCATTCCTTTCAACGTGTCCAATAGCCCAGAAAATGGATCCATTCCTGATTCATATGGAACATGCACCGTTACATTTTGGAAAGGTTTTGTGAATCTTGTTTTGTAACCTTCACACTTCATCCGAATACCTTTGATATCTTTTTTGTTGTTTTCATCACGAAGTTTTAATTTCGTTAACATAACAATTTGTGATAAAGCAAACTTAATCGAATTACCAACAATCCACTGACCTTCACCAGCAAGTAACTGGTCGGCGGTTGCTTGATAAACTTGTGAAGTTACAATCATAGCTATATTGTGGTGTTTAATTGCATTGACAAAGTTACGCAACATTGCTTTTAATTGCTTAGCACGTTGACCTTGATCGCCTTTTTGTACACCTTTGTTGAAATTTTCATCTTCTGATGAAGTTGACAACATATCTAAACTATCAATAGCAACTAGAATTTGTGGTGCATCAGGATTGTTAACACTCATAACACCATATTCTTTTTCATAGCCTTTGATAAAAGCTGATACAATTTTAATCACATGTTCGATAGTTGAGACTGATTTATAATTGTAATCATTCTTAACATCACATCCAATTGCACCCATAAATTCATCATCTAATGCATTTTCTGAATCAAGTAGTAAAATATAAGCACCTGCATCTTGGGCATTTTTGATTACATTACCAACCATGAAACTTTTACCTACACCAGATGGACCTGCAAAATCCAAGATTCGACCTTGTGGTATACCTTTAAAGAAACTACCCGAAATAATTTTATTTAAGACGTAGTTACCTGTTGTATACCAATAACGAGGGGGCTGTGCAGAACTGCCAACCCCCTCCATACGATCGACTGTCTTTTCAAACTCTTTTAAAAAGTCCATTATCGATACCTCTTATCTTAGCTTTCTTTACTAGCACGACGGTTACGGATTTGTGCCAATAACTCATCTACATCTTCATCAACATCATCTGTGCTTTCTGCAACAGCTTTCGTTGGTGTTTCGTCTTTTGTTGCTGCAATTGCAGCTTCGACTGTAGAAGCAACACTAGAAGTTTTTTCTGCTGAAGGTTCTACGTAAGTACCACCACTCATTGCAGCTTCTAACATTAGTTCAACTTTTTCAGCACCTGGATTTTTTGGTAACAAAGTACTCAAGTCTGTAAGTTCCCAAGAATCATCAATATCAGATGACTTACGAGCAAACTTACTTAAAATATAACTTGGGTAATCACCTTGCATATCTTTTTTGATAACAAAGTCTGTACCACCTTCATAAGCATAAGGAATCTCATCTAACTCCCCACTTTCAAAGGCATCTTTAATGATTTTGAAAAGACTGTAGTTAATAGTGATAAATCGAACTTTACCTTCATGTGACTCTTCACCGTCTTTGACAGGTAGAGGATCTTTGACGATAAGAGCTTGGGCAATATACTGTTTCTTCTTCCAGTACTTCTTACCATTTACTTTATCATCCTTTGAATAAAATTCTTGTGATACGGCACAAATTGGGCACTTTTCACCAAACATAGACATACATGGTACGGACTT
Organism: Fusibacter sp.; assembly: GCF_057447755.1. Lineage (NCBI taxonomy): Bacteria > Bacillati > Bacillota > Clostridia > Eubacteriales > Fusibacteraceae > Fusibacter > Fusibacter sp. Next base: position 78,895 of record NZ_JBVBZF010000001.1, on the reverse strand, counting down.
ACGTTCACCATTAATATCTAAATTATGCATGACTTTTTCAACCATAAAACCCAAAGGATTTTCAACAGCATCAGGTAGAAAACGAACTATTGCAGTTTCGCCTGCTTCCATATTCCAAAAAGGGTAGTAGTTATTAGGTAGGCCCTGTCCACGTTCTGGCTTTTTCCAAGCATTACGTAATTGATCGACAGACATTTTATTTTTCATTTTTATTCTCCTTCTCTTCTGAGAGTGTTATTATATTTTCCAGTCTTGGACTTTACTTCGCTTCAAAGATGTAGTCAAGGTTTTCTTGCTACATTTTTATTTATGATTGAGTTCCTTTTGGAGCCCAATAATTACACTATCCCACACTATACGGTATTGTTCAGTGGTATCCCATATAGATAAATTTCTATCACCCATTTGAGTATAAATCTCAGCATGGTTATAAGAAATTTGCCAAGTATAGTGTTCACAAAAATTTTCGGGCTTTTGAAAAGTAACTAACCTTTCATTTTCTTCTTTTGTTACAAAATTAACTTCCGAAAATTTTCGAATCATTCCTGCTAACAAAACAGCATTATACAGAGGTTCATATAAAGCTTCAACAATCATTGTACCAGCCCATAGTCTAGGCCAACAATGATCAGCAACAGGTTTATACGATGGATTCAATTTACGTTGTTCTAAACTTGTAGCACTTTCCAAACCAGTCCATAATACAGGAAAATCATATAAGTCATTACCAATGCTACGACCATGATATTCGACCAATTGTTTTGTTCGTTCTTTTGAAGATAGTCTTTCAAGCCTATCTGCTAATGCATGAATGCGATTAGTTACTTTTGTAACTCGCTCTTCATGTTTCTGAATGGTATTTAGTTCACGTAATTTTTCATCAGCGACTAAATGAACTGGACAGTTTCGTTTATTATGATATTCATTTCGTATAGACTGTACTTCATCAATCGAATGAGATTTATGAATTCGGTAAATATCTGCATTTTCTTGCAGCTCTTTTAACCGATTTAACCGATCATTAATTGCATTACGGACAATAGTAATATCTTTACCACTACGCCGATAAATTACATCTTGAAGTTCATTTAGTTCTTGATGTCCAAATTGCTTGATCCTATCCACAACAATATAAGGATATGATCGAATATATTCCAACGTAAACATGCAAGCTCCTTTTTATTATTTTTATATGAGCTTATTTAGATTTATCAAGAAAATATACGATAAAACGTTAAGAAAAGCAACAGTTATAGTACACCAACTATGACTGCTCGACCTATTCTTGTGGTAGAAAAATTGATCGTTAAATTGTTGGCATCATTGATAATAACTGATGTAGGAATAAGTTGTTCATAAATGCTACCACCACTATCAATGTAGACAGATACGTTAACAAATTCAGTATTAAGATTGTGGGCAATAGCCCAAGCAGAACTTGCAGCTGATTGTGTATGTTTGTATCCTGCAACATTTAGGTCAGTTGTATTACGTGTAAAGTTACTTGCAGTTACGGATCCAGTACTAACATCTACACCACTACTCGAGACTCTTGCAATTTCCGTACCATTACTTGTTACTGCAACTTCACCAGCTACATCAGAAAAAATACCTGTATCATTATCACCATCAAAACCAAAACCTGGTAGTAATGCTGTACCACCACCAGCTAGTGATTGACCAGCAGCAGTAAAGGTATTATATACAATAGTATTTGTACTTGTAATAGATAACTTACTATTAAAGCCTGTTGTAGAAGTATCACCAATACCAAAATTAATTGATTGTAAGTTGCCACTAGCAAGATATAAATTACCTACCGAACGCATAAAGCCAAGATTTTCAAAAACAATATCAGCTTGTGTTGCGTTACCTTCTAATGTAATACTGTAGCCACTACCTGGATTTACAATTAATCCAGTAACAGCACTAACACTTAAAATTTGATTTCCTGCGACTGCAAAACCTAATGTATTTGGTGCAGAAATATACATACCAGTCCCTGTTGAACTAGTGAATGAATAAGTTGGTGTTGTTACATTGTTGTCGTTTAGATGTAGTGGATCTGTAACACCTCCACCACCAGCCCCAGCTAATGTATCATCAACATACTTTTTGGTAGCAGCATGCAAGTCGACTGTTGGTGCACCTGAAAGAGTTAAAGCACCTGTTAAAGTACCACCAGTTTTTAGAAGAAAATCAACAGGCTGTAATCCCTGCAAATATCTAGCATCAACTGTACCACCAGCACCATAATTTTTAACGTCAAGTACATTACCATTCTGGGTTAAATTATTTCCAGGCAATACTGAAGATGGGCCTGCAAATTCTACCCATGCTGTACCCGTATAAACATACTGATGCCAAGCATGCAAAGAAGTAAGATTATTAACTAATACAGCTGTATTAGTTGTTGGTACAATGAATGACCATGTACCTAATGTGGGATTATCCAATACTGCAATTGAATTACTTTGACCTACAAAAGATCCACCAGGAATTGCAGATGATTCCATTGATACACCAAAACGTGTTCCTGCTGACAAGCTTGACAATAGACCTAAATCTTGCCAACTATTTCCATCCCATTGTGTTAAATGACCTGCACCAATTGAAGACCAAGTTCCTGTTGCACCTGATGGAATAACATAGATGTCTGAGTAATTTGGAAATGCTGGGGCTGTTAAAATATTATCTGCAATTAAGTTAACATATTGAATAGGATCTTGCCACACCAAACCATTGACTAATGCATCTACATATCCTTTAGAAGCAGCATGTAAATCTCCTGTAGGATTGCCACTTAATACAAGTGGACCAGTCATGGTATCACCAGCTTTTGATAATTTTAATGAAGATATTTGACCTAGTGCAGCCTGCAAATCAGGGGCTGTAATATCTCCAACAGGTGTAACCGAAACATCTTCTGCAGTGTGTGTATGTATTTGAGAAGCATAAGGCCCACCCGCTAACCGAGGATCATCTGTACTAACAACAATTTTTGATGCTGTTGGTGTTAATAATTTCACCGTACCAAATTCAGTATCTGTAGCAGGATTTACGGATGCGTTTGTTCCACTACCACTTCCTGCAGGTCCAGTTTTGCCAACACCACCCAAACCTTGTTCAAAGATGATTGTATCATCGCGTAAAACTCTTGCAATTGGTACTTGTTTAACAGGATAATTTACAAAGTCAGATTCGTTTGGATCTTGGTTAACAATTTCACCATTATCTTTAACCCACAGTTTATCATTAATAGACCAACCTGCATTTTTCCAGAGTGGGTTTGTTACAGCACCTTGAATAATAACAGATTCAGCTTGCCCAACTAAAACATCACCAGTAACAATTGCCACAATTGTATTACCAATATCTGCATAATTAGCTAATACTATCTTACCTAAATTGTTAAATCGAACAATACTAAAAGCTGAAATATTTTGGTCTGCAATTGCTTCGATAACATTTGATTCAAGTCTGATTGCATCAATTCGTGATCCGCCAACATAAAATTTATCTTCAGAAGTAAAAAATTCTCCACTTACTTTTCGAACTGCTGCACCACCGTCTGCATAAAGAATACGACCAGAAGGAAAGTATGTTGATAACGTTCCAGCATTTCTTGAAATACCAACTTGAGAGTTACCGATTGGATATGTATATTCAATTGTACTATTAACTACTCTTGCTACAAATATGCGAATTTTTTCAACCCAACTACTAACACTTTGATTCCAAACTTTCATTTTAAAGTTAATACTATCAAACCAATGTTGATCGTTCTCAGGGCTTGTAGGAGCAGTTGGACCTGTCGTAAAAGGCTTAGAAGTGAATCCAAACGTTCTTTCACCTGTTAATACGTCTAAGTCTATGTACAATATGTAAGTTACAGATGGTTGAAAAATTGCAGTCCAAGCATTAGAAATAATTGAATTTTCTGTATGTGAGTATTCTGTGCCACCATGCGTAAATGAAAGCACAAGTGGTCCATTAGTTGTTAATAAATTAACACCCGTACTAACTTTTTGAAGAAAACTAGGATTGTTCGATAAATCTGTTTGGCAACGAACAATACCTTGGCGAAATGGTAGCTTCAACTTGTAATTCCTTTACCTTTATATTTTCGTTCTTTAACTTCTTTAATTTTTTCATTGCGTTTGTGATTTTTTAATGCAACAATGTCAGTTTTTAAACTTGTAAGCATATCAGTTAATGCAACAGATTCATGAGAACTTAAATAATGTTCCATAACCTGACTATATATTATTTTCTTCACAAGTTTTGAATCATATGAAGTTGTTAATTCTTCGACTAATAACATATTACCAAGTGATTGCAAGAACAGCTGCTTCATCTACAGCTGATAGTATTTGTGCTTTTTTAACATTAAACTTTTGTAAGATATCTAGCTTAACGTCTTTCCCATCATTCAATACTTGCAGTAATTGTGTATGTGTATGTAGTTTATATTCTTTTAAAACCGTTGAAGGGTCAATACCATCCACAGCGGTATTTAAAGCAACATACGTACTTAGGGAATTAAAACAATTAGCATCAATAATACTAATTGTTGATGTTGCCCCGTAAGAATCACTAACAAGTTTTAGATTACCTGAAACGATTGATATAGTAGCTTTATTTAAAAAGTCTGCATTTATTGCTGCAATAAGTGTATCATAGTCTTGTGCATCTTGCCCTGCAATACTAAAATATTCACTAACACCATCAATTACAACTTCAACATTATATACTGTTGGATCATTAACAAATCCTGTTGCGTCTGTTCCAACTACAGCCCCACCAACATCAATAATCTGGTATCCTGCTGAAGATGCACGACAAGAATAATCCATATCAGCTTGTGTTGTTGCTGCACCAATTAGATTTAATTGATCTTCTGGTTCAGAATCGTACATATGTGGATAACCTAATGCAGATGATAAGAAACCATCTACAATTTCATCTTGAGCATATGTAGCAAACAATAGAATACGATCTGTTTTACAATCAGCCAAAACTGCAGCATCTAAGTCTACCTGAGCTATCGGTGTTGATACCCAGACTACGTTTGCATACACTGTAGGATCACCTGAACAGTAAGCTTCTACTCCAGGAAAATACTCACCTAAAATATCGATATAATTTTTAGCCATTATTCTAACCTCAATAATACATATTGATTCTGTGTAACTGCTGCACCACTATATCCAGCATTTGATGTCCAACCACCCATATACCAAGTTGCAGACGCTGATACGCCTACTCGTGCCGAGTATGTATATGTTCCAGCCGCGCCTGGAGTATCAGTAATAATACTTGTTGCAATAACCGGTGAGTTTGAACTTGGTGCACCTAAAGCAAACACACCAATTAATGTTGTGTCTCTCCATAAAGAGATAGTCATAATACGGTTTGCACTAGATACTGTACAGGTGGAGGAGAACCACAAAACTACTCGAGCCGTTGGGGAACCTACTGTCATAGTATCGGAAAAGAATTGTGTTCCTTCTGTGATTAACGGAGGAGTATCATCATAGGGAATAACTGTTGTTCCCGATAATTGAGCCAATTGTGAAGACTTAAGCTGTGCTACACTGGAACCTGAGTCAGAACCATATACTAACCATTGAGTGCCATCCCATGTTTCCAAACGACCCACATCTGTGTTAAATCGAGTTTCACCTACCGTTGGTGAAACAGCGCGTTGTGCTGTTGTACCTGCATTAAGTGTTACCCCTTCGGTGCCAGGCAATACTGGATTACTTGCTAAAGCTAATATTGGATTACCAGCAACACCATCACCATCAGTAACAGTAATTTGATCTATCGTACCAGTAATAGTTCGATTTGTCCATGTATCAGCTGCAGTTCTAACTGCTAATCCGGTGCCCACCAATCCTTCAATAGCGGCTAAATCATTTGAGGGACTAATAGTTAATGTATCACCAGTAATACTTGTAGAAATACCTTCTGTTGCACCATTAATAGTTAATGTATCACTTGGAATATTAGCTGTTGTAGTACCTGTATCAGCATTAAATGTAGTAAACACAATTGGATCAGCAGCTGATGAAGAAATCGTTAATGTTTCATTAGAACCATCATTATTTTCGACTAAATTAATACCTGCACCTGCTACCAGTTTTCCATTCAAATATCCAGCTGTAGTATCATTGGATGAAACCTTAACTAGTTCATCCCCTAAACTAATTGTTTGATTTGCCCATGTACCAGTATTATAGACTAAGATCTGACCATCAGATGGTGTTGTTATATTAACATCACTTAAACCATCAATATTACTAAAATGAATAGAAGTATCAGCTATATGTGAATCGATTTGAGTGTGTGTGTTTGTACCGATATGAGCCAAATTATAGTGATCACTGACACCAGTTGCAGTAAAGGCAGTAACAAAAGCACTATCAACTTCAATAAAACTTGACGTTCCTTGACGCATAATAACTTTTGCTATTAAACGAGCATGAAAATTCAATTGTGGAGGTAAATCACTATATGGCTGTTCCGCTTGTGCATTTGCTAAGGTCGCAAATGTGGCACGTCCTCTAACAACCGAAATATGATCGTCAGATTCTATATAAATCCAGTTATTAAAATAATTTAATGCAGGGACATTCGCTAAAGTACCACTACCATCATCATATTGTGTATTATCTAACTGTGAACTTTCTGTTTCTATAAATCCACTTGCACCATCCTGATAGTAATAATCAAATGTGTCCGTACCTGTAGTGTCCCAAGCTTTTGTAGTAAATTTTGTTAATCCATCCCAAAAAACACCTGAAGTAATCATTAAATTTCTTGTTCCAGCTTCTGAAACAATACCACCGGAAACACGTGAGAATGGATTAGTATCGGACATACGTTGGATCATATGCAATGCATGATTGGCAACTACGGCGCGTGCAGGATTATGATAATGGATAACTGTATTTTCACGTAAAACTGTACCAAGATAAATGTGTGTATTATCATCTGGTCGAACAGTATTTGATTGAACAGTCGGAACACCACCAACTAAGGTTACAGTTATATGATAAATCACATTATTAGTGAAACTGCCGAGAACAGTAGAACTCCAATCAACAGCTTGGATTTCTGCTAAATCAGAATCTGCTGTACGGATAAAACCATTGCCAGCTGTAACTGTAATTGTTTGATCTCCATTATCACTAATATCACCACCCGTTGCAGAACCTGCAGAATGAAAAAAATCTAAGTGATTTTGAATTGTTGTGTAAGTTGAATATCCTGGAACAAAAGCTGCTGAAATGGTATTTGTGTTTATATTAGCTTCTGCTAATGTTTGATTAATAAAATTACCACTACTTGTGTCGTAGGCTAAAATTTCATCATCGGCTGGAGTTGTAATAACTATATCACCAAGATCATTAAGATTTATACTAGATTTTGTAAAATGAATTGTGCCATCTGCAATATGGGTATCAATCTGGGCATGTGAGTTCGTACCAATATTTTGAATATTTAGATGATCAATGCTACTTTCAGTAAAATGGATAGTTGCATCGCCTGTATGTGTTGTTAAATCAGTAACTGTTGCAAGTCCTGCTTCTGCCGCTGTTTGATTTATCCAAGTACTTGTACCATTATTAAATGCCAATAGTTCATTATCCGCAACAGGGCCAGTTTCAGTAACATCAGATAACTGAGTTAAAGAGTGAGTATGTGCTCCATCTATCAGTACTGTATCACCAGTAATGGATGTTGAAATATTATTCACACCAACTATTGTTAAAGTATCAGTATTTGTATTTGCACTGGTACTGCCTGTGTCCCCAACAACAGAAAACCAACGTTCAATATTTCCAATTTCGGTCTGAACTTTATCTGAAGACCATAGTACAGCAGGATCAGATGCAACACTATCATCAACGACAACACTCTCTGTCGAAGTTGAGGTAATAACTGGGCATGTATATGTTGATAAAATATTATCAAAAGTTATAACTTCGCCACCAGATAAAGCAACAGAAAAGTAGAAATCAATATTACCACCACCTACATTAACCATTTGTTCAAGAGTTGGTACAATTCCAACATCATTATTGATATTATCAATAAGATCGCCTGGACACGCTGATGAATATGTTCTTGTATAAATGACTGACATTATCTATTCCTTACACTCTCTCAATTATTAATCGGCTACTTTCTGCTAAGGTATTTAGTGAACCATTACCTGCTGTTCTTACACCAACAATTTCAATTGTATCTGTAGCAGTTAAATTAATAATATACGTACCAACTGCAGTTATAGATCCATCGGCTGATGAAGAGTGATAACTATATGTTAAAGCACCTGTAATTGCTGTACCATTTCTATATATTGCTGTTTGACAAGTGGTTACAGGATTAGTAGTTGTATTATATGCAACTTCAAACTGTATCTTATAATCAGCTGTAGTATTAATTGTTACCACCCCTGATGTATAAGAATAATCTGCATCAGCACGAATACTCGTATCAAACAATAATGTTGTTGGAGTAGTATTAAACGTTTGTGTTATAGCTCCATTGTGCTGCATAAAAATGCTTGGTGCTGATGCAATTGTTAATGTATCGCCTGTGATACTTGTGCTAATTAAATTACCACCAGTAACTGTTAACGTATCTGTAGTAGTATTTGCAGCTGTGCTACCTGTATCAGCTGCAATTGTTTCCCACAAATTCTGATCAACATTTGGACTTGTATTTGTAACACGAATCGCATCTAATGTTGCATCAACGTCAATATCAATACCAACACCACTAACCCAAGTTAATGTATCTGTAGTAGTATCTGCAATTGCACTACCCGTTGCAGCCCAAGTATATCCTGAATCTGTATCAGTAACTGCAAATGTTTCAAACAAGTTTTGCGACCCAGCTCCACCAGTTGCTGTAATTCTAATTGCATCTAATGTTGCATCAACGTCAATATCAATACCTGTACCACTAACAAATGTTAGGGTATCTGTAGTAGTATCTGCAATTGCACTACCCGTTGCAGCCCACGTATATCCTGAATCTGTATCAGTAACTGCAATTGTTTCAAATAAGTTTTGTGAACCACCGGTAGTTGCATTAATAGTAATCGTATCATTAACATCATCTGTAGTAATAGTAATATTTGTACCAGCAATAAATGTTAAAGTATCAGTTGTTGTATCAGCAACAACCGTATTCTGACCAGAAACTGCAATATTAGCAAATAGGTTTTGATCTACATTTGGACTTGTGTTTGTAATTGTTAATACATCACCAGTAATACTAGTTGATATTCCCGTACCACCACTAACTGTTAATGTATCGGTTGCGATATTTGCAGCTGTGCTACCAGTATCTGCACTGAATGTTTCCCACAGATTTTGTAGTGGGATCGTCGAATTAATCCAAGTACCAGCACTGTATGTTAATACTTCTGTATCAGCTGGTGTTGTAATAGTAACATTTAATAAATCATCAAGGTCAAATGTGCGAGTTGATCCACTTCCTGCTAGTGCGTATTGAGTGTGATCATCATCTGTTAGTCCACCTAAGTTACCATGATCTGTTAAACCACCACCAGCAAACACTGAACTAATTGTACCAACATCTCTCCAATCAACATAGTTGTTACCATCTGCATCAGCTTGGACAGCTGCTTTAGGTACATTTGTATAACCAGTTTTTGCATCATATAATACGGATGCAATTGGTGTAAATTCTTGGAATGGTAAACCACTCATTCCTGTTAATTCTGTTGACGCAGATTCTTGACCTCGTGGCTTATTCTGATAATCAACTGTACCAACAATAGCAACTATAGGATGACGAACATCATTTGTTGCAATGATGTGCATTAAGAAGTAATGATTATTTGGAATAGCTGTTAACTGCCAAGTGACACCTGTCCATTCATTCCAAGCAGGTAATCCATTCGTACCATCAACAAAACCAGAAGCATCACCACTATAAATTAATGGATATGTATCAGCATCTCGTTTGACCCAATCACCACTAGCCCCCGTTCTCCAAAACACTGGCAACTGTGCAGGTAGAGCTAAAATTTGTTCAAAATTTGTTGTAGCAGGGTTAGCACCACCAGCGTCGTGAACGATATCAATTGTAATATCTTCATCACGAATTTGACCATTGCTAACGGTAAATTGAGCATCAATAGCACTATTACCAGTACCACCAACTGTCATATCTGCTAAGGCTAAACCTGATGCAAATTGTGTACCTACAGTTGTATGTAAATAACTATGTGTTGCATAGTCCATGGTAATACCATGGCGTTCTTCACCAAATACTACAGCAACTTGATTTGTAACATCCCAATACACATTTGCAATATATGCATAATCAGATAATAAAGCAGGTAAGAAACCACCTGTTTGGATTTGCATAACTCCTGCACTATCTAAGTAGAAGAAATGCATTCCTTGAGTATTAGGAAACGTACCAGATATGGCTATCGAACTAGTATATCTAGTTCCCCAAATATACCAATCAAAACTTGCACCTGTAGGAGTTAAGGTAACAGTTCGTGTACCTTCATTAATTGTTAATGTTGTTTCAGCACGATCAGGAATACCAGTTGGCTCTTTTGTAACTATTGCATTTGATGCATAATAATTTTCAACATTTTGCCATTCACCAGCACCATTATTGTAGACTAATAATTGACCATCAACTGGAGACGTAACAGAAACATCTCCAAGATCAGAAATGTTAACAACACCAGCACCAGCCGCTAACTGTGTCCATGAAGTATCACCAACACCAGCTTTTTGCCAGACTTGACCATTTGTTCTTAAGTAGAGAGAACCAACTGGAGCAGCTTCACCAAGCGAGGGATCAGTAGAGCCTTGGAAAATACCAACACTGTCGTCTAAACTGACCCCACCGTCTATACGGGTTGCCTTATTAATATCTGCCATATTGTCTCTCTAATTTTTATTATTAGTTAATTGAGTATGCTGCTAAACGTTTTACAACAACATCAACTGCAGCTGTAGAAGTTACCAACAAACGCATATTACCAGCTGACACATCAACATCAAATGTTAGACCAGGAATTGCTCCACCTAATTGTAGTACGGAGAATCTGTTAAAGTCAGTATTTGTTGTACCATCATGCATTGCATGAATTTCAGCACTATAACGATTAGTTGAATCACCAGTGTTTTCACAAGATACAATCCACTTAGCAACATCAACACTTGCAATTGGATGTGTATCAACAGCTGTTTGTGTTGTAACATTAGTAGTCTTAATAACCTCTGATTGACCAACAATATCACGAATTGCTACATCTAGGTTATCAATTGATGTTGTGACATCATCACCGTTTGTAACAACATTTTGTTGTGTAAACGTATTGGCACCAAATTGTGTATCTAATGCATCAATAGAAGCTGTAATTGTTTGACCATCAGTAACAAAGAAATCATTTGTATAAGTTCTGTTACCAATTGCTACATCTAAATTATCCAAGTTTTGTGTAATATCGTTAGCTGAACCAACAATAAAACTACTTGTAAATGTATTGTTACCTAATTGAATATCAATTGCATCTAAGTTCAGAGTAACATCATTACCATTTGTAACGAAATTCTGTTCGGTAAATGTTAGTGGACCAATTGCAGCATCTAACTGACCAATTGCAGATTCTAAACTTGTGCTTGGTGTAATTATATCAGTAGAAGAATATGTAGGTGTTTCAGCCCCAGCAGCAGTCTTACCAATAAAATCACGAATGTAACTTAATTCTAAGTTGTTATTAGATCCTGAAATCTTAACCCAATTTGTACCATCAAATACCCACTGTTCTTCCTGTGCTGTACCTTGTTCAATCATCAAGGCATCACCATCAGTAGCTAGGTTAACATCTTCTGTAAATGTCCAAGCCCCAGTTGAACCACTAACAATGTAGACATTATCATTACCAGTTGTTAAATTAGTGAATAATAGTCGATCACCAGCTGCAATAGTTATACCATCAACCGTATCACCAACATTAGCAGCTGTTTCAGCAGCTGTAATATCAGCATAAGCAGTTGAGTCTAAAACTAATGCAGGTTCACGCCATGACAAACCTTGGACTAATGCATCAACATACTGTTTCGAAGTACCTTGACGCCAGTCAGTTGAATTGTTTTGAGTAGTTCGGTATTTCCAATAGACTTGCAGATTATCCGTTTCTGCATCTGTTCGCATGTAAATGGAACCTATTGGAGCCGCATCCTGTTCAGCCGAATCTCCACCAGGTGCACCTACACCTTGCAGAATATTGGCATTGGACGAAAAGTCGACTGATTGAATGTCCAAACCAAGTGCTACACGTGTTAGATCTAAAGCCATTTGTATATCTCCTTAACTACAGTTAAATTTTCCTTGTGTACGTACATCTTATTTATGAAGAGGTGGGGATTCTCACGGCATCAACTAGTATATTGTGTGCCTGAGGATTAGTAACTTGTAGTATTAAATCCGTACCAATTAATACAACATCCAAACTGTGAAGAACAATGTCTCCAATTATTCCATATTTGTTATGAGTTGGATTAGTCAATTGTGTGTGCATTGCAAGAACTTCGTATGAAGTTGCAAGATCGAGAGTTTCATCAGTAACCGTAATTAGCCACTTTGAGGAACGATACATCCCAATCGGAACTGTATCTACATTTACAGTGGCACTTGGACCAACCGTTGCATGCAATTCAGTTAGTGGACTGCCACCTTTTCCACGTGTTAATATTACTGACATTGATTACTTGCCCTTATGTTTATTTTTATTTACTTGAATAAATCCACGGTGTTCACGCAATATGGTCTTTAGTTTAACTTTTGTTATCAAAGGAGTTTCGGCTATTACTTGCTCAAAGTTTTCACTTTCACGGACTGGAACTGACACTAAGACATTTTCACCAAGCACTTTAACAGTGTAATCTTGATATTCAATGTTTGAAGAATTTTCTGGTTCAGATTGCTGACTACGTTTTTGCAAGTCATTGATTAGATCGAAATTTTCCATATGCACCACCCAATTATGCTATTTATCACTTATTTATGACACAGGTGATGTTGCGAAGGTATAAATAAAAGAAACTAGATTAGCGGAGTTAACTAATGGCAACAAAGAAAATCACAACTTTTTTCACAAAAAATGGTGTGCCTGAAACTGGACTATCACCTTTAATGACGATACGAGAATTAGACCCAGTTAATCCAGCACTTTCAACTGTTGTTGTGAATGGACTTCCTATGACAGAAATCGGCGGAGGTTGGTACCGTTATGACTATGCTTCCTATGATTACACCAAAGATTATGTTTTTCTCTCAGATGGTGGGGCATCTCTTTCTGCATTTGAAAGATACCAAACTGCTGCAAATGAATCCTATCAAGAAGATAATGCTTATGAGACTTGGACTTCAGTAGGTACTGATTATCTCGATTTAGGCTCAATGGGTCGTTATATTAATGATATGCATACAGATACACAACAATTACGCATTGATGTAACATCAGCAATCATTTTAATTCAAACACTCTTGAAGTACGACGAAAATCGTACGAAGATTGATAAAACAGCAAAAACATTAACAATTTACGATAATGATGGTACTACACCTCTGAAAGTATTCTCATTGCGTGATTCTACTGGAACACCAAGCGTTACTGAAGTCGTTGAACGTGTGCCTCTATAAGGATATTAGATGGCTGATCCACTTAATGGTCTAATTACAAACGGGTTAGGTGTAGACCTTCCTGCAGATGCAATGATCATTACTGCAACAACGTTTACATTAGGTCCAGTTAATATTTCTGTTCCAGTAATTGGTACGGGTGGATCTATACCGTTGCAGCCAGGACAGGTGCAAGATTTTTATAAACCTGTTGATCAAGTTAATTTACAACCAAAACAAGAACCTTTCTACACACCATATCAAGTTCCTGTTAAAAAGAAAGTTGTTAAGATTACTTTGAAGTTTGGTGAAAAAGAAATAGAGAAAGAGTATTCGGTTCGAGAGGATAAGTTAAAAATTATCATTAAGGTATTAAATTTTGTTAATCGTGTTAAATCTGGAATTAGCATGCAAGTCCGCAATTTAAAACGAATTGCTACGAAGGCTTCTGTAAAAATTCTACGATTTCGGAAACGAGATTAACATAAATACATAATGAACGTTTAGGATTAGGTTATGGATGTCATTTCACTTTCAGCAATTAAAGAAGATATTTTTGATTTTACTCTAGATATCCAGGGGTTAGATAGCTTGGATGGTCTACGAGTTCAACTTATTATTCAATGCAATGATGTTGGATATAGCTTTAATTGCGTTCGAGAAGGAAGTGAAAATAAGTTTACTGTTAAAGTTCCACCCTTGACACACATCGAAAGAACAGCTTATCCTTACCGTATTGAAGTTGTTGCTGAAGGATACCATTTCATCCCTATGACTGGTACAGCAAACTTTACAAAAGATCCATTTGTTACTATGCACAATAAGCCTGAAATTCGTACCGAGGTTACGCCACCAGTCCAACGACCAGTTCAGGAACATCGCAAAACTACACGTCCACAGGAAAAATCTGTTCGTCAATTAGCAGAAGAAGCAATGCAAAAGATGAAGAAGAAGGATTCTAAGCCTGAAGATGTGAAGAAGATAGCTGAGAAGATTGTCAAAACTGAAAAGCCTGCAATGGTCAAAGAAGAAGTTGATGACGTTTCAGTTACTTCAAAAATTGATCGTGAAAAAGAAGAAAAGTTGCGTAGTGTTCTTGATCAATTCAAAAATCAATCTTCATCAACAAAACCTGCAAAAGCTGGTCTAATTAAGCACTAAGCAATTTTAATTGGTGTAAGTGATCACCCATCTTCATTAAATGTTTGCATAATCCTGGGGCTTGGGCTGGATTTACAGGAGGACGTTCTGTTGTTTTAACGTATGGTTGAGGCTTCTTCCCATATAAACTTCCATCATCAAAGTTCCAAGTAGCAAAACGATAATAAAAGTCTAAACAGTTGCAGCGTACTTGACATGTATTTTTATTAGGATCAATTGGTTGAATATTGTAATCTTTCCCATCAGTTGCTTTAAAAGTTACATTTGAAGGTGAAGCTTCACCATACACTACATCGTTAAAAAGAATTAAAGGAGAGTAAGTTCTTCCTGCATTTCGAGCAGTTCCACGAAATAACATTGTTCCTGCCCCTTGAAATGGACTAATCTTCATACCAGTAATTTGAACTTCATCCGTTGAAAACTGACGTTTTTTAGTTGGGACGTTACGAATTGCACTTTGCTCTAAATCTCGCAAAGCAGAATCTTCGTCAAGTGGTTGTAATAACCAGTGAAATGGGATTGTTAGGTATACTCCGTCCATGGAGAGTATTTATCCTATTGATTAAATTGGACCATGAATTGCGATTGCAATAGCGATGGGCATACCAAACGCTACAACGAGTGCAAATAACATGCCAATTTCCGTTTCAGTATCAGCCTCTAAAAAGACTTTTTCTACACGTGAAAGTTTCATATTAAACCTCATTAAAGTAAGGGTGAACATTTACATCATCTACCTCACCTAAGCCAGGTAAACTCAGTGCCAAGTACTGTCTTCTAACAGCAAATTCGGGAACGATCTGATCTGTACGCATTAATGCACGTCCCACAATTTCAGATAGTGAAATTGGAAATAACTCAGCTCGAACCTTATATCCATGTTGACGAGCAGTATTAATGAAAAAAGCTCGTCTCTTTGCTGATAGATTCGTGTTATCAACAACAATAGATTCTTTGGTGTGAATCATATTCATAAAGACCTTTTGAGTCTTTGCACCAAACTCTTTATCAGCCGTAGACAACTTAAACGCTTCTGTGTAATCGGAAGAATACCAATCCAAACGCAAAGCATCCCAAGAATAATAGTGGTGATCATCTAACAATGAGTTATTCTTTAACCATGTAGATTTACCACAGTTCGAAGGACCAATTAGCATTACTAACTCTGGTCCATCAACTTCTGCTCGAGGCTTAATCCACATATTATTATATGCTTCTTGCCACAATTCTGTTAGCCAAGCATTAGTATTCGCCTTCTTTGTTTCATGATCATCAGAGATACGACCCCAACAATCCGAATAAAGAATACGTCGAAAGATGTGAAAGTCAGCTACAAATTCAGTTGTTCGATACAATCCTTCTCTTTTATGAGTTTTCTTTAAACCATAAGGAAGATGATTTTCAATCAACCAACCAATAGCATATAAATCTGTTGGTTGTAAATTAAATCTTTTCATCAGTGAAGGATTTGACATCATGTAGTGTTCAAATAACCGAGCACTAACTAATTCATGCGCAGCATATCGACGATATTCCGTACCATCTGCACGTTGCAGAACTTCTTCAGCATAAGGTTTACCTACATCGTGAAATGCACAAACTAATGCACCAATAATATCATTACGATTCCATTCCTCTTTTGCACGAGAAATATATTGGCTCACCACCATATCCGTATGTACGGATACGTTTGCTTCACGATGCCATGTGGAATCTTCCACAGTTTGTAACATGGTTTTATCTTTTGGTGTCAAGAACAATACATTTCCATAAACACGGGAATTACATGTTTCTTTAAACTCATTGAAATACCACGCAATAAATTCATTACGTACATTCATAATATTCTCCAATTTGAAAAAATATTATCAACGATAATTGAAGGATTTACAACTTATTTGAAAGGAGAGTTTGGAGGAGGTAATGAAGAAAATGCACTAAAGTCGGGGGTATTATCATTTGGGTCGAATACATCACCCATCAACATTGGAAGTGGTTCATCATTCTCATCAAAGAATTCCTCATTTGTATATTCATCTTCATCTACAGTATATAATTTGTCAAATGCTTCCTGTTCATAAGAAGCAATTTCACCCAACAATCTTACACATATTAATGAAGCCATTATACAGTCATCAGTACTTCCAACCTGAGCTTCGTAACTATCTCTTTTACGTGCAAAGGTTTTAATTTCTTTAAGAAGAACAACTGAGTTTAATTGTATTCCACCTCTTTCAATTAACAAACGAAAATCCAAAGCTGCTCTCATCTTTTTCTTCTTAGTTGTTGTCATCCCAAAACGTTTCTTCCCTTCTTCAGAAACCATTTCTGCAGAGTTAGAAGGATTTTCATCATTTTGATACAAAGCAATAATACCTTCACCAACACCATTATTTTCAACAGAAAAGTAAACTGTGCAACCTTTTAATTCCATTTGTCGAATAATCCATTTCATCTTTGCATAGACTTCAGGTGATGAAAGTGTATTTGATCTGAACTCAGCAACTTGAAACATTGATGGAAAGTGAAATACTTCAATAACACTAAAGTCCATTCCTGTGCCTGTTGAGGGGTCGACACCGACTAAGTAAATTTCTTTCTCTTTAAATTCGCCAAAAAATTGAAAATCATTTTGTGAGTGTAAGAATGGTTTACGATTTGTATCTAACATTCCTGTTAACGTAGAATCAATTAACAATGCATCTGAAGATAAAAATTCACATTCATATTCCTGGTCCCACTTCAATTTACCAAGAGTTGCAATCTGTGCTTGTTTAAATGCTTCGTCACGTCCAGGTGGCTCATCCCAACGAACTCGTGTTGGGTAGAATGGAAACTTATGTCCTTCACCAACACCAACATCAAGACCAACTTCAGCACTTCTCCATATTTGTGCAAATAGATTAATATCTCCATTTGGTGTAGAAGACATAATGCATCCACCACCAGTAGATAAGGTAGGTGAAATAGAAGTCCAAAATTCTTCTTGGATACCAGGTTTAACAAACGCAAATTCATCTAAAAATAGTAATGAAATAGACATACCACGACCAGCATCTTCAGACGTTGCTGTTGATACAATACGTGATCCATTATCAAAGCCTACATTATGTTTGTTCCATCCATCATCTAAAACACCAGGCTTTAACCAATTAGGCAAATTTTCATAAGCATAACGTATTCTATGGATCATTTCCATAGCATTTGAGTTTTTGTTTGAAGCAATTAGAATCGTTTGATCAAAATTAAAAATTGCATGCCATAAAAGATAAATTGCCGAGACGGTTGATTTACCAGTTTGTCTAGCACTTAGAACAACATTGAAACGATTATTTTTGAAGTTCTCTACCATTCTTTCTTGATAGGGGTACAGAGCAAATGGTACAGAACCTCGCATGGGGTGTTGAATACGGGCATATGTTTTAATGAAATGCACAGGATCTTGAGCACACTTTTTAAGCTCAAGCACTTGTTCGGGAGTAAATTCCGTTTGTTCACCGGCTCCCTTGATCCCTGGATTATTCTTTCGACTTGCCATAATGGATATTTAGTATTATAAATTAGAGGGTTACCTATTAAAGGTAATTTTCAAACCAGCTCTCATTTTATTTTTATATCCACCACCATATGTGTCTAATACTATTTGTCGAATGTTGGGAAGTCTCGGTGCACCCATTGGATTAGATCCTAGACCAGTATGAAAGATAGAAGTAGACTTATCATCTGCATTATAGATAGCAAAATAATGATCTCCACCTTCTCGTAAAGATTTTAAAATATATTGTCGAATTTTAGATAGTACAGGTCGTTCTGTAATCGAAACATAAATGCTACCTGACTTGGGTGTACCTTTATCGCCAGGAAATCCTATTCTGGGATTCTCTTGTCTTAGTCCTTCAACCATATCGGTGAAGTCAACATAACCATAACTTCTAGCAACTGCATCTAACGTTTGATCTGGTTGATCTCGACCTATCATCTTTTCATACATTTTAATTGGTGATGTAACATTTTTCCGTCTTTTTACTTCAATCTGAATTTCTTCACCATCTAAGGTTGCAACAATGTCACCATGTTTCTTAAACTTTTCAGCAATAGCACGAGATTTATACCTATCTCCGAAATAATCTTGAAGATAGGCATCTACATTCTGTTGTGCTTTATCACCACGACTAACACGAGGTTGCACTGCTTCGAAAAGTTCAATTAGTTTCATTCTTTCGGAGTAATATCTTTTTCGTCAGGATCTTGAGATAGAATTTGTTTTAATAAATCATTACGGTCAACAATGATATTATTGTTAACTGTTCTAGCCCCACCAGGCATATCTTTTGGAGACATTCTTTGGAGCTTATCTTTGTGTTGTTTCATTGTTGCTTTTTCTTTTGCAGCATTTAAAGCAGTATTAAGTAAATTGGCAGCTACTTCCATATTACGGGCTTTATACTTACCTTCAACTAATTCTGCTTCTTGACTCTGTGATTCAAATGCATCAAAAGCTGCATCATAAACTTCTTGAAACTGGTCTTCTAGTTCACGATCTTTTTCATCGTAAGTTTCGTGTGGAACAAGTTCTGTTGAACGTTGTTCTAGTTCTACAAGAGTAGTTCCTGGTTCAATATCGAAGACATCTTCAACTGGATGTGTTACTTGTTGATGCGTTGTTGTTTTTGTTGTTTTTGCCATAGTTATCTCATTGTATACTCGCCAAAAAGTAAATTTCTCGAGAAATATGTTGTTCAAGAAAATTTGGATCTAACCGAGCCAACATTCGTCTATATAATTTTACTCGTGAAACTTCCTTAAAATCAGAAGTAAAGAATAAATGTGTTACATTATGTTGTCTTATATATTTTTGGATTTGGTCTAATATAACTCCAAAAATTGAGAAAGCATTTCCTTCACCAGATAGTCTTGTTTCACCATTTCGAGAAAAATTTACTTCTACAATATTAGCATTTGGATCTAATTCAATATCGAAAGCATTTTCCATTCGTTGATAATCTAGAGCATGAAATCCGACCATAATTATATCATGATTAGACATTGTAATAAAAATTTGTTCACCACCAGACATAGGACGATGGTCAATATCTATTACTTCAGGTTTATCAAATATTTCAAATAATTTCACTTGAATAAATCCTGTTCTGTTAAAATCCTAAATGTAATACCACGCTGTTGACACCACTGGATGTGTTACTTGATGTTGAATTATTGTTTTTGTTGTATTTGCCATTATATTCTCACTAATCTTATACGAGTGCTAAATAAAAAACATGATGACCATCTAATTCTTGTTGAAAGTGTGGATCTAATTTTTTACATATTCTATTATATAATTTAACTCGACTTGGCTCGTTTATAGAAGCTAAAAATACAATTCCTTGTAGATTGTGCTCTTGAACAAACTCTTTACAAATTTGTGCTACAGTTGATAATATTGGAATTGCATTTCCAGTACCAGTTAATTTCTGTTTCTTGTTGCGACTAAATGCAAATTCAGCAAATCGTGTAGAGGCTGGTACTTGAAATCCATAAGCAGCAACCTCATCTCCATAACTTATATTAAATCCAACTTCAATTTTATCTGAATCAATTTCAAATCGAGCCACTGCATCAAATAGTGAAGATTCTCCCCATTCCCATGTTGCAAATGATCTATTGAAAATTTCATCTAATCTCATTTAAACAAATCCTGTTCTGTCAAAATTCTGAATACAATACCACGCTGTTGACACCACTGTGATGCAGCCAACCATTTCGCCTTATTTATTGCGGCTGTAAGATTCTCTACCAATCGGGTTTTAGGATTTCTTGCACGAGATTGCCGTACAGTATGGTATGTTTGATTCTTTGGCTTGATCTCAACTATTTCTTGAACAATATCACCATCTTTGTTTCGATACTTAATATAAAAATCAGGGTAATATTTGTGCACTCGATTATCAGTTGGCTTTAAATAAGGTATTGCAACTTCCTCAGAAGCCCATTCTAAAACGTTTATATTGTTGTCCAAGAACTCACAAAAGGATCGTTCCCAACTTGATCTGTACACGATTTTAGAGGGATCTCCGATGTACTTATCAGGATTTTTAGGTGTATAGTTACCTTTTTGCCATCTTGCCATTAGAAACCAAAGTCGACATCATCTACACTTGGTATATTGGCTTTAATGCTGTCCGTAACATTACTTCCGTATCCTCCGAGTGCGTCTTCTGCACGATCCTCTAATGCTGATATAGCTTCATCTTGGTACGATTCTTCATATAGATCATCAACAGTGCTTGGTGAACCATAATCTTCACCAGTAAAACGCAACTGTGATTGACCCAATGCACTTGCTTCTTTCAATCCATCAACAAATTCACCATGAGCACCAAAATATAAACCCGTTTGAACATTTAGACTATCATATGCAAATTGGCAACCAATTGTGGTTGTTTGACCGTCAGCCATATCATATGGATCAAATTGAATCTCTTCAATTTTAGGATTGAAGTAACGATACAGATTAAAATATCGACCACTTTGCCACAAATGATAAACACGAATTTCACGAAAGATATCTTTGTGTGGAGCGATCGATGGTTGTTTCATTGAAGATGAACGAGCATTGGACGAGAAATTCATCCCATTATTTTCAAAATCTGAAGGATCTTCTAAACGATATAATGGGCTCATTTCACGCATATATTGTTGAAAGAATTCCATAACATGATTTTGACTATCATCTAAAAATGTCATAGTTGCTGATGGGTAAGTAACTTTTGTTAAAACTCTTGTACGAAAGTTATACATATTAACCATTTCATATTCAAAAGTTGGATTTGGTCGTTCAAATGTTTGGCAAAAGGCTGCAGTTTTTCTATTACCATTTGCTAAAAAAGTTGGATGATATTCTCCATTTAAAACAAATTCAACTACAAACATGAATTTGAATTTTGGTGCATAACCAATCAAATCTGAAGCATAATGAGTTGACTGACATACTTCAATAGCCTGATTAACTTCTTTTGGGTCTGTATATAAACCTTTGATTAATTTTTCAAGATTGGTAAAATCAGCAAGATATTGTGGAATATCTTCTAATTGAAAATTACCTTGTTTGATTTTCTCTGCAATTTGCTTTGCAGAACCAATTGCTGTATTAGCAACACTTGGGCTAAATTGTAATATTGATGAATTTGTTAACTCATAATTTAGTCCCATTTTATCAAAGACCCAAGCAACACCATCTCCAACAACAGTATTCTTCTGAGCAGTATTACCAATCTTTACAAGTGTACGTAGTCGATCAAATGCTTTGTTTTGAATTTCAAGACCAGAAACATTTGATATTGCATCAAATGCTGAGAACTTGTCAGTTGGCTTCTCCTTTTCAGGACAAGAAATAATAAATTTACGTGGATCAATAGCCATTTAGACTCCAATAATATTTTTAGTATTTATTAGGAAGTTAGAAAAGAAAAAGGCTCGTAAAAACGAGCCTTTCCTATAAATGCACGTCCCTGTGCTAAACTTTAAATACCAGCGCCACCTGTACCAATACCCTGACCAGCAGTGTATCCAGTAACATCTTGACGAGCATGATCAAAACGAACACTCATTGTGATTTGAACTGCTTCAGATACTGCATAGTCCATTTCCGTATAATCAACGTTCTGTAACCAGCAACCTTCCATAGTCCACTTCTCAACAACTGTTTCATTACCATCAAGCATGTCTAAGTATGTAACAAACTTATAAATTGAACCTTCAGCTGCAGCTGCTAAAAACTGTCCTTCAGCCCCAATCAACCATTGTTGCTTCTGTAATTGTTCTTGAATTACACGAGTAGCCCCACCTGTCAAATCATCTTCAATTGTCAAGGTGACTGGTTCCCACATATGTTTACCAGCAACCCAAGCACGAGAATTGTAACGGTGAAGTTCCACTTCTTCAAAAGATAGTGTTGGTCGTGTAACAGTAACTGCTTGGACTGATACTGGCTGAGAATCTACTCCACCACCCATATTGGCGAATGTTATTCTCCAACGGTTACGTGACTTAGGTTGTAAGATACCAGCACCGTCTAATCCAGGAATACCAATGTCGTTAATTGTTGCCATTTTAAATGTCTCCCTTTAATCCTTATTATTTATAATCCGTTAGAACAACTCAGCACCAGTTGCAACTACGCGAATTGGGATGTATAAAAATTCAGCTGCTTTCGTTGGCTTCAATGCAACATCTATGTACATCTCATTTCTATCTATGCGATCAGGTGTATTGTTTGAATCGTCACAAACTGTGGCGAAGTCATACAAACCACGCTTAGCCATAATATCGCCCAAGAATCCATCAACAGCTGCTTTCAAGTTATTGCGAGTTAGCTGATCGTTTGGTTGGAACAAGAATGGTAATGTGTTCTTACGTAATTGACGCTTGATATACATTAACATACGTTCTACGTTAATACGATCTCGTGCACTCGCTGCAGATGCAGAAGTCTTTTGACCCCAGATAAGAATACCACGACCTGGGAAGAATACAATTGGGTTAATATTTGTTGTGTATTTATACAAGTTATCGCGTTGACCTTTGTTTAATGCAATCTCATTAAATTTAGTTGCTGTTCCAAGAGTTCCTGAAACATAACCAACTTGAGCTACACCAGAAACAAGACCACGACGAGTACCTGCAGGAGCAAACCACAAATCACTAACATTGTCACTAAAAGTGATAGTACGAAGAGCAACACCACTTGCAGCCACATAAACATTCTTACCATCTAAATTAGATGCAATTCCATGTGGGTAGTAGTAAGCAACATTTTCACCATGTTGACGTTCTGAATTTGTATCAGCCCAAGTAACAACATCATCAGCATTCATACTCATTGGAGTATCTGCAATAACCATTGCTTCTTGTTCAATGTCATCAGAAAGTGCTTTCATTTCATCAACAGTTTCATGATAACCAGGACATAGGATTAAATTATATTCTAAAGTTTCAGCTCTAATGTCTGTATTAGAGTTAATTGTTGCTTGTAGTGCTGTAACGATTGCAACACGACGTGCAGCATCATTAGCACCCAAACTTGTCTTATTCAAAAATTCAACTGTGTAAGCAAATAAATCAGCAGCATCTAAAAGAACATCTTTAGACTCCAAAGCTGTAAATTCATTTGCAACTGTTGGGCAGTATCCTTGCAATACACAATCAGCAATCATACCTTCTAAACCATAGAAGTCGTTAGTAGATGCTAAAGCATAACCATTTTCATAAACAGGCATTAATGCATCTGCATCAACACCACCAATTGGTGTACCTAGGCTAACATACTGTGTTAATGAACTGAATAAGTCGACATCTGTAATAATAACAGAACCACCTGAACCAGTAATAGCAGAAGTTACTTTTAAGTTGCCAGCTGTTGTGGTAACAGTAGCAGCACCAGCCAAGTCTGTATTAATTTCATTGATTAATGAAATATATGTTTGAGCAGCACTACCTGTAACGGTGATTGCTTTGTTTGTACCATCAACATTAATTGTTGCAGTGTACACAGTTGCATCATTCATTAGACCAGTAGGAGTACCACCAACGGCACCAGGAACTGGTGTTAATATACCAGATGGATAACCACCTGTCAAAGGATGAACTGCATGCAATGCACTGAAGAATGGCAAAGTTGTACCATCAGCTAATAAGATTGTTGAACTTACACCTGTTGTGGCACTAGTGAATACTAAATCACCACCAACATTAAGTGCAGCTGTCGCACCAGTCATTGCCAAGTTAATTGTATCAATTACATCTTGTAATGTACCACCTGTTACTGTTGCAACACTAATAGGCTGTGCAGCACCACCATCAACTGTGATGGTGAAGTCATATGTATTTGTGCCCAAGTTGTGTAGATTTGTACCAACTTCGACAGCAACAAAATCTACAACTTGATAACCAGCAGTATCAGCAATATTGCCACCAACATCAACTAATTGATATGCAGCCGATGCTGTTGCTGGATTTGTATTATCATCAAAGAAATCTGTTTCAAGATTGGCAAACGTAAAACTATCCCAGACATCTGCTGTGGCTTGGTGAGCAAGGGAGATCAACTCACTAGATGTTACAGTTGTCTTATAACCAGGAGAACCTACAATTAAACCATTTGCAACATTATATTCGTCCATGTATGCTTGAACTAAGTTTTGAAGAACAAAACCAGCATCATTCATCTTGGAAGTCCAAGAAGTACGAATATCATCTAAATTATCATTTAAGTTAACATTTGCACGAACAACAAAGGCTCTGTTACCAGCACCCAAGAATTGGTTCAATGCAAATAGTCCATACTCATTTCGTGCATCACCATGATGTTGGTTACCTTGAAAATCTTCCAAGAAACGAGGAACACCATATAACTGCAAACTCTGAGAAAGGGAAGTTACAGTACGAACAACATCATGCTCGTATGTACCAACAGCTGGCGAAATGCCATCAGGTTGGACTTTCTCTTCGGCAGTGGCAACGAAAAGTAGAGGTACTGTAGGGGCAGCAGCAGGAATGAAAAAACTTTCATCCGTAATAGTTACTGATACGCCTGGTGAAACTAGGTTTGCCATTTTTTATCTCCCTAAATTACTATCTAGTTAAATCCTTGTATTATTTATCTTTGGGTACCTAAATCCGCTTAATTATTAAGTTACAATATCATCGACTGATGTTACTGTAGTATACTCAATACCTTGAGCATCAAATTCTGCAACAATATCAGCAAGTTCTGTTGATAAGTCTGTTGCACTAATTCTCATCTTAATTTTCTCAACAAAATCATGTTTTAAGTTAGCTGGAGGGGCTATATAAATCGGAATTTGAAAGTCCAAAGATGTATGAATCAGTCGGGGATCAGCACCAGAAGGATAGTTTTCTTCCATGCGAACCCCTGTTAATTCAACCTGTGTTATTTTGGTCCAATCGAATGGACCATCTGAAATTTGAATCTGTAACATAGGATCAAAAAGCATTAATATCTGTTCTAAGATTTGCATTTGTTGATCTTGGTTACTAGCAAAGATGGATAGTTCAACTGTTAAGTCATAAGGAATTGGTACATAACGATGAACAACCTGTAAATCATCAGGTATCAAACCACCACGAGGTAAATGTGTATGACGATCAGTTCCCCCAACACCTTTTCTACGATTTGGTGCCATTTCAATGTTTGAAACATATATGGCAATTGCCGGTAGTCTAATTGGGGCATTCTGAGTATTCTTATGTAATATTGCAGCAGCAACTCTATCTTTTGAACCATAATGAACCTTAACTGGTACTAGTCCTTTATCACGATCTTCAGTCTTACCAAACATAACTTGCATCTCAGTAAAAATAGATGCAAATTGCAACAAGTAACTTTTGATCTGTTCATCATAGTAATACATTATTTTTCAACCTTTTTAAGCGACACTCCACTTTCCAAGAATTCTTGTAAGGTAGGTTTCGTCTTGTTATATTGGAAACGTCTATCTGTTTCTATATATAACCATCTATTCTTTATAATTGACCAACGATACAAACGAGGTGGAACATCTTCTGCCAGACCTGAATAAGTCATACGGTGGTATGCACCATCAATAGGGTTTGTTGGAAAATCATCACCAACTGTATATTCTTCACCGTTAGGAGGAAGAGCATCTTCTGTATATAGGCTTTTGGGGTTAATATTTAATTTACTTAAATCGTTTCCAGTTGCATCAAGATTAGCTTGAATAACCTCTTGAGAAATCTCAGCCACATCAGCCAAGTCTGTGCCTCGTTCAGGCACTGCATCTTTTGCAGCATTTGTGATACGATCAGTAGCATCTGTAAGATCAGCATACTTATCAGTATTAAGGTCAAGAAATCCATCAGCCCCTAACTTAGGTTTAAGATCACCGAATACATCTTGTGTTTCTTGACTTGCAAGGGCTGGTTGAGCTATTACACGCAACACTGTTGGTTGCCAGCTCGGACCATAACCTTCCGTACTCCAACCCACATCAGTTACTTCAAGATATTTCTTTATTGGATTCATGTGAGCATCATATTGAGTTTCGTTAGGTAATTCTAATATATCACCAATAATTAATGGACGACCCAATAGTTCAACAACTGAACTAAAAGCAACTTGAATGTACAATTGTTGTGCTGGTACATCGAATCCAATTTTATTCATTTCTGCTTGAACATCAATCAAATCATAACTACCTTTAATTTCGATAGTTTCATTAGCATAGTCACGATTACGTAATTCAATGAATAATGGATCTTCATCAAAATTTTCTAGTCTCGTATCGTTATAAAAAACTAATTGTAAGCGCTCAACGTTCCAAGGATCTGCAGTCCCACCTTGAAATTCAAGTGGACGGATCCTCCAATAACGTGATGGAACGGAGCGCTTAAAACTTATTGTATGTTCAGCTGCATCATCTTCTAAGTCGATAATTGCAGCCCCATACCATTTTAAACCATCATCAGAACGTTCAATTCGTGCTCTAGTAACTCTATGTGCACCTTGCTTTATAACAATGGTCGAAACTAACTTACGAATTGATGTATCAATTCCATAACGTTCACGTCCACTTGAAAGCTTAATTGTTCCAAAGTCATAACCAATAAAAGCAGATGTTACTACATCGGCTCCTTTTTGAGTTGATCTCCATTCCAAGCTGTTATTCGTAAAAGCATTAATAACTGGAAAGGCACTAGGGTTTCCACTCGTTAGTGGTGAGCCATTTCCTACTTGGTCCATTAAAAGTTGTTGCTCGTGAATACCAAGCAACTTAAAGACATTTATTTGAGCACCAGCAATGTTTAGAGCTTCATTGACTACCTTGTCAACAAAACATTTATCATTTGATCTGGTTAAATCCCACTCTGTTTTACAATCAGTAGTTGGTGGGCAACCTGTACGCTCATCACATGCCATTGTATTATCCTATAATAAAGTCAGATCCCATTCCGACCCATTCCTTATTACTTACTAAAAAGTCATCCATTTCCTGATATAATTCTTCAAACATGATTTCAGCTTGTTGATTTAGGTCAGCAGCATTCAATGCAACACCACCACCTGCACCAGGTAAGGAAGCATACTTTCCACGAATTTGTGCTAAGAGTAACATTGCTGATGCCATAGCAAAATTTTCAATCCATGTTTTAGACCATCTATCTTTAATTAATTCTTGTTCAGTTCGTTCAATCTCTGCATCAAGCAAAATACGTTCTGGACGCCAGAAAGCTTGTTCGAGTAGTAATTGACGAGTATCTTCATACCAATGATATTGGATACCTGCAGCAAACATTTGTCCCATCGTTTCAACATATTCATTGACTAAATGGTAACTAATTAAATCAAAAGTACCTAGTTGATACAAATGTTGCAATAACAATTGACCATATACACCTTGACCTTCTGCTGTACCTAAGAATGATGATTGAGTACGATAGATATCCATAATGTTAACAATTTTATGAAATCCAACTCGTTCATCTGTTAAAGTATAAATTTGTTTACCAGGTTCAATATCCATGAAGAAATAGGCTCGACGATATGCTGTTGCGCTTCTGCGTCTAAATTCTTCTATTGCACCATTGATACATTGATCCCATTGATATTTTGTTAACTCAACATCAATAACTGGATAACCTAACTGAGCCCGAATACTATCAATTAACTCACGGCGTTCATCAGGTGAACCATCATTACCTACACCTATTTCTGCATAAGATGGTGTTCCACTCAATCCATCCGTACCAACAATTGGTGGATTATATGTAATACCTGCTGTTAAAGTAGGAAACAAATCACCTTCATCTTCAACAATTGCAATACCAGACTTACTACCTGTGGATGTACTAGCAAACTTTAAGTCACCATCTAATAAGGAAACAATTGCTTTTGGTATTGTTTGAACCCAAGAAGTACCATCCCATTTCATTAGTTGGTTTGTACCAAGATCAAAATAGATATCACCTTTAGTTGGTGTGTATGGTGTAGTTGAATATAACATACTTACCCATGCAGTACCACTCCATTGATACAATGTACTACCATCAGCATCAAACCAAAAATCACCAGCAGTTGGTGTGTATGGATCTGTTTTTGTGCTTGTATATGTGATAGGAGTCCAAGCACCAGTCCATTCATAAAATAGTGTACCATTCTGCCAATAATCACCAATATTAGGTAATGTTGGGTCCGTTGCATAAAACATAAATTCTACAGCAACCCAATTTGTACCATCCCATTGATACAAAGTGTCCGTACTTGGCTTATACCACAAATCACCTGTAACCATTACTTCAGCTGCCGAAGGATCAATGGCTGACTCTACAAAGTTAGCTGCAACATCCCACAGACTTGTGGTAACATCCCAAACCTTAATAACATTCAATGTAGTATCCCACCACAGAGCTGCCGAAGGTGGATTATTTGGTTCGAATGGTGAAACAAGAATACTCAGTGTATCCCAAACTAAAGTTGTTGAATTGTATTGTTTTAGTTCTTCTGTGTTTGGATTAAACCATAGATCACCATTCATTGGCATGGTTGGTTCGGTTGTTGTGTTTGATACTGTTAAGGTATTCCAAACTAGACCATCCCACTGTTTAACCAAACCATTAACCGTATCATACCAATAATCATTCAATGCAACAATTGTTGGGTCGGTAGCATTCATTACTGGATCAACCTGATCCCAAGCAGCGGTTTCATCATTCCACTCGTATAGGTATAATGAATTCTCATCATACCAATAATATGGACAAGTAAGCACAGGTGGCAAAGAAGGATCGATTTCTTGGTTGTATAGAGTTTTTAATTCCCATACAGTACCATTCCATTGATAACCATTCAAACCATCAAACCAAAAGTCTGTACATTCTGGTTGGGTTGGATCAGTGCTATATTGTATTACGGTTTGTGGATCCCATGTACCACTGTATTTGTATAGGATATCATCATCACTATCATACCAAAAAGCCCCAAGAGTTATAACAGTCGGATCATCATTTTGTACAATTACATCTAGACTATTATGTACCATTCCATCCCACTGATATAATGTACCATTGTCATAAAAGTATGATCCTAAATTAGGAGCACCAGTACTTTGAGGTGGACTATCTAATAATGCAAATTGTTTATTAATTTCAGCTATTAACTCATCATATGTTTGAGCTAATGTTCCATCAATTGTAATAACTGGATCATCTGTATGATCTAATGATGGTGTTGTGCCTGATAATTGTACTGTTAATTGTTCATTTGCAGGATGGTCAAAAAATCTATCATCTAAGTCAAACTTAAATGTATAATTAGTACCAGTTAATAGTCCTGTCAAATCTGTACCAGCAACACCAGCATCGAGAATTTGGTAACCATTTGTATCAGCTCGGTCCTGATTACCATACCCTAGGACATAAGCATGAACACCTTCTAAGTGGTATCTAAGCACATTATCGACTGCATGACCTGACACATAGTATGGAGTATCTGGATCTAAGCCTGTGATATCTAAGAATAAAGTTGTTTTATCATCGTAGAAAGCACCAACAACTAAAGCTGTTCCAATTCTATCACCAGCATGTAAATCATAGTCAGCTGTTGGATCGGCTGAATATTTGGTTCCATCGACAGGAACCTTTGTAATATTTTCTGGTGTGGTATCCAACATAATAACAATACCGTTATATGCTTGGGTTGTACTATCACAGCCAGCAGAAGGAGTTGGAATATCCCAAGAAACACGCGCAGTTGTTGGACCTGTCTTAACCAGAGACAGGGAAATTTGTTGCCCTTCTGTATGAATATTACCAGCAGGACTGTCTTTAAATGGTTCAAAAGTAGGCATAAATTACTCCCAATTATCGTAGAAGTATTTATACAAAAGATGGTTTCTCGGTGGGTAGCTCAGATTTTTGTTACTTCAGCAGTATTTTTACTAAGCCATTCTTGAAGTTTATCTCCATCCCACAATACAGAATGTTGTTCCCCTTCTAAAAGGTCACGAACGCCAGCAAAACTAACACTTAAAGGGGTAGGAGTATCATCAATATTAGTATATTCCCACTCAACAAAGATTTTTTGTTTTGGGCACAAAGCAACGTATTCACGAGTTGCTTTGCTTTCACCAATAGGCAACTTACTATAACGCTTAACAGTATATTCAATAATTTGAATAGGAGTCTGTTTAATTGCTTCACGCAACTTTTCTTTGCTAGCTAAGTATTGTTTGAATGATAATTCCATGATTAATCCTCAGTATGATAACCCAGTTATTATTTATGCAGAGTTCCAGTTCAGGTACGGATTCTGAGCTAAATTCATATTAGAGTATTTTGGATCATCAGTGACTTCAGTCATAGACCAATGTGGTAGGTCTACATATTGGTGTTCAGCATCCATCTCAACCTCAGCAATAACAAGTCCTGTATTATCATCAGCATATACATCTATTTCCCAGTCAAGATCATTAACTTCAAAACGATAACGATGTTTAAGAATTACATGTTTAGCAAGACGATATAATTTAACGCCATCAGTATATTCAATATAACATTCTGTTTCTTCACGAGTTAAACCACATGCAGGTGACTTAGCAGTCAAGCAAGCAATACTCCAAGGATCTGTTAAGCGAATACGAACACTAAGATCTGGATCTGTAGATAGATAGCCTTGACGGATGATAACTTTTGATTCGCGGGCATGGTGTGGAATAAGTTGAAATAAATCTTCATGAAGTACAAATTTACGTTCTATTTCTTGCATTCTTTCACCTTTATTTCATTTATTTTACCATCAACATCACAATCAACAGTAATTTGATATTCTATATTGTGAAGGGTAAGTGAGGAATACACATAGGTTATCTCATCTGGACAACTAGCATATTTTTCTAAAAAATCAGTGACATGCTGAAAAATAATCGTCATGTCATCAAAATCAAAATTGTGTTTTTGTGCGAGTATTAACATCCCACAACTATACACAACTAAATGAAAAAGTTAAACTGTATAAGGAGAAGATGGCGGCGTAAAGTCTGTAGTCCATCGAACATCATTAGTCAAACGAACTTCATCCATTAAATAATTATTATATGAACCCCCAAACAATGGATTACTAGCTAAGTCCCCAATACTTGCAGTATTCGTAAATGTACTAGCTGTTACCCCATCAAGATAAATTGTAACAGTTCCTGCATTTCGAACCATTGCGATATGATGCCAACCAGATAGATTGATCCATGTTTTAGCTTGTCCAGAGAATGAATTTCCACTACCAGCATTATAAAAGTATCCAATACCTATACCAGTATAGTTATAACCATAAAACCAGCTGTAACTTCGGTACATATACAAACCTACCTGTGTTGAACTGCCAGGAAGAGAAAATGTATTAGTTGCTTGTTCAAACCCTGTACTACCAAAATTTCCTGTTGGTTTGTACCATGTATCAAATGTAAAATCACTTGTACCAAGTGTAAATTCTGTATCATACACAAAATCTGTTCCACCAGTAGCAAAATTGATACAGCTACCACCAAACACTCCATCAGTATTTGTATTTACAGCCCCAAGATTTTGCTGAACATGACCATATACTGAACTGTCGGTAATAACATTAGATCCATCTGGTCCATCACCATGTAATAACATTAAAATATTTGGATCACCAGGAGGTAATACAGGTGGTGGGGCATAATAAGGTTTATTCAGTAAATTTGGCATAGTAGTATTTATTTTCTTTCAGGCAAAAAAGAAGCCCAACATATGTTGGGCTTCTAAACGACTTCCTATGGAAGATTTACAATTATACGAACGAAATGTTGTTAACTGTGATCTTACCGTAGTAATCTGCACTGTTGCCAAGAGATGTTTGGGTATCAGTGAAAGTTGTCTTACCATAACGAGTCATCAAAGAGACAACAGGTTGGAAAGTCAAAGGATTCACAACAACGCCAGAAGACATCAAAGGAACATATGGGCAGTAGAAGTAACCAGAATCGGTTTCACCGTTGCCACCCTTGTAACCAACCAAGATCTGGTCAGAAGAGCCAGCACCAGGTTGTACTTGGTTCCACAAGTAGCTGTATACTTTCAATGAACCGTTCAATGTACCAACCAACATTGTGTTGTTAGGACCTTTGAAGGAACCTTCAACTGCTGGTGCAAATACTGACTTAGCAGCACTTTGCAATACAGAAACGATCATTGGAGAAACTACGATGAAGTTACCAACACCACGACGAGTCTTACGACCGATTTCGTTAGCAACCCAGTTAATTACGATTGCCAAGTTAGCGAACTTGTCACCAATGTAGTTAGGAGACAAATCAGCAGGAAGACCAGCGTAATCAAAAGTTGCAACTGTGCCAGCCAAAGCTAACAAGTCGTGAATAATTTCGTTGTCGATTTCTTGAACGATTTCAGCAGACAATGCCTGTGTCATTTCGTTTTCAAGATCAAGACCGTGTTGAGCATTTAAGTCTTGCATTGCTTCGATGGTCCAGCCAGCTTGCAACTTACGAGAACCTGCTTGAACAGGTTGACTCAAGACTTCCATGTTCATCTTACGACCACCAGAACCTTCAATGAAGGAACCAGAACCACCCATTACGGTATGACCGAACTTGGTTACGTCGAACATGTCTAAACTTGAACCCCAAGTACCGCCACCACCAAGAACTTCAGCAGCAGTACCAGAAGCAGCACCACCATTATCTGTTCCAGTTGCAACAAACACAGTACCAATATTATTGTCTTGGGCACCGACAGAACGCCAATCACCTGTACCAACTGAAGCGATTACATATGTAACGCCAACAACTAATACGTTATCAGCAATTGGAGCAGCAAGACCGTCACCGATATCACCAGGTGCACCAGGACCAATACCAGAAGCACCAGCAGCTTGTGTTGAGCCAATTGTACCAGAATAGAACTGTTCAATACGTGGGTTGTTACCAAATGCTTCATCACCAGCATTGATATGCTGTGCATCTTCACCATACTTGTAACGTAGAGAGTAAACAAGACCAACAGGACCTTGCATAGGCTGTACACCAACAAGTTCGGTAGCAATTGTACCAGGAATGATACGACGAATCATTGGGATTAAAATCTTACGGAAACCAGCAATGTCATGTGCCTGTGTAGCACCTGCTGCAGCCGTTTCAGAAAGAAGGTAGTCTTTTTGGTTATCCAAAAGAGGTTCTACGATCTTAGCTTTATTTGCATCCAAACCTTCCAACAAAGCGTCTTTGGTTTCGGACCAATTTTCAAAAAGTTCTTCCATTTTAATAAAC
The DNA here is from genome assembly GCF_057447755.1 of Fusibacter sp. Classification (NCBI taxonomy): domain Bacteria; kingdom Bacillati; phylum Bacillota; class Clostridia; order Eubacteriales; family Fusibacteraceae; genus Fusibacter; species Fusibacter sp. Next base: position 44,699 of record NZ_JBVBZF010000001.1, on the reverse strand, counting down.
TCCTTAGTTTTAAATGGTTAGGCTAAAGTTACTTAGCAAGACCAGCTAAACGTTTCAAACTCGAACGAGCAGATTCGGAAAGTCCAATCTTGTCATCGTCTTTTTTATCAACATCTTCTGTAACAATCTCGTCACCAGTGACTTTGTCTGCTTCATCCAATGTTTTCTTTTCTTCAGCTTTTTGAGAACCTTCAGCTAGTACTTTATCTTCCTTCTCTGAACTGTCTTCTTCAGCTTCTTTTAATACACGACCGATGAATGTGCTATAAGCTTCATCAATCTTATCTGTTGGGATATTACCCAAAATTGCTTCCATAACATCACGTGCTTTGCCATCAAGAGGTTCTAAAACTTCTTCCAACTTAGCATTACGTTCCATTTCGTCACGGGCTTTTTCTGATTCAGCAAGTTGCATTGTAACATCATTTAATTGCTGACGAACTTCATGAAGCTCAGCCTCAACACCTTCACCATCAACAAAATTGTCACGGTATTCAGCAACAATACCTTCAAAAATCTTACGACCAAATTCTAATTTCTTAACTTCTTCAATGTCTTCATGAAGTTCTTCAATTTCTTTTGCAAGACGCATTTCTAAGAATGCATCAACTGCTTCGACCAATTCGCTCATATCACCTTTAAGTTCTTCTTTCATAGCCGCTTTGGCTTCGACTAACTTTTCTGCAAATTCAGCTTCAAGGTCACGATAACGTTCAATATCTTCAGTCAATTCTTTCATTTCATCAGCAAGATATTCAGTTACTTTAACGTCAACTGCATCAATTAGGGCATCTTTTTCAGCAACCCATTTTTCAGTCAATTCAACGCGTACAGCTTCTTCAGTCTCTTTACGGGCTGCTTCAATGGCTTCTTCGAGCTGTTTATTGAAAGCATCCTCAAGCTCTTTTTTGGTGTCTTCCGAAAGGATTTCGGTTTCCATCAATTTAGCTAAAAGCTCTTCCATCACACTCTCCTTCAAATAATGTATCTGAGTAAAATAACTTTTAATTAGATATAGATATTTATAACCAGTTGACTTATCAAGAAAAATTACAACTATGAGAGTTGTAAAATTCCTTAATAATCAATTAGTTATAAAATAACGTATATTCTATATTTTTTTCGTTTTTTGGTTTTGAATTATTTCTTTTGGAATAACCCACTGGACAAAAAGCGTAAAAATTCTTTCTTAAAATATTCTTGGGCACGAGAATCGTAACGAGCGGCTTCAGCCAAATCCATTACAACTTTACCATTCTTAGCCATTTCTAAAGATTCGTATATTGTATTTGGCATAGCCCCTGGTGCGGAAGGTGTAGCAACAATATCTACAGTAACAAAGTTAAAACCTGAAACACCACCACTTTCATTTACGGCACCAGCCCCACGACTAGAAACACCTAACGCAACACCACTTTCAACAAGTTGTTTTGCAATATTGCCCATTGGAGTATTAAGAATTTTTGCTCTTCCCATTGCATTACTACCATCCATTTTCAATTCAGTAATAATATGAGATACTCGATCAAGATTAATGGTAAGAGTTTGAGGATGATCTAACTCACCCATAATACCATTATGTGATTTGATTGCATTTTGGGCACCTGATACAGCATTTGCAATTTCTGATAATGGATAATTACGTCCATTACGATTTCTGATATCTGCTTGCATAAAAATGCCTGAAAGCCAAACATCTTTTGTTCCAGATGTAGATTCTTCACAAATGATATTAGCTTCTTGTGGTGACAACTCTTCGAAGAGTAATTCCATGATTTAACTCCTTAATTTATTCGTCCCCATCACCATCATCATCTGTAAAGTCAGGTGTGAGATCATCTTCGACAGTTGGATGAATTAACTCTTTCATCTTTTCTTGAGCGTAACCATGAAAAGAAACTTGAGCTTCTTCGCCCTTTTTATCAGTTAATGCATCTAACATGTCGTGTAATTTTTGCTTGTCGGCCATTTTAGGTCTCCTATCTTATATTTATATAGTTACGAAGTATTTAGCAGAATTAAATGCTGAGTTCCTGCTCACCACCCATTTCTCCTCCACCACCAGCTATCATTTCACTACCTTCGCCACCTGCTTCCATACCTAGCCCTTCTTCACCACCAAGTTCTTCACCTGAACCGTACAATGTTGGTAAATCTTCATCACCGCCATTTGGATCAAGTCCACGCTCTTGACGCAATAGACGTTCATTGGTAAGAATTTCATCATCAGTAAGTTGTAGATAACGCTTAAGAATGAAGCGTTTGGATAGATGTGTGACACTATCAGCTGAACCATAAGATCCAAGTAATTGAGCATCAACTTCTTGCTCACGATAGCGACCAAAGTTAGAAGGTTCTGGTAAACGAATGCGATATAGTGTTTCATCAATTTGAATATTACAATCACGTAAGAAACGTTTGAATTCATCATCAAGAGTTTGTTCTAGATAGCCTTGTAAACGCATAACATAAAGGCAGAAACGCAGTTCTTCAATGTACGCTGTACCAACCTTGCCATCATTGAATAGGGCATTATCAGCACTAGACTTCATCCAAGAAACTGGAACACGAAGACCACGAAATACTTTATCTTGAAAGTACTCTAGGTCAGCTAATTCACCTAAGCCTTGACCACCTGGTAAAGTTTCAACGCGTGATCCTCGACCGTCTGGACGAGAAGCAAAAAAGAAGTCTTCCGACATAGATTGTGGATTGTAAACAGAATCTATAGCATCTTTACCATTAACATTAGTTGGAATCTTCTTTTGACGAATTTCATTTTTAATTTGTTCAAGATATTGTTTTGAACGTTGGGGAGGCATTTTACCAACATCAATATAGAAGACACGTCTTTCAGGTGCACGCTGAACACGGTATATGATAATTGCATCTTCTAATAGTTCTTTCTGACGATGGGCTTTGAATACTGAACGTAAAATAGATTCACCAAATGGTGCTGTATCTGACATATCATCATTCAACGAAAAACGAATAATCTCTTCAGCTGCTACCAACTCTGAATCATAAACTTGTGGTGAACTTAAAGGTTTTAGACCCCCACCACCAGGAATTGCTTGTTTAGTACCAGTTTTTAATTGCCAACCAATAACTTTTGTAACATCATCTTTATCAACAAGAGCAGCTAATGTTTTCTTAGGATGCATGAACTCCCATTTCTTATGTGCACCCTGACGTTTAAAAAATATGTCACCATATTTAACTGTATTACGTGCTACTTTGAAGAGTCTATTTTCCCAATCGTGTATATCACACCAATGTCGCATAGCAGCACGTAATGTCATAACAACAGCATTTGCTACTTCTTGTCCTTCTTCTACTTGCATATCAAGATTAATTGGTAAGTCAGTACGTGTATTATTACCAGTCATTTCTTCAGCAATTGTGTCTAACGCACGTGCTACTTCCACATCCTGATCCATTAAATCATATTCTTTGTAGCGAGTTAGGCGCGTTGACGATCCTTGAACTAATCTTTGATACCAAGTGTAGTTTCCATACTCGTTACCACCCGTAGTATCTTGATTATCTGCAACAATTTCAGTTGCAGGGGTAGGCTTGACTACCTTAAAATATCCTTTAAATTTAGCCATCTTTGGTTCTCACTTGTTGGTTGTGGTTTGGGCTATTTATGGATATTTAGAACGAGGGATTACTTTCGACCCGGAAGACGTGTAAGTTGAGGTTTTTTGGATTGTTTTCGTTGAACATTATTACTATCATCAAGTGTATCTGCAATACGTTCAAGTAATTGTACCTGCTCTTCAACTGTAGTACCTTGAGTCTTTTGGTTTTCGATCATTTGTTGAAATATCTCATTCATACGGTCAGCTTTCGCTTGTCGTTGAGCAACAGTTTCAGCAGCTGCCTTTTTCATTTCGGCTTTAAGTTCTTCAAGTTTAGTAGCCTGATCAGGTTTATCACCATTAAGTTTAGATTCTTTAATTTGGGCTTGACGTCTTGCTAGAAATTCCTGACGTGATTTTTCTTCAGCTGCTTGAATTTTTTGTTGTTCTGCAATGTCTAATCTACGTTGAGCTGCATCACTACCCATCCAAGAAAGAGCAGTATCAATTGTACCACCTAACGTATCGCCAAAACTGATGAAGCTTTCAGGATCTGTTTCTTCCCAAGTATCTTTAATAGCAGTTCCAATCGTATCGCCTATTTTATATCCAACATAGCTTACTAAGCCAACAGCACCAGCACGACCAATTTTCATACCAACACCTTTTAAATTGTTGACTAGTCCACCACCTGCTGCGGCACCTCCTCCACCTCCGCCACCAAGACCAGGAAATATTTTACCTAAGCCAAGTGCACCTAAAAGACTTCCAAATAACCCACCAGCGCCACCACTAAGTCCAGTTAATGCAGCTGTTCCAATACCTGATGCGGCAGCACCACCTGGACCTTTCATTAGTGCAGCAAATTTATCTACACTTTCAGAAAATAAAACAAACTTTTCACCAGTCATTCCAATAGTGTCACCAAATTTACCTAATGGAGAAAAGGCTTTATTCATTGCAAGAATTTGCTTATCTGTCATATCATCTTGCTTTCTACCTTCGGCAACACGTGCTTGGGCTGCAGCTGAATCTAGACCAAATTGTTCTTGCATGTTTGTTTTCTGCATCAATGCTGATGTAATTAAATCACCTGTAAATGAACTTTGAGATTTAGCTGTTTTATCTGCAATCTGTTGTTGAAGTTCAATAATACGTTTTTGAACCTTTTCACGTTCTTGGGCATCTTTAATGTAAGGTTCACGCATTTTCAATTGTGATAGTTCTTCACCTTGTTTGCCCATTCCCATTGCTGAAGCAAAAGCACGAGTTCTAATAGATTCTTTTAATCTTTCGAGTGGAGACTTGGCTGCAAATTTTGAAAACTGTTTAGCCATTTCTTCTGCGGCTTCGGCGGATAAGCCCATCACTTCAAGTTCACGACGACGCTGACGAACAGAATCGATAATACCTTTTTGTTCTTTAGCACCCATACGAACACGTTGAGCGGTTAAAGCATTATCTTTTAATAATCCTTTCGTATAGTCACCAAATGCATCTGCAGTCATACCAAGTTGATATTTGAATCTCATTGCCATTAATGCTTCTTCATCAATCGCTTTAGCATTATCCATAGAGGCTGAGCCCATTACACGAACATTCGAAGTATATCCTGCCAAAACACGACTACCTGCTTCTAAACCACCAGCTAATGCTGTGAATGAATCTCTTAATGCAACAGTGCGACCAGGCATATCAGTTGGAATTTTACTTAGAATCGTTTTGGCTTGATCAGCAGAAAATCCCAATGCTTGAATTGCTTCAGCTGTTGGTTTAGATCCACTACCTACAATTCCAAGCCACTTATCAACACCACCCAAAGCATTTACAGTTTTACGGTTTGCAGCAGCTAATTCAGATAATTGTTCTGGTACCATTCCCATTGAGAAAGCACCAAAGTGAGCTTCAACACCAAACCGATTAGCTGCATCACCAGCTTCTTTTAATTCTTTTCCTAAATGTATTCCACCAACAACAGCTGCTGCACCAATAGACTTAACAAAATTCCATACACCTCTTGCTAATCCACTACTAGACTTATCCGCTGCTTTGGCAATCTTATCACTAGCCTCTTCAAAAGAATCACTAAGCTCATCTGCTTCCTTATTCAAGGATTTCATTGCTTTATTTGATTCTTTCTGAAGTTTTTGTTCTTCTTTTGTTAATTTAATACCTTGTTTAGCTTTATCATTAACAATTGCAAATTTAGCAAAATCTTGTAAAGTATATGTAAATTTAGTCAGGTCGATATTAGCATCTTCTACTTTTTGTTTGAATAATGCTAGAAACTTTTCTTTCTCTAACTCACCTGCTTTCATAGAATGCATTAATGCTGATAATTCTTTTAGACCCTTTGCTTGATCTTGAGCTTTAAATACATCTTCTAGATTCTTAATATTCTCGCTCATTTCACGAACAAATACAGATCCAGATTTTTTCATTGCTGCATTAAGCATATCTGGAACTTTATCGAGTTGAATATTGTCTAGAGTTCCAATTGCTTTGTTAAATTGGGATTGAGAACGTTCAATAGATTTTAATGCTTGTGCTTGACGCATTGTTGCTGCACGTATATTTGGAGCAGCTGTGGGCTGCTGAGCAGTATTTTGTTTTGGCTGTGTTTTATTATTACGCAGTATGCCGTTTAGCACATCACTTTGCTTTCGCAATTGTGATGCAACTTCGTTAAATGCTCGTAATAAGTCGTCGTTTGTAGCAGCCATAATATCTATTTATTAACCGTAAACTACCTTTCAACCCCTGATTTTTAAAGAGGTAAATATGTATACATAATAAAGATATTATAAAGAGGAGAGTAAAATGTCAGAAGACATAGTCCAACCACCTGTGAACCCTTTATTGGAAAAAGTTCGTATTCCAGGAGAAACCTTTAGACTTCCATCTGGGGGTACCCTATATAAAGATGGCGAACTTGCATCGTCTGTAAAAAATGGGGAAGTGCATGTATATCCATTAACTGCCTTAGATGAAATCGTATTAAAGACTCCTGATAAACTATTGAATGGTGATGCTATTCAAGAAGTATTTAGTCGCTGTATTCCTTCAATACTCAAACCAATGAGACTATTCACTAAGGATGTAGATTATCTAATGGTCTGCCTTAGAAAAGTTACATTTGGCGCTGATATTGAATTAGAATACACTCACTCATGTAAAGATGCAAAGAAACATAGTTATATGTTTTCAATCAATAATTATCTACAAAGAGCGAAAACTCTTGAACATATTGATCCAACATCCTATAACTTTACAGTTGGAGATGGTCAGAAAGTAGTAATTAAGCCATTACGATTTGCAGATTATATTCGGGCTTCTCAAATTGATGAGAGCAAACTATCCACACCTGAACAAATTCGTGATTCGATTACTGCATCACTAATTGATGTTATTGAGTCTGTAGATGGCACGACTGAAAGACACTTTATTGCTGAATGGTTAAATGTTATTCCATCACCTTGGATTCATGAAATTTCTCAATATTTAGATAAAGCATCAGATTGGGGTGTTGTATTTGAAGCTCAAATGGTTTGTAAGGATTGTGAGGAAGAATTTACAGCAGCAACACCAATTAATCCATTAAGTTTTTTTTCTTAGTGCTGAGAAGTGGGAATCATACTGAAATAATTAAGATGTTTAATCGTCTTAAACATGATGCAGAAGATATTGTAAAATCTTGTATTAGGCTATCACATTGGTATCATGGATGTTCGTATGATGAGATGTTACTGAAAAGTTACGGTGAACGATATTTGATAGATGAATTTGTTTCAGAGAGACTAAAAGAAATATCAAAAATGCCAAACTTATTATCGTTAATGTAACTTCTCAGCAGTTGAAATAATTACATAACCTTATAGCCATCCTTCCACCATTTTGGAAGAACGTGTGCTGTTTGGTTGTATAAGTATCCAAATGAACCATCGAGGATGTAAGTATTACCCCAATCAGTTGATGATCGAACAATACGTCCACAACCTTGAATTAACTGTATTAGGGCTTGTCGTTGATACCATTCCATCGAAAGGCTCATTCGAGCGTGAATCCATTGATCGCCCAAGTATCCAAAAGGAATCTTTGCAAATATTGCAAATCTCGCTAAATCATCTTTTAAGTCTAGACCTTCGGTACTACTTGGACTAATCAACAAACTGGGTTTTTGACAATCCTGAAATGAATTAATCACTCGATTGCGATCTAAATTGGATTCTGGATTATGTTGAAAAATTCGATGGTGTTTTGCATTTAGCTCTTCAGTTAACCACTCAGCAATTGCAAAATTAGCTGTATGAATTATACCAGAATCGTCTGCATGCATATCCAGTAAATTCTCAATGACTTGAATATATTGAGCCCGATTTGCTTTGTTATCATCTGATTTCCACTGAGCATTCATCTTCATAGTTGGCATATAAAACACGGGTCTATGCTCAATTGGAAATTCAGAGCCAAGTGATAAGAATGCAGCTTCATCTGGATTAATGCCTAGATCACGACAGAAGCCTTTGTGATTTAAAATTGTAGATGACATGAATAGAAATTTCTCAGCCATCGGTTTCATAATTGTATTGAATGACTTAGCTGCAGATAATCTCTTGAATTTGACTGACATGTTATCATGAACTAATACGTACTCAGAAGTTAATGTATTAGGCTGAATAAATTTCAATTCAGATACTTCAGCTAGGTGTTCTTCGGTTTTATTCAAATCACGAAGTAAGTAAATTTCATCTGGAGTTAGATTATGCTTAAGAACTAAAGGCTTACAAATTTCTTCTAAATCAGCGAATGCATCTTCTAAACGAGGCAGGTATTGAGTGACAACCCAAGAATGAGCTGAAGTAATATCTTTGTGCTTTTGCCATTTGACACCCAGTTTCATTGCTTTAGGTCTAGTTATTCCTATAGCATCAAATTCTGTTAGTTGGGATTCCAACACATGGCATTCATCTGCAACTAGCAATTTGCGTGGTTTAAAATGATCTAGGTATGCAAAATGCAGCATTGCTAGTGAGTAATTAAGGACAACATTAGGAGAAACAAGAGCTTTTTGTTTTGCAATTTTTTGTGGGCATGCCTCACATGTAGGTTTTAATAAACTACCTATATCACATGTTGTGTTGTGATTTGCACATGAATAATTTGACTTGCCATATAAAGAAAACAACAAGTCATTGCGAAATGAATTCTCATATTGAGTTTGTAGTATTCTTTGTGGTGTTAGGATAAAAGAATTGCCTTTACTAGATGTAAGATAGCCAGAATATGTCATGCCAATTAAAGATTTACCTGAACCAACAGGTGCTTCAAGGAATAAGTATTTGGCATTTTTAACTTCTTCAGATTCTAGCCACGCAAAAGCCTTTAGTTGGATATCACGAGGTGGTGAGGAAATAGGCCAGTAATCAAGTATATTAGTTTGTAGTTCTTCTTGTTTCATTAAGTAATTATAGCAAGATGTGCTTCGCAAGTCAATCGAAATACTACGTATTTCTCATGACTACTTATCTTTTTCTCTGCTTCGCATTTCTCTTTAAATAGTGATAGTCCTAATCCCCCGTTTAGAAAAATCAAAAAATTTTTCAAGGCGAGCAAACGGTAAGCCCACCTAATGTCCTAACATCATAATGGTTTTATAAAATATAAATTTTAAAGGCATGGTCTCACTCTGCAAGGTTCACTGCCAGATTGGACGTTTGGTTATTTAGTCGCCAACATACACCGATAGTAATAGCATACCTAATTCAACACTCCTTGTATCGAACATCTGGTATCCTGCTAATCTAATAGCCAGGAACACATCCGCTAATTTTTTATTGTTATTTTATAAATGTGGTAAAAAATATTCTTTTATTAATTCTAGGGCTTCTTTCAATTCTGTTTCAGTTGGTTCTCGGTACAAGTCAATACCAGGTACATAGCAGTCATAAAAATCTTCATGTTTCTTAACTCGCATTCCACGAACAACAAATGTTAAAAATTCATTATCTTTTTCTAAATTGCCAGTTGGAAATATATAATTTTCTCTTATTGATCGCAATTTATAGCCTAATAAATCTAATTGCTCTGCAATACTTGGCTCTGAGCTATTTGGACACTTCCCAGTTTTGTGACAAGCTCCAGTACAATAGCATCCACTCATACTGCAACCTCAAATAGTAATCCAAACAAATACATCTTTTCTTGGGCTGACATCGTAAATTCGGTTTCCATATCTGCAATAATTGTGTAAGCCATTTCATCACGCAAATGACCTTGAGCATCTCCAGACCAAACATAGCCTGTATCGACACCATCTAATAAAATTTTTCCATCAACTAATGTAACTTCTCTCATTATTAACTCCAATCATACTCATCTATTTTAAAGGTATCTGATGCATAACTTCGTACTCGTTGTAACGAATCATGCCATCTAGTTTCTAAATCTGGTGTTGGTTTCGGACAAACAAATCGACTTACACCTAGTTGTATTAAGTGAACAGTACAACGATCACATGGCAAATAAGGATAGGCATAACAAGTATAACCTTGCATATCTACATCTTGTGAAAATAATATTGCATTCATTTCACTATGAATAATTCGACTATACTTTTCATTTCTGTCCGAATACCATTCAATCTTATCTTCCATTTCTTGTGGAAAGCCATTGAATCCAACAGAACATACACTTTTGTTGGGACGAACAATAACCGCACCACATTTAGTGCTTGGATCTTTAGACCAAGATGCAACCATCTTAGCCATCTCTAAAAATCGTAAATCCCATTTAGTCATTGTGTTTTTTCATTAAATCAATTAATTCAATATTCATTTTATAAACATTTTTTACCAAATCAAGACTGTGCTCAATCATTTGTCGCTCAGCTGGACTAAAAGTTTTTTGTTCAAGTAGTCGTTCTTGCTCTTGAATTTGTTGTAATAATTCGTCGTTCAATTCTCGCAATTCATTGCTCATCTTTTTCATAATTAATCCGGTCTACTGGTAGGTTTATATACACCTTTTCCAAAAATTCGAAATCCTCCAGAAGGTGTAAGTATTTTCTGTAACTCTTCCTTTTTACATTCAGGGCACGTTGTTAATGCCTCATCTTTCATGGATTGACGAATATCAAACTCGTGTCCACATTCTTTGCAACGATAACTATAAGTTGGCATTAAATTGTTCCTCCCATTAAGAAGTATGCACCTTTTGAAATTAGCTTTGGTCTAAGACCACGTAGATCAACATATACACAAGCGATATCTATATAGCCTGTTTTTGTTTGTCGATCTAAATAATATAAACATTCACGGACAGCATTTGGCTTATATCGTTGTATTTGCCATTTAATGCAGTCTGGATGTTCAATCACAGTTGAACATGCTGCAATATCAATAATTTTTCCATGCTCAGCAATCATTTGATCAACAAGAAATTGTCGTAGTTCCGAAAAATTCTTAAACTTCATAATTTTTTGTCGGCTGAAAATGTTAAAGTAATTTCACTTTCGTCTGTAAAACATGACAAATCAGCCCACTCGGCTGCAAGAAGATTGCAATCAACAAATACGTAGTCATCTACTTGTATGTTTATATCAAATGTTGATTTAACTTGTTCATACATTAGTACTTTTATAAAGTCTTGAATCGCAGGAATATTTCCTTCAAATACTAATCCAAAGTGCGTAATTTCACCATAGAATTCCATTCGACGTGCTTGCAACTGTAGAACAGGTGTAGCATTAGAATCAATTATTACCTTTAACATTATTTAACTCCTAAATCGGCTAACCAAAAAGCATCAGCCATATCATCTAATCCAGTCGTTTTCTTTACCCCTAAATCAACCAAAAATTTATTTTTTATATGGGGTGGTAAAGCATTTATCATATCTTCTTTTTTAGTAGTCTTCCCACCATTACCAGTTGCATACTTTTTTAAAGTAGTTGGAGCAATAATCTCAACAGGTACTTGCAAACCAGCAAATCGTAATTGTGTTACGACTGTAAATTGTAGTCCACCAAGATCACGTGTTGCATTTCCACGTGAACCAAACGCTAACCCTTCAATATATACTTTTTCAACGTGATGTATCTTCACAAGCTCACAAATATGTTGAGAGATATCCCATGCACGTTCAAAAATATCTTTGTTGGTATCTGAACTATACTTTTCATAGTGAATCATATTTGGATTACCTTTCTCCAAGATCACTATACCAGATTTTGTGTAACTTTGATCTAAACCCATTACTATCATAGCCACCTCCTTTAGGGACTATTTACAAGGGTTTAGTCTTAGGTTACTAATTTATATTATCAATCTTCTCAACTAAATTTTTATTAGTAATCATTATATCAAAACCTTCAGCTTTTAGATTTTGATAAAAATCACTAAATTCTAAATCAACTTTGTAATTTTCAAACATCATGTCAGGGCAATCGATTGTAATAACTAATCGATCGTTCGGTTGCATCGATAATACATTAAACGATACTGCATCGGTCATAACTAGTATTTCGACATCATGCAATTGTTCAAAATTACGTAAATTATCGTTTAATGTACGTAACATTTGTGCTTGAACAGGAGGTGAGTGTTTACCTGCTTTCAATGTTGCTAGTAAAATATCACCTTTATCGAATGACATTTTGTCTAATTCAAATTCTAAATCATCTAATTTCATTATGTTTCCTTAATATATGAAAAACCTTTTTCTAATTGTATAATTAAACAGTTATCAAAAGCAGCCCCTAATTCATCTCTATGAGAAATAATATACAAATTTAATTGTTCTTCACGAGCTTTTGTCTTGAGTAATTTTGCAGCCATTTGAATACCAAGTGTATCTAAGCCAATATCAAGTACTTCATCAAACATGATAATATTTACACTTGTGTGTAATGTTTGAAGCACATCGCGAAATGCAAAGGATAATGCTAAATTAACACGTGCTTGTTGACCAGCTGATAGATTACCAAAATCTAATTGTCGACCAAATTGGGTAATCTCAGCTTTTAAATCTGTTGTAAATCGTACTGTATGTCGTAATCCAAGTTTTGTCAAGTATTCTTGTAACCTATTATTCAAAAATGGTAGGTATTTGTTTAACAGTGTTTTACGAACAAAACTATCTTTCTTGGTTAATAATTTTAATAAAAATTTCTGATGTTCTAATTTTTTAGTTAAAACATTCATCTCTTCATATTCTAGTGGATCTAATTCGAGTTTTTGTAACTCTTCAAGAGATTCGATATGAGGATTAGGCATATTTTTTAATTCTTCAATTCGATCCAAAATATTCTGACTTTGGTTTTTGATTTCAATTAGTTCTTCTAAATTGTTAACCGAAATCTCACCTTTTAATTTTTTATGATTTTTGGTTGCTGTCTCTAAGGATTCATCAACAATATCTAAATGTTTTGATAAAGCATCAATTTGATCTTGAGCTGTATCTACAATTGTTTGCTCTTCAGCAATTTTGCTTGGAGCATCAGCAAACTTTTGTAAACAGTATGGGCATTTTTCATCAACTAAGTGTGTAATCTTAGTTGAAGCTTTTTTAAGCTTTTTACTTTGAATACCTATTTCTAATTCAATTTGTCGTTGCTCATCAATGCTAGTTCGGATATAAGAATCAACTTCAGCTAATTGATCGTGAAGTTCTCGTTCATGATCAAAATCAATATCAACAATTCGGTTTAATTTATTTTCAAGAGTTTGAATATCATCTTGACGTTGGTCTTCCCAGTTATCTAATCGATTTTGGGCTGAAGTTAATTGTTGATTGTGTCGATCGTGTTCGCGCTTGACTTGCTGCAAACGAATGTTAATTCGTTCTATATCACTTTCAGTGTCGCTCATTCGTTTCTTCAAAATATTAGCTTTATCAGAAAGAATAGTCAAACCAAATAGATGTTCAATAATATCACGTTGGTTTGTCTGAGTAGTGTGATTCGATGGTAATTCTAGAAATGGTTGTTTGGATGCTGAAAATACAACAACTCTTGTAAAAAGGTCAAATGGAAAGCCAATAATTTTTTCAATTAGAGCATTGGTATTACCGATACTATCGGGTGTGATATCATCATTATCTTCGTCATCTGCATCTTCATTAAATTTTGCACTCCCTTTGTGTTCAAACAATTTAACATAATTACCTGCAGCCCCAGCTTTCATTTTTCGACAACGACAAATTTTATAATAGGTTCCATCTTTTTCAAATATAAGGGACACTTCCATGTGCTTTTTGTTGATATTGTTTACTAGATTTTCCTTGGAAATATTTGAGACAGCTTTGTCATATAAAGCATAAACTAATGCATTTAATATAACAGTTTTACCAACACCATTCGCACTTCGACCTTCAGATGTATTATCCAAATCTTCACCTAGAATAAGTGTAGTTCCAGATTTATCTAAATTGACAATCGTAGTGTTGTTTCCATAACTAAGGAAATTTCGAATTGATAGACTAATAAAACGAATCATGCTTTTAGTGCGTTATATTCTTCAGTTAAGACAGTGTTATCAATATGATCAGATTTAATTTCACCTAACATTTGTAAAACTAATTCATTTACACTCTTAAGAGAATTTGTGTCAACTGTAGTTTCAGTCTCAGATAAAGCATTTGCAATCTCAGGAGACTCTTCCATTGTAATTTCACGAAGTTGATAATCATCATGAAACTTATCTTTTAAGAAAGAATATTCCTCGAAACTGATTGGAATGTCCACAACACAACGAACACGAGCTTGTTCTACAAGTTGGACACTTTTATCAATGATGTCTGACAATGTTGTTTTAATATATTTGGGACATTCAACCCAATCATAAAATACTGGTTCTTTTTCAATATAATCATAGACCATCATACCACGATTAAAATCACCAGCATCACCGTAATCCATTGGAAAAGTGTTACCAATATAGATAACATGTTCTTGAATTTGGCGTTTGTGAAAGTGACCTGAAAAAATAAAATCAGGTCCAACATAATCTTTTGCTTCTGGTCCTGTAGGCATTCGCATATCTGCACCTGTAACAACAAAACCTCGAAATTCAAAATGCCCAGCCCAAGTATTAATTTTTTTATGTTTTTTTAGCTGAGGATATTCTTGATGAAATAGAAAGGGACATAATAATAACCCACCATGAACATTATCTTTAATAGTTAACTCTTCAATAATTTCAAAATTATCAAATTCATGATAAGCCATTAATGAGTGAGTTTCACGGGTGTGTCTGTGATATAGATCATGATTACCAATAATAAAATATACTGGTAATCCAAGGTCATTAAGTTTTTTTGCGGCTAAGTAGGCAACTTTCATTGTAGCAATATTAATAGCACTACGATTTTCAAACCAATCACCCATGAACACAATATGATCTATTTCAGGATCATCCTGAACATTTTCACAAAACCATGTGATATAGTTCATACAGTCTTCATTATGGAGATGACTATTAGCCTTCTTTCCAAAATGTATGTCCGAAAAGTATGCACCCTTCTTAAGAAGGGGATGAGAATTTTTACTCATTGAACACCTTTATTATTGTTATTATACGTGTTTTTTAATTACGTATTATCGGACTCATCCCTGGATAAGTCAAGCCCATCTTCAACGATAATATTCTCACTTAAATCATTTTTTTGTTCTTGTTGGGCTTGTTCATATTCCGTCATATAAGTGTATGATGGTGAATACCCACTCTTAACAAGCAATTCATCGCGAATATCACGTTGACGTTTTTCTTGATTCAAGTATTGTCGAAAGGAGTTTTTAATACATTGAGTATAATATGCAAATGGATTTTGGCTTTTTTCAGGATTAAAAGTAGACCAAGTTTTAACCAACATATACATTGCAAAACTCTGCATATCATCATTAAAGGTGTAACCTGCAAATTGTCCACGTTTTGCATAACGTGCACACAATAAAACTAACATGTGGGCTAATTTGTTTGTCATTTCGCCTTGAGCTTTACTTGTGATGACTTCAGCTAATAGATCTTTGTTGTTTAAATAATTGGTTTTTCTCTTCTTTGGCGCAGCTTTCTTTTCAGTAGTTGTGGTTGTGGTACTTGCCATTGAACTCTCCTGTTACCCTAAGCATATTATATATGGTTGAGGGCCGTATATTTTTATTTTATTTTGGTGACTATACCCCGTGTTTTGCCGAAGGTCAACACTATATAAATACAAATTATAAAATTCACTAATTTTGAGGAGATAGTGTGAAAACGCTAAAATTTTTATACGAAGCAGCAAAACGCCCAAGAAGTCAATTGGATATCAAGACTGGAGTGTTTACGTTTGGTCGATTTAACCCTCCTCATATGGGACATGCTAAACTAATTAACCAAGTGAAGCAATATGCAAAGATGGGCGATTATTATATCTTTCCATCTAAAACTCATGATAAAAAGAAAAATCCACTTGATTTTAATACTAAGATGCAATTCTTAAACGAATGTTTCCCTGATACAAATTTTATAGTTGAAGAGAGTATTCGAACACCATTTGAGGCTTTTGAATGGCTAGTTGAACATGGGTACAGTGATTTAACATTTATAGTTGGGGCTGATCGTGTTGATGAATTTGAACGTCGTTTAACACCCTTTGCACAACAACATATCGAAAACTTTAAAATAGTAAGTGCTGGATATAGAGATCCAGATGCAACGGATGCAGCTGGAATGAGCTCGACTAAGGCTCGTGATGCTGCTATTCATGAAGATATAGGGATGTTTCGAGCAGCAACGGGTTGGACTGGCGCATTTGCTCGTCGTTTAATGTATGCCGTTAAAAAGGGATTAGGAGTATAAAATGGCTTTAGGTGGAAAGTCTCCAACAAGTGAGACTACAGAAGATAATCCATTCAAAATTCGATTGGTTGGATCAAAAACAGGATATCGTGTTGTATTTCGCGTAGTTCCAGATTTTATTGAAAATAGAAATGTAAATTATAAATCATTGGATCCAGTTCATATGCCTGGAAATATTCAAACATTTCAGTCTTCATCGTCACGAACTTTTAATATTAGTAACATTAAAATTGTTTCACGAACTATAGCCGAAGCTACGTCCAACTTGCAACTATTAAATACAATGCGTGGTTGGACGATGCCTCATTTTGGTAAGGATGTAAGTGGGGGTAGTGAAACAGCATTTGGTGCACCACCAGAAGTTTTGTATTTGTCAGCCTTTTCGGATGCTAATTCACGTGGACACATTTATAAAGTTCCTGTAATAATTAATCAATTAAGTATACCATATCCAGCTGATGTTGATTACATTGCAACATCTACAGGTGAACCCTTTCCAACAATAATGACAGTTGATATGAACTTAACAGAAACTCATTCCCCAACAGCTTATTCAAATTTTGATTTAGCAGCTTACCGTAAAGGTGACTTGACAAACTTCTAAGGATAGATAATGGCAAATTCAACAGATAAACGAAATTCACGTTATGTGCAAGGTGGAGTGACTGATCGATATAGTCAACGTCTAGGTTGGTGGGAACGTAATATTTTTGAATGGCAAGATGATGATGTTGTGATAGAGATTACTGCTGAGTATCATCAACGCCCAGATAAAGTTGCATACGATATGTATGGAAACAGAGATTTAATTTGGTTAGTTTTACAGTATAATACAATCTTAGATGTAACTACTGAATTTGTAGTTGGGAAAACAATTCGACTACCAACACAATCCCGTACTTCACGTGAAATTCTAATTAGTTCGACAGGTGGAAATAAAGTATAATGTCAAAACCAAAAAATCTTTTAGCAGACTTTAGAACATATTCATATCATCATATTCTTGCAGTATGTAAAAACACAAGTGTTGCTGAAAGTTTAGTCAATTCAAATAGATTTGATTCAAGTGGAAGTGGTTATAAGATATTAGTTGATGGTCGCAAGAATGCCCGTTTTGTTGCCAATAAGGTAAAACTGTCAACTGTTATAGCACCTAATATTCCTGGTGAACATTATTCAGGTACTATTATGACTGAAGGTGAAGTTGTTATCCAAGAACCTCGTGGTGTTCGTTTCTTAAATGAATTAGAAAAGGCTTATACAGAATTTGGTATTGATTCAACAAGTGCAGTGTATGTACTAAAAACAATGTTTGTTGGTTATACAAAAGATAATCAACGTGAAGAAATCAATAATGTCCCAGCTGCAATGTTCATTCTGTATGATCTAACGGCCAATTTCGATATTACGGGTGCAACGTATAATATTCGTTTTGCGCCACTTGTTAATGGTGCAGCATTTATGCCATCATATAGTTCATCAATCCAAAACATTGCAGCTCTGCGATTAGAAAAAGATGCTACGATCAAAAAGGCTATTGATACGTTGCAGTCAACATTGAAATTTGCATATTCAGAATTTAAAGAATGTATTACAAATGAATTAGGTGATATTGAATTTAAAGAAGTAGAATATCTATTTGATCTAAAAGATCCATACACAAGCGATGAATATAAAATTGATGCAACTAAAGATCAAACAACTGATACTGCAGAAAATAATCCAATAATTCGATTCGGAAAAAATGCTACGATCGAATCGGCTATTGAAACAATAATGAATGCATCAAAGAAAGTTCTTGATGAAGGTAACGCAAAAGACCGATATTCTTTTAAAATTAATTCTGTTGTTGAACCAAAAGATGATAAAGTAACTATCACCTATGTGATTAATCGATATAAAGTTCCTATTTCAGTATTTGATGCTCTATCTACAGGACAATCTATCACAGCTGAGCCTGGAAATGTTTTAGAACTTGATTATATTTTTTCGGGAAAGAATGTTGATATACTAGACTTTGATATTAAAATGGCTTTAGGCATAGTCTTTATTTCAACACTAACACCAACAAATTCTGTTGCAGATACACCAAAAGACCATAATTCTGATAATAAGCCATCTGCAACTCAAGCAACTGTATCACCAAATTCAAAGAATCGAAAAGTGGTTCTACCATTTTCAAATGTTGATAAAACTACTTTAGCGAAACATTCTAAATATCCAACTTCGTCAGCAAACTTTCAGCAAATGCTGTCTCGATTTGCTGGTATAGAAGGACTAGATGCATCTATTACCATCGCAGGCAATCCTGCAATGATGGCAAATTTACAGCGTCCACCATCAAAAGCAAAAAACAATGAAGCTGTAGAGTTTGGTGAAAATGGTGGAATAATGAAAAATTATGATACAACACCAGCATTGTGTAAAGTAAACATCTTTATGCCTGCAACAGATTCAGTTACTGAGTTCGACCAAGAGCCTTTTTGGTATCAAGGTTATTATTATATGTTTGGTGTAGACAGTTTATTTGAAGATGGTGGGTTTACACAAACTATTGAAATGATAAGTCTGCCTGTTGATTTTCAAATCCCTAACAAAGAAAAAGAAAAAGAAAAGACTAAACCTGGAAATGGGGCAAAAGATCAAAAAACACCACATGATGGATCATCCTCAGGTACGAAGAAAGAAGATTTAAAATCAGGTGATGTTGTTAGTGATGCTAATGCAGATCCACAACAGTCAGGATGTTAATATGAGCATATATAATGAAATTTTTGATGATGTTAGTATGGAATATACTAATATGACAATTGGAACAGTTGTTGATGCTAACGACCCACAACAGATGGGTAGACTACGTATTCGCTGTCCAGGCTGGGGTGAAACACCTGATAAAAAAGTAGCTGAATTACCATGGGCATTATATATTACACCATTTGGTGGAGCAAATGGTGGTATTGGGCGTGGACCAGAAAAGAATCCCACAAATTCAAATGATGGTAGTGTCGCATATGGTTTATGGGCTATTCCAAAAGTAGGTGCACAAGTTTTGGTGGCTTGTCTTGATGGCGATCCAAACATGCGAGTTTGGTTGGGTTGTATGTATGATCAATTTACACCACACACTATGCCACATGGTCGTTTTAATGGTGGTGATAATTTACAAGGTCCACATTCTTCAAGTGGTAATTTTGTTCAACCATATTATGATAATTTGAATATTGCTTTTAATGATGAATTGGATTCTAAAGAGTTTCGTACTAGAGCAGGGGACTATACAGTTGCAGGTGTTCAAGAGCGAAATGTAAAAATAGCTGAAACTTCTCAAGCTGATGACAAAGAAGAAAAACATCGTCAAGGATATGAAATTTCACGTGCTGAAAGTAATCATACTTCTGATTACACAGACAATAATTACGATTCTCAGGTCTATAGTCTAACAACTCCTGGATTTCATGCATTATCAATGGATGATAGAAAACAGAACTGTCGTATTAGAATCCGTACCACATCAGGCAATCAAATAATTCTTGATGATTCTAATGAACGAATTTATGTTTCAACTGCAGAAGGGGCTAGTTGGATTGAAATGGATTTGAATGGTAATATTGACATCTATTCCGAACGTCGAATTTCAGTCCATGCTGAGAATGATATCAATATTACATCAGATGAAAAGATTAGAATGTATGGTAAGAAAGGTGTACATATTCAAACTGACGAAGAATTTCGTTTGAGAACAAAGAAAGACATCACAATAAAGACAGACGAAAAGATTCATGCGTACTCGAAAAAGGATATGAATATTGAATCAAAGGAAAAAGTCTCATTTAAAGCTGCAAAAGAGATGAAGGTTGACACAAAAGCCATGAATATTCAAGGAAGTAGTGATGTTAAAATAACTGGTGGAAAACTAGACTTGTTGGCAAACGGTCCTTTAACAATGACAGGTGCACCATTAAACTTAAATGGTCCACCTGCAGCACCAGCATCGCCGCCATCCCTAACAGAGCCAAATGATGCGAATTTACCAAATCGTGAGCCAAAACATGAGCCTTGGCCACGCGTGATGTATAAGAAGAAGTCTGATAAAGACAAAAACCCTGAACAAGAAGTGGAATTTGAAAAGGACAGTGATTCAGTTGGTAAAATTGAATTGGGTGAAGATCAAGATAGAGGTGATAATTGGCACCGATAAATTCACCAGATACCCTCCAATAAATACTGTAATTGGAGATTAATATGACACTTTACAAAGGGTTTTCAACATTCGAGTTTCAGTCCAACGGTACATTTAAAGTTACCGATATTGAAGCAGTTAAGCTTGATTTGCTTAATCATATATTCACTCGACGTGGTGATCGTGTGATGATGCCCACCTTTGGAACGTCTATTCCTGATATGGTTTTTGAACCTCTTGATTTAGAAACCTTGGATACCATTCGTTCAGATCTTGAAGAAGTGTTTCGATTTGATCCACGTGTAGAATTGTTAACGATGGATGTGCGTCCAACACCAGACGAGAATGCAATTACTGTTGCAGCAAAACTACGTTATATTGAATTAAATATCGTTGATACAATGAATCTGAATATTGAATTAGAAGGTGGCCAATAATGAGTAGATTAATATCTCGAGCTGAGGGATTTGAAGCAGCATACGAAGCATTCCAACAAGTTAATTTTGCTGCATTTGACTACAATACGATCAAGGAAAGTATGATTCAATACATTAAGTTGTATTTTCCTGAAAATTTTAATGATTATATTGAGTCTAGTGAATTCATTGCAATATTGGAATTATTTGCTTATTTGGGTGAACTATTAGCCTATCGCATTGATATTAATGCTCATGAAAATTTCTTAACAACTGCTCAACGAAAACAAAATGTATTACGTTTAGCAAAATTAATTTCTTATAATCCTTCACGTAACTTACCTGCACGTGGATTAGTCAAATTAACATCGGTTAGTTGTTCAGAGTCTGTAATTGATTCTGAAGGGGTAGATTTACAAAATCGTGTTATTATTTGGAATGATCCAAATAATCCAAGATGGAAAGAACAATTCATTTTAGTTATGAATCGTATCATGGAACAAAATTTTGGTACTGTTGCACCAAATGATCGTATCCAAGTTGATGACGTATTATTTGAGCTATATCAATTAGAAAATGTTCCATCATCATTAACAAATGGAGTGTTAAACTTTAATGTTAGTGTTTCAGGTCAGACTTTGCCAATGGAATTAGTTCCCGTAACTCTAGAAGATACAGGACCAGTCGAAAGACGTCCTGAAGTAAACGCATCATTCTCAATTTTATATGGAACAGATGGTCTCGGAGATTCTTCCGATACAACAGGTTTTTTCGTCTTTGCAAAACAGGGAACATTACAATCTGTAGACTCTTCTTTTGATGGTATAACTCCAAACCAAACCTGGAGTGTTGATAATACAAACATTAATGAAATTGATACATGGTTGAATAATATTGATCCAGATACTGGTGAGACATTAGCTGAATGGGAAAATGTTGACAAAGCTCATGCCCAAAATATTATCTTCAATACTAACACAAATCGTCTTAAAGTTGAAATTGAATCTCTTGAAGATGACAATGTTCGGCTTGTATTTGGAGATGGTGAATTTGCAGATGTTCCATCTGGAACATTTAGATTTTGGTTCCGTACATCTATAAACGATGATATAGTTATTCCCAGAAATGCTATTAACAATGTTGATGCATCATTAACATATTTAGACAGTGATGCAAACTCACAAACATTTACGTTTACTTACTCATCAATTGGTACCATGCAGAACTCTTCTGCTTCGGAAGATATCGAGCATATTCGTCGAGTAGCCCCTGCAGTTTACTATTCGCAAGATCGAATGGTTAATTCTCGTGACTACAATACGTTTATGTTACAAGATCCTTCAATTGTTAAAATGCGTGCGGTCAATCGCACATTTGCTGGAGAGTCTAAGTATATTACATGGAATGATCCTAGTGATGTTTATCGTAATGTTAAGCAGTTTGGTGATGATTTAGCCATTTATTATGAGCTATATCAAGAAGCTGAAAATGTTTCAAACGTTGATCCAGAAACATTTTTAAGAGGTGTTATTGAAGCTTCTTTAGTACAACTAGAAGTATTTTTATCAATTGCTCTGTTAGATTCGAAGAAGATTACAAAAACATTTTTAAATGCTGAATTTGCAGCAATGCAAGCTGTGCTAGATGCAATGGTTATTGGTGAAGTTGTTTACATTGAACATTATGAAGATTCGGGTTTGTGGTGGCATGCTGCAACAACTCCTGTTAATGTAAACAATGTTATTTTTAAAGTTGAAAAAGTAACAGCACAACAATATACCATTACAACATATAAAACACGTATGATTGCAGAAAGCACTGATACAGATTTTTGGCATACAAATAATGGTGATACTACATTAACATATGATTCTATGCTTTCCAATGATGATGAGATGATTGTATTGAAGGCAAACGTTGGTGCTGATGGTACAGTTCTAACAAGTAACATTTTATTTGAGTCTCTAAGTCGAGTTGCTTTACCATCTGGATTAGATAGTAAACATAAATTGAAAATTATTCCAAATGATACGAATGAAGATGGTATTCCAGATGGTGTTGATTTGGCATCGCTTGTCGATCGTGAATTTTTAATTATAGCTGATGGGGCAGCAATTTTACAATTAACAGAATCATACGTAGCTGGGTATGGAGATTTAATTTCAATTGAAAATTTAACCCAGGGATGGACTTACACCATTAATGATATTATTGAGGGTACTGAAGGTGATGTAGTTAGTTCAGTTAGTTTCAGTGGTATTGATAATGCTGCTCCTGTGTTAAATGATTTACTTCGAGTTAAAGTTCGAGATTTTGTATATTTTTATCGTGAAACAGCATCAAGCGAATGGACTCCAATGGTTACAGAGCCTAGTACGTTAGCCCTATTTGCAGCTGATGTTGAAAAAGTAGCTTTACTAAAAGATGGGTCTGGATCTAATCCAGATGGAAATTATAAACGCCATCGTGGACGCAGTGATCTGAATTTCTTATGGACACATTTCACATCTCGCTATAATTTAGTTGACCCTGCTACATCAAATATTATTGATATGTTCATTATTCCAAAAGCTTATTATTCAAATTACAAATCATATTTGAATAAGGTAAGTACTATTCAACCTGATGAACCTACACCTTTTGAACTTCGCAATACGTATGCTTCACTGTTGGAAAACAAGATGATTTCTGACACAGTTGTATTACATCCAGGTGTTTTCAAAGTACTTTTTGGTAGTGATGCAATTGCCGAACTTCGTGCTAAATTTGTTGTAGTCCGATCTTCAAATGGTAAATTAGCAGATAACCAAGTTAAACTAAAAATGGTCACAATTATTAGAAACTTTTTTGATATAACACAATGGGAATTTGGAGAAACGTTTTATTTCACAGAATTAGCGGCTACAATTCAAACTGAACTAGCTTCAGAAATTGATTCTGTTGTATTAGTTCCATTACAGGAATCTAATGTGTTTGGTGATTTATTTCAAGTCTATGCTCGTGAAGATGAACTATTCTTACCCAGTATCACTGTTGATGATATTGAAATGGTGGATTCTTTCAATTCTACTGTACTCAAGCAAAACCGATAACCCTGTAATATCTCAACAAAAAACTGTTGAGAGCGTACAGATAAATAATACAAATATAAGAGTACAGTTCTATGGCCAACAATAGTGATTACAAAAAACCACGTATAAATTTATTCGACCTTCTGCCCAGTGTCTATCAGTCAGATGTTAATAAAGGGATTCTCGAGAATCTCCATAATCGTTTCCTGACAAAAACAGAATTGGAGAAGGTTGTCGGTATGATTGGTAAGAAATTACCAACAGACGTGGATGTCAATTTAATTCCTGAACAGACTACTCATCGTCAAGCATGGCAATTGCAACCATTATTGTACAAAAAAGTTGCAACAGTAGATCATGCGTCTTCTTACTATGATATCTTACAACAGGCTGAACGTCTTGGTGTAGATCGTGAACGACTACCACTATGGGGTAATACAGAACAGTTTAATTTTATCCCACCAATTGATATTGATAAGTTAATCAATTATACAAGTTACTATTGGTATGATCCTGAAAATCCTGGTTCAACTCCCCAGTATATTACTATTCAGAATAAGTGTACTAAAACACAGGCTATCTTAAATGCTGCTATTGATGATGTTGGTGGTGAACTTATTCATCCAATAATTGGCTTAAATGAAATTACAAATGAACTAACAATTGCACATAATTTTGAAAGTGCATTTGAACCAGGATCGTCTTTAAATATTGAATTTTCGACTATTAATGATGGTGCATATACAGTTAACTCTGCTATCTATGATGGTAATAATACGATTATTCGTTTAAATGAATCAGTCACAAATAGTGGTGATTGGGGTCGTGTTAATATTTCATCACGTTTTGAAGAGTATTTCAGAAATCGTGATTGTACGTGTTATGGTGAATCAGGTTGGGATAAAGAAGGTTGGGATGATAATGATGGATTTAATTCTCCAATCCCAGCTGGATATCCTGTAGACTATCCAACACCAGATGGAGTCCATAACTGGGATCAATCAGATAGTTGTCCAATGCAGAATGATGCATGGTCGCGTGAAAATAAATGGGTACATATTGCTGATGTACCAAACACATCAATTGCAAAAAGAGCTGAAGGTCCAATTATCGAATACTTACCTGACGTTCAGTTGAATGAATGGAGTAAAACAACTTTTCGTTGGAAGTATCGTGCCCTAACAAATAATGCTTGGGTTGAAGTAGATACAGAACCAACATCAGCCGAAATTGCAAATGGTTATCCAATCCAAAGTGTTGGTACAAATCAGTTTACTGTTGCAGGTGATTATTCAGAAGAATTTACAATTAATACACAAATACTAATTCGTGATAATGCAAGCAATATTATTAGTCAATTAACTGTAACCAATGTTTCTGTTGCTAGTAATGTAACAACTGTGACAGTTGTGGAGCCTACTACAACTATTACTACAAGCCATTTTGTTCTACCGTTTGCAGTTACCTCACGTGGTGATGCTTGGTTAGACTTTTTCGACCAGTGGTTATATGTTGGTGTTAAAGAAGTTGTTCCTGTAGAACATCAAATTGAAGCAACATCAGTACTAGCAGATCAATATCTAATTCCACTTGGTGCATCTGGATTAGACTTACAGCGTTTTGAATTTACAGCTGGAAATCAAAATAAAGTTATTAAAGGTGCTGATGATATTAGAGTTTATGTTAATGGCATTCGTGAATATGTAACATATCAAGAATTAACTGAACTTGACATCTATGGTAGTGGGGATAATTTTTATGTTCGTGGTATTGAATTTTTTGATCCAAAAGCAGAATTTGATTTAGTTCGTATTGAATTAAGTGCAGCAGCCGAAGAAGATGTTGGGAATGAATTGATTAGTGTTCGTACTGTTGAAGATAATACTGAATATGAAACTCAGAAGTTAGCACTTATTCAACCTACCCTAGTTTCATTAGTAAATTATCGTAAAGTAGAACAGACTAAAACAATTGGTGTTCACACTTATCCACAATTTAATATGTTTACAGTTACAGGTGATTTCTATGGAGTATCACCATTATTCCAATTCTTAGAATCATCCGATGCTGAAATTAATTCTCGTTTAAACAAACGTATTGTAACATCAAACTTCGGTACTAATTATCATTTCCAGCAACATTTAGTTGATAATACAGGTCGAGTATATGCTTACAAAGATATTGCTACTATTGATATTGACAATTTAACAGGATTGCAAACTATTTGGCGTAAAGGTTATGGTGATGCAGAACAGTATGTCCCTGCAAAAATGACAGCTGATCGCCATCGAATTGTTGACTTGAAAATTGCACTTAGCGATGCAGACACAGAGACATTCTCACTTGCAATTAAGCATGGTGACTGGACTGATCTTTTTGTTGCTGGTTCAACATTAACAGTTTCAGATAGTACAGCTGATGATGGCCTGTACACAGTTGCATCATCTAGTTATGATGGGTTATATACACATATTGTTGTAGAAGAAGGTATTGGTACAGCAACACAAGGTGATGGCATCATTACGTCAAATACAATTGCAGATTGGGAAATACCAAACCAATTATACTACAATGCTTCACATGAGGATCGTCAAGAAATAACATTTTCTCAATTACTAACACATTTCAATACTATTATTGCTGGTCAACAAGCCCCAGCTAATATTGTTCGTTATTCATCTTCAATGTGGAGAATTTTAACTAACCCAAATTATGGTATTGGTGGTACAATTAAAGAACATAATGATAGTTATGATACATTTTTGTCATCTTTGTTTATTGATAGTAGTAATCCATTACAAATAATTGAGTTTGCCCAAAATCGATATGAAACAAACTTGAATACAATCCAAGAAGGATTTGATCAAAACTTCATGGATCATTTAACTATTTTGGATGATGCTCATTTAGTCGATCTAGCAAAAGTTGTATCGGATTTTGGTATTCAATCATTTGAGCAAAATGATGTTAATGCTACAGTATATGGTGATAGTAATACGTTTAATCCACAAACTAGTCAAGGTATTCGTGGTTGGATTGCAACTTTGCCATTTATTAGAATGCGAAATAAAGTTGCTCCAGTGTGGTTAGGTGATGATAAGTTAGGTGTTTCTGAAATATTACATCATGATGGACATGTATCGACACGTTTAATGGATTCAACATTAGTTGCAGATGTTATTGATTATTTGACAACTACAGCATATTCAACTATTGAAGGTGTGTGGTGTTACTCAGGAACAATTGATCCAGAGACGGACTACAATACATATTTTACAACATATACTGGTCGTAAAGGTAAGTACTGGTATAATACTTCAACTGGCAAATTGTATCGATTTAGTGCTAGTTATATTAGTGCAAGTCAACCAGCAGCCTCAACAGCTTTAGAAGGGGCTTTATGGTATAATACAGATACAGATGAACTATGGCAATTCCAAAGTAATGTTTGGGTATCTATTGCAACGGGTGGAGATATAAGTCTAGCTTGGAAAGAGATTGATATTGAACAGACTTTTCAAATTCAATTGCTTGAAGTTGAGCGCCGATTATTTGATGCTGCTCCGTTAATTCCAGCACCAATATTTGATATTCAGGCATTAGAAACAGCCGAACCATTAGTATTTGCTTCTTTAGTTGAAGAAGCTTTTTACGATTACATTCAACGTAGTGAAATTGATGATCCATTTTCAGCTACTGGTTTTTACAGTGCTACAGATCCGTTCTCTTGGAACTATAGTGGTGTTCCAGATGCTCCAATTGGTCTTACTGGTATTACAACGTGGCCTACCTCAGCGGCTAACACAACAAAGCCTTGGGGCGCAAATTGGTGGACAATTTATGAACAAATCTTTAATACTCCATACCCACATTTAGAACCATGGAAACTGCAAGGTTTTGTTAGTAAACCAGTATGGTGGGATGAGGAATATAAAGATTTAACAGGTGCTAGACGTTGGATTTATGATCATAATACCACAACAGGAATGTGGGAAAACATTCGTATTGGAAAAATTCCTGCAGGCCGTACGTATCCTGATGGAACTGTTAGTACAGGTAATGCATTAGCTGATGGTCAACAATTAACAACATACAATTATTTCTGTGTTAATATTGATGATGTGGCACATGGTAGCTATGGTCCAGATGATTTATTACCACCATACTTAAATGAAACAATTTATCCATCATTATCCACAACTACTAATCGTACGTTAATTAAAAATGAATCTGGTACTATTCCAACTAACCCATCATCATTTCCTGGTGTAACATTAATCTATCATGATTATGTTTATGGACAAAATGGACCAACAGAATGGGAATATCACAAGTCTAGTCAATTTGCTTATGATCTATTAAAAATTGCGTATCAAATGCAACCAGTACGATTCATGCATCAAGTATGGGGTAATGATTATATTTCTGTTGGTGGATTAAATATTGATTTACGAACCGAAAAAGTTTTTAGTCATGTTGATACAAATTTCCATGGTGATTTAATAGACAATGAAGTATACATTGTTCCTGGACTTAGTCAGTGGTACACAAATTTTAATCGATATAATTCAATTGATAATAAGACATCTGATTTTAGAGCAGTGTGGACTGAATGGGAACCTACATTAGCTTATCAGTTTGGATCAGCTGTTGAAACAAGTTCATTTCAAATAGCTGCACGTTCAGCTGATTTAACAGATCAAGACTATAGTTTTGTTTTGAAACGCTCTCCAGGTTTATTAGATCGTTGGGTAGATTCATTACGTATTACAACAACTAAGTTTGGACCACGTCGTATTAGTTCTGATAGTGGATCCGATTGGGAATTTCTTGTTGATATTCCAACATCAGTTAGTCGTGTTGTTAAATATTATGATATAGTTCGTTATTTGGTTATTGACTTTTTACAATCCATAACTTTCGGTACGCCCACCGGATTGCGCGACACAATTTATGAATATACCATGACCATTAAAGTTGGTGATGATATTCAAATTCCTGTATCTATTCAAGGCCAAAATGCACAAACAATGCAAGATTTGATGAATGCCATTAACGCTGAAATAGTTGCAAATTCTACTGAAACTGTTGTGGCATCAATTGTGAATGGAAGTGTTGTCATCGAACATGCTGATACAGGAATTGGTACAGATATTACAATCATCAATGATAATATTTTTCCAAATGTAATTGGATTTGATCAGTATCGTCAAAAATATATTAATGAATTTACAGCCTTATCTGCAGCACACGCATCTACTGTTTGGAAGCATAATATTCTTGATACGTCACAAGAGCAGTCGGTATTATTTCCTTTGAAAATTACTGGAATGCAAAATGTTATTAATTTTATAGATGGTTATGTAGCTCATGCAAAGGGACAAGGATTTATATTTAATGATTCGGATGCTTCCGAAACAGATGAAGAAACAGGTCGAACAGTAAATTGGCAAACAGAAACTGAACGTTTTATTGACTATATGTATCGCTTACGTAGTGTGCACTATGATCCAATTGAAACATTAGCAGCTAATCCATCGTTTGAATTGAATCCTTTACGTAATCATATTTGGTTTGAAACGGATCAAGGTATAATTGCAAATATTCGTACTGGTCCAAACCAAGATATTTTTACAGAACAAACAATATATGACCAATATGGTCGTCCATTAACTGCAGACCACATTCGTGTTTATCGTGAGGATAAGAAAGGCCATATTACAATTATCCCTGAGTTAGCAAATGATTTGGATCCAAACATTCAAGGAACAATGTATGAATACTTACACATTGGTGGTATTCATTTGTTTGTTGATGGATATGAACATATTATGTTGTTGGGGGATTACACAGTAGATAATAATTTATTGTATGATCCTTTCATTGGACTTGATGCAACAACATTTGCAGTTGAGTTTGATCGTCTAGGCGAAATAACCCAACGTCCAAATGCTGGTGGTTATTTCTTACACAATAATTCTTTGGTACCAAATTTTGAAAATAGTGTTGAATCTTTACAAACAATGTACGACTCCCTTAAAGTTGGAGGCAATACTTTATTGGCACGTGAAGCTCAAAGATTGCTCGGATTTCAAGATCCTAGCTACTTTGATAACTTAGGTATAAATGATCGTTCTAAATTCTTATTCTGGCGTGGTCTAATCCAACACAAAGGTTCGGTTAATTCACTTACAGCTCTCATAAACTCAAAACAGTTTGAAGAAGCTGAACTAGATGAATTCTGGGCTTATAAGATTGCAGAGTTTGGAGATTCTGATCGTAAAGAATATCCTGAAATTAACTTATTCTATAACGATGTTAATTTTGATCAACTAAAGCTTCATTTCACAAACTTAGATGCTACCACAACGACAGGTGGCACAGGTGGAGTTGGTGGCGCATCACTTAGTACAACAGCTCTTGGATCAATGGAGAGTATTGTTCCACTTATTAATGTTGATGATCCACTGCAAACTGGTTTTATTCAAGTTCGTGGTGATGATCAAGATCGTTGGTTTGAACAACCCGACCAAGTTGAGAAGTTTGTACAAGGAGCTGATAACTTATTCTTCCACGCTGAAGTAACAGATGTCAAAGATGCAAGACCAAAATATGAAGGGTCTGTAATTTTTGAATCTGATGTATTAGCTGATGATGTTCGTATCGTATTCTTTCAAGGAAACGAACGAGTTATTTTACCAATTGCTGATACTGGTGGTCCATATTGTGGTATTACGAATGAGGTTGTAACATTTAATGGAACAGCATCAGAGCCAGGTATTGATCCTTCAGCAACAATGACATATGATTGGGGCTTTGGAGATGGTGATGCTATTGTTGGTGGTTCAGCAATTGAAACTCATACTTATACAGCTCCTGGTGTTTATAGTGTCACATTACAAGTAGATGATGGAAGTTATCAGTCAATTTCAACCTCATCGTTAGTTCGAATTTATGATCGTCCAACAGCAAATACTGGTGGGACATATTATGGTATTGAAGGTGATACTATTAATTTCAATGGTGCATCATCAATGGCATCTAATGGTGGATCAATCACGTTTGAATGGGATTTTGATTATAATGGCTCCACTTTTCTACCCACAGGTTCAGGTGTGCTGCCTAACCACACATATTCTGCAGCAGGCACATATATTGTAGCTTTACGTGTGACAGAGGATGTGGGAGCCGAATGTTCTCCTGTACAATCAACTATAGTAACTACAACTGTTGAGATTGGATATCCAATTCCTGTTGCTGATCCAGGTGGTCCATATACAGCACTAGTTAATCAAAATATACAAATGGATGGAAGTGCATCACAATCATTCTCTGGAAATCCATTAACATATCGTTGGGATTTTGGAGATGGTAGTTCATTAGGAGCAGGTGTCAATCCAAATCATGTTTACACTTCGCAAGGTAATTATGTTGTCACATTAATAGTAAATGACTCTTTAAATGATTCTCTACCAGCATCAACAACAGCAACTGTTTCTGTTGGTGTACCACACGCTGAAGCAAATGGCCCATATACTGTTCAAGTTAATACACCTTTAACTTTAACGGGTGTTGGATCATACGATCCAAGTAATTTACCATTAACATATCGTTGGGATGTTACAAATGATGGATCATATGACTACACAGTTAGTGCAGATCCTGGTCTACAGGCTCATACATATACTTCAGTTGGTACTTACACAGCAAAACTACAAGTAGATAATGGTACAAATACAAATATTGATACAGCAATAGTAAGTGTAATTTCACCACCTCCACCAGTAGCAAATGCTAACTGCCCATATAGTGGTATTCAAGGTACAGCAATTAATTTCGATAGTACAGGCTCATATGATCCATCTTCATTACCATTAACATATTATTGGACATTTGGGTACGGGGGTGCAAGTAGTACAAGTCCAAATCCATCTTATACATATCCTGCAAGTGGAACATATACAGCTACTTTAACGGTTAATAATGGTTTTAGTACAGATTCCCAATCTTGCACAGTAACTGTAGCAGCACCTGTAGTACCTGTTAGTATGGTTGTTGATCCTGTTAACTATGGTGGAATTTATAGCCAAGACCAACTTCCTGATTTGACACCAAATGCTTGGGACTTCACTTGTACAGTAACAATGTCAGATGCTTCAACATTCCAAATTAGTGATGAAGCTTCTTGGACAAATTCAAATTACTATGGTCCAATTGATGCAAATACTGGTGTTATTACAACATTAGATTTACCACCAACATACCCACAACTTGGGGATTATATTCGTGCAACGTATGTATATCCAGGTAATGGACAAACATTAATTGCAGGTAGAACAGTTTATATTGTTAATCAGCCACCTGTATTAACATCTATAGATGTCACAGGAAATACAGATCTTTGTGAGTGTGGAAATGCAAGTACATACACAGCAACTGGTCACTATGATGACGGTTCAACTGCTAATATTACAAATGATGTAACATGGTCTGCAAATGTTGGTTGGGTATCAAATATTAATAATGAATTTAGTGTAGATTGTAATGTTATTTCTTCAAATACACCATTTGTCATCTCCGCAACTTTGGGTGCAGTTACAGGTACACTAAATGCTACTGGTATTGCAGTAGGCTCAGGAAACTGGGCTAATTTCTCACCAACGGCTTGTCAAGGTACTCCTGTAGCTTTGAAGGCTGGTTTATATGATGTTGTTCCATTAGGTACAGCAAATAATGTTGTTACACCTTCTGGTACAAAGAACGGATTGCCAAGATTTGTTGTTATAATGAATAGCACTCAAAAAGAGAGTGCTTGGATCTCAACAAATGCTCAATTATTTTTCTTTATAATTGCTGTTGATGGATCAGATGTATATGTTCAGCGAACAGATTGGCAGGGAATGGAATATGGTCGTGATGTTAGCATTGGAAACTTTTCAAGTAATGTTGGTGCTTTCCACTTAGGTGCAATAGGATCAAGTGGAGTATTATCTACTCTAGCACCGTTTGAATTAAATGCAGATTTTGCTTCACCAACATTTACGTGGGGCAAAACATTAGCTACATATCTTGGACCAACATCACCAGGTGGACGTGTATCCTATACGGATATTATTGGCACGTCTAGTACACAAGGTGTGTTAGGATTTACGAATTTAGATAGTAATATTCGTGCTGCAATTGCATTAAATATGTCTGGAACTGGTACAAATCGGGTATGTCGTATGGGTAACGGTCCAACATCATATACTGGTCAAGATATTGGTACCAATTATGTTACTGTTGGTAATACAGGTAGTGATCATCGAATTTGGTTGGCTCAAGGTAGTGGTAAAGCATTAATGACCTATCGCGTTGATAATCCGGGTGGTTCTACAACTTGGTATTCTGGTCAGATCACAGTTAGTGGTACAAATGTTGGTGTAAATACACAATCGACAATTTCCTCAACAATTGGACACAATTTAGATCATTTAGGCATTGATCCATTGGAGAGTGGAACTGCATTAGTAATAGGTGAAGGTGACGATAATATCGTTAGAATCCAATCAGTAAATAGTAGTGGTGCGAAAACAGGTTCACTAAAAATTTGTGATACTATAGGAATGTATGATGGTGGTGCATATTTTATGCGTCCAGCTGCTTGCCAAGTCGGCACATCTGATCGCTTGGTTGCATATCGTCGCAGTACATCAATGTATTTGAGAGTTTTCAATAGTTCATTAAATGAAATTGCGTTAAGTAGCAATTATTTTGGTGGATATCAAAATCCACATTTATTCAGACTCGATGCATCGAGAGTTTTAATTTTTTATCAATCTAGCGGTGGTACAGTATACGCTAGAGTATTACAGGTTTAATAATGCCAATATCACCAACAGCAGTCAATCCATATGTTATTGCTCCTGAATATATTATTGGGACCAACAATATTGTTGTTTTTGTCAATGGTAAACTGACATGGAATTTTGAAGAAGTTGCAGGGACTGCAGGTTCAATCGTATCTAATGTAGTCAAAATTAATGATCCAATAACAACATTGGATAAGATTGTTGTCGTTAGACGTCCAGGTATTTTGCAATCTCCAGAAAAAATAAATGCAACTCATTATCGAGTACCTGAATATGATCAAATTATTCAAGAATTAATTCTTCACACAACCGCCTCACAGGTGTATGATGGCGATAAAGATATGTGTGAACAGAATGGATACGTATATTATAATGGGGCTTGCTATGATACACGTGATGGTGCATACGTCAAAATGTATTCACTTAATCCTGCAAAAACAAAATTAAGTCCAGGCAAGATTATTGACTTTAAGAGTGAAGTTGTTTTACATGATGTTCCTGTTTGGGATCCAGCTCGACATCATCATTCACCCCTTCCATCAAAAGATGTTGATTTTCAAATTCCAGGTGATATTGCTCAATATAGTTATGCATTAGATGGAAATATTAATGCTGATGGTGACTATTGGCTTAATAATCATATTGATCAAATTTGGTTTGATACCTATGATTTAGCTTATGTACCATATTATGACGATCAAATGTTTAATACAGAAGATCGTATTAAATATTGGGCAGCGTTAACTGATTGGGCAAGTGTTGATGTGTATCAGTGGACAAAATCCTCTGTTCCACCTGCTGACTATGCAACATTAGTTGCAAGTCAAGCTACGGATACTTCAATTGATTCAAACGATAAAGCATCAGGAACTCCACTAAAAGAATTATATAAGAAACGTCGAGAATATGTCGATTTTAGCATCAATGTGGCTGCGTATGCTAGTGCTCAGATTGTTATGGATACTAGTATTACGGGTGCATTGGGAAGTTCAAATGAAACTCAGTTAACTGTAGCAGATTATGATTTCGATTTAACAATCAATACAACAACATACACAATTGTTGTAAATGGTCGAATTGGTTCTACATATCAAGGTTTAGTCGATACAATTAATGAAGATTTACGTAATACTACAGTTACGGCTGAAATTGTTGAGAATGGTATCCAATTTACTACTGAAGATGAAACTGTTGAACACATTGAAGTAAATCAAGGTGTTGAAAATGATCTCCTTTCTGCTATAACTACAACCGAAGTTTTGCAGTACACTTATACATATGTGGCCACAAATCAAATTTCGATTACAGCCGATTTAACAGGAAAGGTTGAAATTGGTAGTGTGGTCTCAATTGTAGGATCATCAAATAATGATGGTTCATACGAAGTTGATACAGTTTCTTATGGTCCGATAACTACAATAACATTTGTAGAAAATTTACCTAGCGTTGTTGATGATGGAAATGTTGAAATTACAAACTATGTATCAACATTCGATTCAACCACATTTGATGTTCGAGTTGATAGTGAAATTACAGCTCAAATTGATCCATGTGAACCAACCGATTTAATAATGATACCATTTACAGCTGGGCGTGAAGTATTACTAACTACGGCTGATACGTTACCAGCTGAACTAGCAACTGAAACAACTTATACACTTCAACCAAAACTTAGTGCTTGGGTATTGCATGATCTTGATGGTAATGAAATTAGAGTTACTGATGAAGGTGTTGGTTTGCATCGATTAGTTGCCAAAGATTTTCCTACTGATTGGGTTCGTGATAAGAATTTATATACATCCTTTGTTGCTGGTGTAGATGGTGACTTGATACCTTATACAGGTGCCACAATCCAAGACGAATGTTTAGCAACTATAAACGGTAGCTGGGTTGCTGGAATGTGTTCAATTCCGTCTTCATTATTAGATGTTAAAGGTCAAAATCCTGAGATTGAAATTTGTGAAACTGTTAAAGTTTATGTAAATGGTATCTACATTACAGATGCAGAACTAGATGAAAATGGAAAACTTGATATTAATCAAGTTCCTGAATTAGCCTATATGACTACACTTGAAGGTGTAGCCTATAAATTTACTGATACACACATTGGAAAAACCTTTACGATTATTCGTGAAAAAGATCATCCTACTACGGAACAATTAGCGTTTGATCCAACTATTAAAGATGATGGCACAAATCTAGTTCAATATAAAGAAGATTATCCATATGTTCAATACCAGTATGAAGATTCGAGTAATAATTTAAAGTCTGAATACTTTTTCTGGGCAACAAATAAGAATACGAGAGCATCAGGTAAAACACATTCGGTTGTTGAATTGAAGGCTGAGATAGAAAATATTGGTCGTCCATATATGTTCTATCAGAATTTATTAGAAGGTTCTACTCGTGATATTAACATTGTTGGAAATATTCCAGTCGCTGATCCAGGTGGCCCATATTCAGCAGGGTTAGGTCAGACAATTTTCTTTAATGGTGCTGGTTCGGTGTCTCCTTCTGGTGATGTAAACGATTTAACATTCTATTGGGACTTTGGTGATGGTGTTTCAGGATCTGGAATTACACCATTCCATTTATATAATAATATTGGAACATATACAGTAACATTGTCAGTTGAATACAATGGTGAATTATCTGCTGAGGTCAGCACAACTGCAACAATTACATATCCTGAACCAGTTGCAGAAGCAAATGGACCATATACAGTTGATATAAACCAACAATTGTCTCCTAGCAGTCTAGGATCACAATCATTCTCAGGTAATCCATTAACTTATGATTGGAATTGGGGAGATAATAGTGCACATGGTACAGGAGCATCGGCTAAACACACATATACTGTTGCAGGTCTGTATACAATAACTTTAGTAGTTAATGATGGTATACAAGATTCTGTTCCTGATACAGCAGTTGTATCAGTTGAATATGGTGATCCGGTTGCAAATGCAGGTGGTCCATATTCCGTACAAGTTAACAGTCCTTTGGTATTTGCTGGATCTGGTACAGATCCAAACGGCTTACCTTTAACATATCAATGGGATTTTGGTGATGGTAATGTGAACAATAATGGTGGACCAACACCAACACACATTTATACAACATTAGGCACAAAAAATGTTTCTCTAGTTGTAACAAATGGTCAAACTACATCTGTTGCTTCAAATACAACAGTAACTGTAACAGCCCCACCTCCTCCTGTTGCTATTATAGGTGGAAGTGATCCAATAGATGCTTTACCTGGAGCCAATGTTGCTTTCGATGGTAGTGCATCTTATGATCCAAGCAATTTACCAATTACGTATGCTTGGGATTTTGACGTTTCTAATCCTGGTGTTGAACTGAGTACGTTACAAAATCCTTCTCACACTTATTCATCAACAGGTACATATTATGCACAGTTAATTGTTAGTAATGGTTATTCTAATTCAACAGCTGCTGTACGAGAAGTTCGATTAAGTGTTAAACCAATAGCTGATCCTGGGGGTCCATATACTATTGAAGAAGGTCAACCATTAACAATGGATGGTAGTGCATCAACGAATCCATCTGGTATTGGTACACTAACATATATTTGGGATTTTGGTGATGGATATAATGGATCAGGTCAAAGTCCAGTACACACTTGGGCAAGTACAGGAATGTATGTTTTATCGTTAGTGGTATTTAATGGTGTACATTATTCAGATCCTGTAACTACTACAGTAACAGTTGAAACTCCAAGCGTACAAAACCCAGGTGGTGGCTCTGCTGGTGCTGTAATTTCTATGTCTGATGATGGAACTAGATTAGTAATTGGCCAGTTTAATGATAGTACTATTTCTACAAATACTGGTAAAGTTGAACAGTATGACTATGTGGGAGGATATTGGACACTAATTAATACACTTTATCCACCTGTACCATCGGTTGCTCAGCAATATGGTAAACATATTGTTCTATCTGGTGATGGACTTACAATGGTTGTAAGTGATTATTGGTCTGTTATATACGTATACACATATTCTGGTGGTACGTGGTCTTTACAACAATCTTTTACTCCATCTGGACTCACATGGAATCCAACTGTCGATATGATGGACCTTAGTAATAATGGTGACGTTTTAGCAATCGGATCTACGGCAAGCAATAAGAAAGTATTCATGTATAAACGAACTGGTGGTACATGGGCTATTCAGCAAATCATAACACATGCTACAGATTATATTGGTTACGATGTTTCATTAAATTCAGCTGGAAATGTTTTAGTGCTTCCTTCTTATCTAGATGTGACTGCTCATGTATATACAGAGTCAGGTGGTACTTGGACACTAACACAAACTATTACTACCCCATCAAGTGCACAAGGAATTAGAGCTGTGGCTCTTTCAGGCGATGGTAATGTTATGTTATTAGCAGCTCCTGATGATGCAACGTATGGAACATCGGCTGGTTTAATTTGGTGTTATGTATATTCTGGTGGTAGTTATGTTTATGATAGTACTATTCCACCACCTATGCCATCACCATATCGTTTTGGACAATCAATCCATTTGAGCTATGCTGGGGATGTTGCAATAATGTGTTCAAACTATGTTCCTGTACTATACAGTAAGAGTGGAACTACCTGGACACCATACATTCAAGATAATGCAGGACCAGTAGCACACAACAATGCAGATATTGCTAAAGATAGCATTGCAACTGGTGATGTAATAGCATGTGTTGCTCCAAATACTTCAGGATCACCTGTAACATACAATTATAATTGGGGTAGTGGTGGAGGTCCAGCTGGAGGATATCAAGTATTTGCATTCAATACACCAGTTTCGGGTACAGATCCTGTTGGTATTCCATTCTCGTTTGGGCTTGGATATAATTGTGTTGTTGATGGTGGTATCAATCACTTTATTTTTGTTAATGTAACGGGAACAGAAACTTTTAATGATCTATTGCCTCTATTGTTAGCACCAGATGGTTCTACAGCATCAATTGATGGTGATGGTAATTTGCGTTGGACAAGTCCAACAACAGGTCCAACCTCAACAATATCATTAAGTGATAGTGGTTTCTTTTCGACATTGAATACATATCATCCTGGATCATTACAAACAGCAGTTCCTGGTACTTCTGATGTAGAAAATGCTTTTCTTAAGACGTTAGATGCTGTACCAATGTTAGCACCAATGGATATTGGTACAACAGAAATAGGTCCAACAGAAACTACAATTCTAACTGCTGCAGATGTAGCTTACTTTTTACCTGACAGATATACACAAGCTGTTGTGCGTGGTCTTGGTAATAGTGTTCGTGAAGATGATCGTTTGAAGATGAGATTCACCCAAGATTTTACTTTACGTGACAATTATTTAGATACAGATAATTCTTTACCTTATAAGATTCGTCATGGGGAAGCACAAACATTAGAATTAAAAGATAAACATTCTGAATGGGTTCTTTTCCGTGAGAAACAATCAGGTAATGTACCAGAAGTACTTTGGAACAAGATGGTAGAAGCTATTGTTGGATTCAAGTTGGCCGAATTGCAACAAGGTACTCTTATTCCTGTTCCAACACCTGATCGTGTTTTATATGATGAACAACATGGCACACAAACTCAATATGGGTTAGGTGATGGTCAAGCGTTTGTCAAACAATCAGCAGCAAAATCAACTATTCTTGGATTATTAACCGATCCAGCATTTGATACATATCCTGTTGATAAAGAATGGTTCTTAAGTAACTACAATCTAGACATACCATTAGATGCTGTTGCAATGATGGAATACATCTATGCACATTTCAGTTCAAGACAAGTAAATAGAATATTCTTTGAAGTATTCTATGATGCATTAGCTGATAAACATGAATATCCTGACATATTTAAAACATCTTTAATTGCTTTGCAGAATATCAGACTGTTAGAAACAGAAGAGGTAATTAAAGGTGAGTAGTTTTAGTAAAGAACCAATTCAAGGCTTAATTGAATATATTCATGAAATTAAGCCCTATCATACTAAATTGCTTGATGTATTTGTTCAATACCTGTATCAAGAAGATCTTAAAGTTACTATGTCCGAAAGACTTCAAATTGATATTGGTCTTGGCTTTACTGAAATAATTTCCCCGTTAATTCACATCGATTTACCAACCTCTCCAGTAGTTAATCCACTAATTGGAGATAGATATCGAGATGCAAGTACAGGCTATCTTTATGAATGGAATGGTACTGCTTGGGTTGCAGTTAACGATCCAACAGATAACTTAGCTGGTATAGAACTAAAAGAACAAATTGCTTTTAGTGTTGATGTCCTTGATTTAACAGATAATATGTTCGTTCATATAACAGAACCACAAGATCCTGGTTATGATGTTGGTGGTTATGGTACTGAATGGGATGGTAACGATGGTCCAATCGTTACTGTAGATCCTACTCCTTAAACGTAACTTGTCCAATCGCCTCTATAAATATTTCATATAAAATATAAAATATATGACCCATATCATAATAAATAATAACAAACTTATAGGGGATAACTATGCGAGTGCCATTTCGTCAAGGCTTGGTTCGTTATCAGACTGATATAGCGAATAATCCAACATTTCTTGCACCATCAGGATCGACTGTTAATCTAGTCGTATCACCTGATCCAACAATCATTAATTTTGCCCATCGTGAGGCAAACTATCTATTTGAAGAAAAAATTTCTATTACTGGAGCATGGCAAGGTCCATTCTCAGCAGGTAACGACTACTGGTTATATTTTGATATAGACCTTCTAACTGGTTTACGTTCTTTTGGACATACAACCTTAGAACCAGTTTATAGTCAAACAGCACCAGCCTCAGTTACAGGTCAACATTGGTTTGACCTAAAAGAAAACTTGATGAAATTTTTTAACGGAACAGCATGGCAAGAATGCATCCGTGTATTTGCAGCTAAGTATGATGAAGGTACAGTTATGGTACCTTATCCTATTGGTTCTCAAGTGGGTTTATTACAAGTCTCCTATCCTGGTTTTATTATGTTTGACGATGAAGAGAATCCAGTTCGTAAGTTCCGTCGTGGACGTCGAAGTGAATTCTTAACTACAGAGTCAGTTTTAGCAACACACTTATCAACTGGTGCAATTAACTTTGCTTTCGAAACAGCATTGCATATTGTTCAAGCAGTTGAGCCTATTCCTGAATACTACTTAATAACAAGTAAAGGAATAGATCAAGTTGGTGTTGCTTCACACTTAAATCAAACATCACCAATTATTGGTATGGTACGTGAGGATGTTTCAACGGGTCAATTTATTACTTACGTTCCAAGAGGTGTTGTTACACATGAAGAATGGAATTGGAATGTTTCACCTGGAACTCCTTTATTTTGTGGGGCTACAGGTCAAGTAACATTATCTGTCCCACAGTCTGGTACAATTCAACAAATCGGGTATGTTTTAACAAAGAAAACAATTTTTCTTGATACAGGTCACATGATTGTCTTGGAGGGTGCATAATGAGTAACTTAGTTCCCTTACATATAGACAAAGATTCTGGTAAGGTTGTTGCTAAGCCCATTCCTGGTATTGGCGGTGCTACAGGTGCATTTGGTTATGTTCACGAACAAATCACACCCGTAACTACTTGGACTATTACCCATGGTGGAAGTACACAACAACTAATACATCGTATTTTCGACTCAAATTATGAAGAAGTAATTCCAGATAAGTTTAAAATTGTAGATGCAGATACAGTCGAGGTGACATTCAGTGCACCGATGTCAGGTATAGTACATCTGATTTATTTTGCGGTGGTATAATTATGAATAAAGTATTTGAAACTCAAGACATCGTTTTGGCTGCATCCTTAAAAATTCATGGCTATGATCTAGTTAAGATCACAAAGAAAGGAAACATTGGAACATTTATATTTGAAAATGTTGATAATGAATTTTTAAACAATTATAACTTAGAAAAGATCGATGTTAGTCCAATCCAGTTTAATAATGTTATTAAACAATTAACTACATCAGTTCGAAGAATGCAATAAAAAGGGTATTCTATAACTTATTGAAAGGCGACTTTTAGTCGCCTTTTTCAATCCTAAGGATAAATATAGGGGTAATACAAGGAAGGTAAATGGACTACGAAACACAGGATATCATCTTAGCAGCATGCCTTAAATTAAATGGTTACGAACTAGACCGAATTGAAAAAATTGGTAATCGTGGAACCTTTTTCTTTAATAATGTGGATAATGAATTTCTCCAACAATTTGACCTAGATAAAATTCGCGTCAAACCAATTGCCTTTAATAATATGATAAAACAGCTGACTACCACCGTTAGACGAATGGTAACCAGCTGATTCCATAAATAAATATACCAAGTAATTTTTCACAGTTTTTAAGAGGAGATCCTAATGGCTTTTGTTGTTGATGATAATGTCAAGATTCAGAAGAAGGGTGGTCAATCAGGTACGAAGCCTATGTCACCAGAATTTGATGGGGTAGTCACTGA
This sequence comes from Fusibacter sp., assembly GCF_057447755.1. Classification (NCBI taxonomy): domain Bacteria; kingdom Bacillati; phylum Bacillota; class Clostridia; order Eubacteriales; family Fusibacteraceae; genus Fusibacter; species Fusibacter sp. The sequence goes on along the minus strand of NZ_JBVBZF010000001.1, from coordinate 2,261 downwards.
AGTATTAGCAGGTAGTCAATATAAAGTCAAGCCTGTGTATACAGTGATGATTGGTAGATTTGATGCATTCTTTCCTGACTTCATAGTAGATGAAGCAGATATGACTGCAGCTGTATAAAAATCTAATAGATTCAAAAACTTAGAGTTTTTAGTCTACATATAAGAAATAATAAATAAATCAATTGAAAATTTTAACTAGTTAGTATTTTTTAGGAGAGTAACCAATGGTTATTAATGGTAATCTTAAGTTCCATACGCTTGGATCAGGCGAATTACAAAACGCAGTGATTGAAAAGTTGGCATCGGATCCAACAGGCGTGACAGGACGAATTTATTATAACACTACCTCCAGTGAGTATCGTTTTTACAACGGTTCTACATGGACAGCATTTGCTACAGGTAGTGGTGGGGCGGCATCTCAAACTGAAGTAGATGCAATTGAAACATCTTTGGGTGCAATGGTTAACTCATCAGGTGTTTTCCAAGGTGCAACTGTCGATGCTGCAATGACAAATGTTACAGGCTCGACAGACATTTATGATGTATTACAACAATTAGATGCAGCAATAAGTGGTAAAGACCAATTGTCAGAATTGCTTGATGTAACTATCACGGCATCTGCTGCAAACGAAGTTTTAATGACTACGGGTGCAAATACTTGGGTTAACTACACATTAACTGAAGCTGGCATTCAAGCATTAGATGCAGGTTTGACAAGTATCGCAGGTTTAACAACTGCAGCAGATACAATGATCTATACTACAGCATTAGATACATATGCAACAGTTTCAACTACTTCTTTTGGCCGTGGTCTATTAAGTGAAACGGATGCAGCTTCAACACGTACTACTTTAGGTTTAGTTATTGGTACCGATGTTCAGGCATATGATGCGAACAATGCATTTACTAATGTTGCACAAACATTTAGTGCTTTACAAAAATTCCCTGATAACTTGTTTAATATTACTGGTAGTGTTGATGCAACTAAATTGTTGGCCTTTGAAGTTGATGGTTTAACAACTGCAACTACTCGTACAATTACAATGCCTGATCAAGATATTGATCTAACACCAACTACTGGTACATTCCAAGGTTCAGATGCATTCTTAACCTCAATTGCAACTCTAGGTACTGCTGCAAATAAAATGCTTTATACAACGGCTGTTGATACTGCTGCAGAAACTGATTTGTCAGCATATGCACGCACAAACATTTTGAATGTTGCTAGTGAATTAGCATTCCAACAATCTGTTAATTTGGAAATTGGTGTTGATGTTCAAGCGTATGATGCTACAATCTTAAATTCAGCAGATATTGGTGTAACAGTACAAGCGTATGATGCTGATTTGACAACAATTGCTGGTTTGACTGAAGTTGATGGTGGTTTCTTAGTTGGTACAGGTACAGGTTGGACTGTTGAATCTGGTGCAACTGCCCGCACATCTATGGATGTTTATAGCACAACAGAAGCAACTAACGCATTTGTAAATGTTTCTGGTGACACAATGGATTCCGCTGCCAACTTGGTATTTTCTGGTGGTGGTACAATCACAGGTTTGCCAACTAGTCCTTCTGCTGCAACAGAAGCAACATCAAAACAATATGTTGACAATTTGGTTACTTCTGGCGTTGTTTGGAAAGATCCAATCATTGATCCTAATTTATATGATATAGTTTCAGCTGAACCTGTTTCACCAGTTGTTGGCGCTGTCTATATTGCATATGAAGGTGTTGGTACATTAACAGATTCACCTTGGGGTGGTACAACTACTCCTGCGGTTGCAGATAATGATGTATTATATTGGAATGGTACAGATTGGATAATTATCGATACTTTAGGTGCTGGTGATCGCTTCATTGTTGCTGGTGAGGGTTTAGACCTACCAAGTACTTCGAATGGTTTATTCACTGCTGGTTTCCGTGATGGTGAATTAATTGAATTTGTATCAGGTGATCCAAATACCTTTAGTAACTGGACAGTTCCACATGATGCATTTTACCAAGTATTAGGATTCACAGCAGTAAAAGCTGGTGGTGATTCTACTGGATTTGCTAATGATGCAACAGTTTATGCATTAGATGTTAAAGTTGGCGCAACCACAAAAAATATTTTAGTTACAGGTTCAGCAGCACAAACATTTACAAGTTTGGTCTCAGAGATGAACACAGATTTGTCTGGTACTGCAACTGCAACATTGGTATCTCCTGATGGACATATCCATATTGCGGCTGATGATGGTGTTAGCCATGTGACAATCATT